>CAYTGJ010000027.1:9565-37187 GCA_964437245.1 uncultured Chitinophagaceae bacterium
GAATTTTATGCCAATGAAGTGTTGAAAACAGGAGGGATCAATATCAATGCAGAATCCAGGGCCAGCATGTTTCTGGGAAGAGCAGCGTATGCAAGAGGAGAGTATGAAAAAGCCACCGATTATTTCCTGAACCTGATCAATTATAACAACGAACTGATGTCGGCGGAAGCACAGTATTATATTTCCGAGATCCAGTACAAGCAGAAAAAATACAAGCAGTCCATCGAGAGCCTTTATTACCTGAATAATAATTTTTCGTCGGACGAATATTGGCTGGGTCGTTCGTTTTTGCTGATCTCTGAAAACCTGGTGGCCATGGACGAGATCTTTCAGGCAAAAGCGACTTTGAAATCCATTATTGCGAATTCTAAAAATAAAGAGATCGTAGAAAAAGCAAAAGCCAGACTGGCAGAAATAGAAGGAAAGGAGGACGATAGCAATGAATAATATATGTTTTAGAAAACAGAGCTGTCTTTCTGCAATGATCAAAGTATTTAATTCAACGTCGATGTATTCTGTACCCGGAACCCGTACTCTCAGGCTGACTATCCTGCTGCTTATGTTGGGCGCTTCTGCTTCTTTTGCTCAGGACGAAGGTCGTCTGGCAGGGAGTATGGAGATCGTCAAAAATGCCAAAATAGAATTACCGGCAGCGAACCGTCATTTCGAAAAGATCAACAATGTACAACCCGTACCACCTTCCTCTACTGCTCCTCTTGAATATACTGCTCAGGAGATAGAGTTGCTGCTGCCAAGGCTGGATACGAAAGTCAAAATAGTAACGATCAAAAATGAGGATCTGAACAAGCTGTACGGAGACTATATCAAGATCGGATTCGGAAACTACACGAGTCCTTACCTGGAAGCTTTTTTTAATAATAAACGAAATGAGAAAGCCACATATGGTCTGCATCTGAAGCATTTCTCCTCCAAGAACGGACCTGTCAAAAACTCGGGCATGAGTGAAAACCAGGTAGACCTCTATGGGAAATACATTGGGAAAACGACGATCCTGCGGGGGAGTATAGGGTATCTTAGAAACCGTCATAATTTTTATGGATATGATCAGTTCCGTGAGCCTTCTGCCGGAGGAGACAGCCTGAAACAGGTCTTTAATACGTTTGTGGTTTCTGCCGGACTTGAGAACAAGAACAAGCAGGCTAAATTCAATTATAATACAGATCTTAATTATTATAATTTCTCCTCGTACACCGGAGCAAAAGAAGGGGAGATCCTTTGGAACCTGAAATCAGATTACTGGCTGGCCAGTGATAAAAGTATCCTGGTAGAGGCGGGAGTTTCGTCTGCCAGACGTACCGATTCTTCTTCTATATCCCGTACGTTGGTTTCTGTAAAACCTGCGCTCTTGTATAAGGTCAATGATAAATTCCGGGTGACAGGAGGGATAAATCTTGCTTATTCCAACGACACGATCACGGATTACCCTAAGTTCCATTTGTATCCAAGGCTTAATGCAGAATATAACCTGGCAGAGAATAAAGTGATCGCATTTGCCGGACTGGACGGAGATATGCAGAAAAATACCCTGCGCACCTTGTCCCGCGAAAATCCGTTCCTGGAGCCGGACGTTCCTCTTTTTCATACCAATAAGACCCTTGATCTGTACGGAGGAATTAAAGGCGGTCTGAAAGGAGGGGTAACCTATCAGATAAAAGTATCCACTGCCAATTATAAATATCTTTATTTCTTCAATAATGCTCTTACCGATACTTCACGGTTTACAGTGCTATACAACAAAAATACGGTTAATATCCTTAATCTGGGTGGAGAATTAGGGTATGAAGTAAGCAGAAGCTTCCGTTTAGGACTGGCAGCAGGTTATTTTAAATACACGATGAGCGATACGATCACTTCGGCCTGGCATCGCCCGGATTTCACCGGATCAGTATTGGCGACCTATAATTTGAATCAAAAAGTGTATTTTAACGCTGATTTTTATTACCTTGGTGGTCTAAAGGGTAAAAATTACCTTTCCGGACAGGAAATAAACCTCAAAGGAATTGCGGATCTTAACTTTAAAATAGATTATTTATTTTCAAGATCTTTCTCCGCATTTATTGAGGTCAACAATATCCTGTCGCAGAAATATCAGCGGTACTTGTATTATTCCAACAAGGGAATTAACGTGCTTGCTGGATTAACGTATTCATTTTAATGCAGTTAGAGAATTACATACAGGACTTATTATATGCACACAACTGTGTGGTGATCCCCGATTTCGGAGGGTTTATCACGGAGGTGAAAAGCGTGGAGGTGCATCCTATCACGCATCGTTTTACGCCCCCTTCCAAAAGGATTGCGTTTAACGAACAATTGAAAGTACAGGATGGTTTGTTGGCTACAACGATTGCCCGGGAAGAAGGGATTGAGTTGTCAGAAGCGTTGGAGAAGATTAAACGATTTGTGTCTGCCATCAGGGAAGAACTCCGTATCAATAATAATTATGTTTTTCACGAAATAGGGAAGCTGTTTTACAACGTGGAAAATAAACTGGAATTTGAGCCGGATACAAGAGTGAATTATCTGGAAGAAAGTTTCGGTTTACAGGAGCTATTTTTCAAACCCATAGATAGAAAACAAACAGATATGAGTACACCACAAAGACCTGTAAGGCCGGTTGTAAGAAAGCAATTACCTCCCACTGTACAGTCTCAAAAGGAAACCACCTCAGAAACACCTGCCCCTAAAAAAGGATCTGTCCTGAAAATGGTCATGATCGTTATTCCTATCCTGTTGCTGGTGGGAGTCGGTGCATTGATCGTGTATACAAAGAATAACGACAAGAGCCTGGCAAGTTTTAATATTTTTGGGAATAGTAAGCAGATAGCCTCAGAATCCGTGCTTTCCGGACAAAGTGAAGAAAGCAGCGAAAATGCGGATTCACTTGTGGCCACAGGAGAGGAAGAGCTTGCATCGGATACCTATACCAGTGAAGGGGAGGAATTTTCTACCCAGATAGGAGCTACGACTGTTTTACAGCCGGAGGAAAATCCTGCCAAGCAGACTCTGATCGATAAGCAAAGAGAATTATCCGATAGCGGTATTTCCGTTGCTGCAGACTCTGAAAGCGAAGCGATCGGGGCGAGCAGTGCCAAAAACGGAAGATATTTCGTGATCGTCGGATCTTTCCTGAAAAAAGAGAATGCATATAAATTCCGTAATAAAATAGCTAAAAGCGGAGGCCATGTGACGGTAATAGAGCCTTCCTCCGGCAGTGGATTTTATAAAGTGGCTTTTGATGATTTTGACAATAAAGAAGATGCTTTAAGGATGAAAGATGAGCTGGGTGATGATTTTGGAAGCTCTGTATGGGTCATGTCTTTTTAATTAACTCCCTTTTGGGGATTACAGATGCTGGCAACTATTTTACTACAAATTACTACTTCGGGAGTTCCAGGCGGAACATCCGGTAATGCAGAAGAGTCCATCTCTATCCTGGACCTGGCTATGAAAGGCGGGTGGGTAATGATCCCGCTTGGTATCCTTTCTGTCATCGCTGTTTACATCATCGTCGAACGGATACTGACCCTTAAGAAGGCTGATAAAGAGCCGGACCGCTTTATTGAAAAAATAAAAAATCTGGTATACAACGGAGATATTCCCGGAGCCATCGCACAATGCCAGCAGTTTGATACCCCTTTTGCCAGGATGATCGAAAAAGGAATTACTAAGATCGGTACGCCTCTTTCCAGTATTGAAGCCTCGATCGAGAATGTGGGCAAGATGGAACTCTATAAGCTGGAGAAAAATCTCAGTTTCCTGGCCACTATATCCGGTGCCGGTCCTATGATCGGGTTCTTTGGAACCGTTACGGGAATGATACAGGCCTTTATTGCCATTGCGCAGGAAGAAGGCTCGGTGAGTCCTAAATTATTATCTTCAGGAATGTACGAAGCAATGATCACTACAGTGGGCGGCCTTGTAGTCGGGATAATTGCATATGTAGGCTATAACTATCTTGTGTTAAGAGTGGATAAGATCGTAAACAAGATGGAATATAGTTCAATTGAATTTATGGAGCTGTTGCAACAACCTAAATAAATTGAATGAAACTGGACCGAAAAAACAGAGTGACTGCAGAGTTCAACATGGCTTCTATGACAGACCTGGTATTTCTGTTGCTTATTTTTTTCCTGTTGACCTCTAATTTCGTAACCCCCTCGGGAATGCCGGTTTCGCTCCCTTCCTCCAACGTGTCGGAGATCAAGCCGATGAACGTTTCCCTCACGATCACTTCTGATCTTAAATATTATATCAATAATACGCCTACTACCCTGGAATCCGTAGAAGCCCAGTTAAAACAGGAATTGGGAACTGATACTAAAGTGGTTGTGTTAAACGTTGATGAAAGTGTACCCGTCAAGCATTTTGTGAAAGTTGCGGCCATTGCCAATAAACTGGGAGCAAAAGTTTCGATCGCTACCAAACCGGAATAATTCCGGATCCGTTTAATACAGAGAGGTATTACAAAACCCGGATAACGTCTTTGGCGTTATATAATACATAAAGAATCAACTATGAAACAGAACGATCAACAGGAAAAAGCAAATAAAAGAGTAGGCCTGGCAGTCTCCGTGGGAATCCACTCGGTGTTGTTGCTCCTTTTCTTTTTTATAATCGCCTGGAGAATGCCTGATCCGCCGCTGGCAGGGATTGGAGGGGCTGAGATCAACCTTGGGTTTGTAGACGAAGGAATGGGCGATGTACAGACCAATCAGGAGGAAATGACAGCGCAAACTTCGCAGGAGGAAGAGCTGGTGCATGAGGACGTACCGGAAGAAGCCATTATCAATGAGAAGAAACTGGTGACTACAGAAGCTGAAAGTCCTTATGAAGTAAAAGCAACCGAAAAAGAAACCCCTAAAGAAAAGTCGGTACCTGTCAAAGAAAAAAAAGAAGAGGTAGATACCCGGAATACTTTGCCTAACAGACCTGGCAGTGAATCGGACGGAGATAAAAATGTAAAAGGAGATCAGGGAAGACCAGAGGGGAATCCTGATTCGAGAAATATGTTTCCGGGAGGAAAAGGAACCGGAGGGACAGGACCTGGTCCCGGAGGAAACGGTGCTTCAATGGACCTGCCTGGCTGGGACTGGGAAAGCAAACCTACCAAGACAGACCCTACCAGTGAGAATGGGTATGTATTGTTCGAATTCTATGTGGACGAAGATGGTACCATTGTAGGGATAAAGAAAATAGGAGGCGCTAATTTCACTCCTACAGAAGACGCTTTCTATAAAAAAGATTTTCTGGAGAATGCATCGTTCCGGTTGAAAGATTCCCGTACCAGACCTGCTGTGAAGACAAGAGGAGTATACAGGTTTGAAGTGCGCTCAAGGTAATGTATGAATCATTTTATTGCAGATATTGACCTGATCTCTCCTTACAGCGAAGACTTTATTTCGCTGATCCCTTTTCAGCGCGAAAGGATCGATAGCATGATGGGAGAGGGAGTGGTCGTTTCTTACAGCCTTTCTCTGGACCGCTCCAAATTATGGGTAACTTTTATTGCCAAGTCAGAAGAAGAAGTATATGAACTGATCGCTACGTTTCCCTTGATCAGGTTTATGGAACCTACCGTTTATGAACTGGCTTTTCACAACAGCATCAGTAATAATTTTCCGGTGATCTCTCTTAATTAAAAGACTCCACTCTAGCGGTTCTTAAATTCCCCTTACCTGGCATCTTGTATCAGGTATCTGAGACATTATATACTTTATTTTTGGTATCCGGCAGGAGGCTTCAGAAGGGAGTTGTTCGTAAAACTTGTATTTAAGCTACGCTTAGTATGTTTATTATGGTATCCTGACAAATCCCCCTATATTTTTATGGACATAAATTTGTCTGTCCGACATGTTTCGCTTAGTTTTAGTCCTTCTTACCTCATTAGCTTCCGCTTGATGCTCACTTTATGAACAGTAAACTCCTGCTCTTCTATATGCTTATGATCGGCTGGATGCTCCCCTGCCTTGCACTGGGGCAAACAGCAGATACTACGGGAAATGCATTGGAAGTAAATGTTTTTAAGATTTCTCTGGAAGAGATCTTGAACAATCCGATTGTATTGGCTTCTCAGAAAAAAGAAAAGATCATCAATGCCCCGTTATCAGCTACTGTCATTACAAGGGAGGAGATCCGGCAGGCAGGCAGTACTTCGATTCCGGAAGCGTTGCGGCTGGTTCCAGGAGTGATTGTCCGGGAGGTTTCCAATGGAAATTATGATATTCATCTCAGAGGCCTGGATAATATGCCTCCCTCCGGAGGAGATCCTACGTTTTCCACCAATACGATCACACTGGTCATGATTAACAACCGTCCGGTGTACAATTACTTTCAGGGAGGAACGTTCTGGGAAACGCTTCCTGTAGACCTGGCGGATGTAGAACGTATTGAAATCGTGAGAGGCCCTGCATCTGCTTTGTACGGTACGAATGCGGTACAAGGGGTGATCAACATCATTACGACGGCCCCTGTACAGGGAAGCAATGTAAGGGCGAATGTTCAATACGGGAACAACAACACGCTGATCGGGAGTATGAAGGCTGACTATCAGTTGCGGAAACTGACTGTTGGGATGTCGATGAACCATCATCAGCAAAACAGGAAGCACTCTCAATATTACAGCTACGGGAGAAATGATTATGTAGTGCGCGATTCACTGAGATTCCTGTCCAGCACGCCGGCTTCCCGCTATCCTGACACTTTGCTGGGGATCTCCAGGAATGCTGCCAATGTGTACGCCCATTATGCATTTACGTCCAGAACATCTTTGCGGCTTATTTCCGGTTGGCAGCGTTCACTCAGCCAGAAGATATATGCCGATAACCAGACCACTCCTCTCACCACCAATTTTTCCGAATCAAAATACATCCAGTTCAATGCCGACATTCACCATCTTCATACCCAGGTAGCCTATAATGCAGGCAATCAGAATGCCGTCAGCCTTTCCGGCTGGGAGTATGATTTTAAGACCCTGGATGCTCAGACAGAATATTCATTTGAGCGAAAACACTGGGTGGTCCGGCCGGGACTCAGCTACCGTCTGGCAGAGTACGATGATGAAAAATCGATCCGGAGAGTAGGATTAAGAGGAGCTTTTATTGATGGGAAAAAACAGATATTTTCCTATGCTGCGTATCTCCGTTCCGAATTTGACAAAGGCATCTTCCGGCTGATAGGAGCATTGCGGGGAGAGAAATACAATGTACCGGACAAATTATATTTTTCGTACCAGCTTGCGGCGATTTGTTCTCCGAGCGAACGTTATATCATCCGGCTTGTTCATTCGAGAGCCAACAGAAGTTCGTTTATCCTGGACAGTTATTATAATCAGGATTTCTCTTTCGGGGCGCTTTCTACTTCGTTGCAGGGAAATACCAATCTGGATCTTTTACAACTTGATCTGTATGAATTGGGATTCCGTACACATGCGGGGAAAGCCGTTCTCCTGGACCTTGAAGTATTTTGGAACAAGGCCCGGGATTATGCCAAGCTACAGTCAGTAGATACCGGAGATCCGAATAATACACTCAGCGTGTTTTTGAATCTCCCTACCCGGGCGGATCAATATGGTGTGACGATGAGTGTAGACCTGGTACCGGCTCCTTTTCTAAGGATCAAAACCTATGCTACCTATCAGCAGGCATATGTGAGGGACTTTGTAAACACCACTGGAAATCTCGAAAATTACAGGCATGAAGGTTCTCCCGATTGGTACGGAGGGATCGTTACTTCTGTAAAATTTTTACGAAACCTGAATTTTAACCTGAATCCTTATTTCTTCTCAGGATACAGGATCCGTACCAGTAAGCTGACCAATGAGCTTTGGGTCCCGGACTGTTTTCTTCTCAATGCCAAGCTGGAATACCTGATCGCCGATAAAAGTGCCCTCTTCATAACGGCCCGAAACCTGTTTTCCGGCAATAATCCCCAGGTCACCTGGGCCGACCGGATAGGAGCAAAGTTTCTGATCGGGATGAGCCTGGATTTTTAGCCATTGAAGATATAGCGTAAAAGGCTGATTCCCTCTTTTATGATTCTTTGTGAATTTCTTTTATGTTGAAATTCAGTAATTTTATCATTTGTAATTAGTCTAAATAAGATATAATTTTGGACTGGATTATAGATAAAGGGCTTATTTGTTCGGAAGACAGAAAAATATAGATCAGGGACCAATAGATCGTATAGACGATGCGAAGTCTTTTGAGAAAGTGTATACTTGTTATTGGAGGAAAGTATATACGGTCTGCTATAACAATACCGGAGAGAAAGAAGTTGCCAGGGAGATGGTCCAGGATATTTTTAAATCCCTTTGGGAGCGAAGAGCCGAACTTCAGTTTCATAAATCCATTGAACATTATTTGTTAAGAGCAGCGAAACTTAAAGTGTTTGAGTTTCTGAGAAATAAAACCAGCCACAAAAAGCATATTGAGTGTATCCTCCAGGATTATTGTGAAGCGACCAATTGTACAGAAGACGAAATCAGTTATAACGGCTTACTGGAAAAAGTAAATCTTCTGGTGGACCGTTTGCCTTGTCAATGCAGGAATGTATACAAGATGAGCAAAGAGCAGGGGTTAAGTAATAAAGAAATTGCTTCGGCGCTGCTCATCTCCGAGAGAGCGGTAGAATACCACATTACCAGGGCATTTAACTTCTTCCGGCAGAATCTTCAGGAGTACAGGTCTTAATAGAAAGGAATAAAAACCAGCTTTCCTGCATATATTTTTGATGGATGGGTTACGGGAATAGGCTATTTGTGCTACTATTTAGAGAATAGTTATTAAATTGGCATGGAAAAAATGCCCGGAGCATACTAATACATAAACATTCCTGCAGAATAAAAATCAGCAGCAGGGTCGGCAGATGGCAAAAGTAAATAAAGAACTTATTGAAAAATATCATCTCGGTCTTTGTTCACCGGAAGAAGAGCAGCGGGTGGAAAACTGGCTGTTGGAGGAGGGCATAGACGAGAAATCTTTGGCTTTTGAGGCCGGAGAGGAACATTTACTGGGAGAACAGATGTGGAAAGAGATTGCTGCCGATCTTTCACTGACGGAACAAGAACCAGAGACAATTCCTTTGCAGCATTTTTTTTCTCCTTTGATAAAAAAAGCGATTGCGGCTTCCCTGATAGCAGGATTATTAGGAGCGGGTGTTTTTGGATGGTGGCATGAATACGTCGGAAAACAGCCCGTGGTACTTTCCAATTACGAAGAGACCGGAAGTGAAAAGATACAGACGCATGGACTGGATATTTTTTTGGGTCCCAACAGTCAGGCTAATATAAATGCTTCTTCTTATCACAGAAGAGGAAATATTGATTTCTGCGGCATCATTATGATCAATCCCAATGAGGACATTGAACTGACACTAAATGCTACCTGCAAAAGCTTTACGAATACCCAGGAAAAGATGACCTTCAAAAAAGGACAGAAATACATTGCTGTCAACTATCACTTTAATACGGACAACGAGCTTATTGTGGTAAACGAACGTAACATCGCCAATCTTCCTACTGCGTTGCAGAAAGAAATAATGAAACAGTTTAATATTTAAAAGCTCTTGCTCCTGAAACTTAATGTTTGAACCTTTCTCATCCTCTTTTTATTTTCCTTCATTTATAACTTCCTCTTACTTGTTCCGATCTCTGCTGCTACCTGTACTATTGGTGACCCTGCTGTGCTTTTCAGGTTGTACCGAACACCAGCAGGAAGAGCTCACCGGCGGCTCTGCTTATAGTCTTTACATCATGGACAAAGAAGGGAATGAATACCTCGTCCCCGTTTCATCTTTGAAAAAAGATACTGTAAATCCGGAGAAACAGGGAATAAAAATCAGCCAGAAGGAAATTCATCGTGATATGATCGTAAACGATGGATTTTACTATTATAAACAAGGAGAAAAGTTCATTAAGTATACCGTAGAACAAGGAGCTCTCAAAGAGGCCGGCAGTGTGAAGCTGGCTGATTTTTATTTAGCCAATTACCGGTGGGTAGACCAGGATACACTTTTACTGTTTGCTGTTGATTATGACTCATATAAAGTGAAATATGCCCGGGTGAACGTGGCGGATATGACCGTCCGGGAAGGGACCATCACGCTGCCGGGGGCGTATCCAAAATATAATTTCATGATGGTCGGATTTTCTGAACTCCGGAATCAGCAATTATTCATCGGTTATACCTATTATGCCGAAGAAGCGAGCGGCTATAGTGCACTGGATACGGTATATGTGGCTGTCCTGAGTTATCCGGAGATGAAGGTACAGCAGATAAGAAAAGATACAAGATCGGTAAATCCGGGAGGGGAAAATATGGTGGAGCCAGGCTCCTTTTCTGATGAAACCGGTGATTTTTATTTCCTCGCATGCCCGGGAGTGGCAATGGGAAATCATCCGTCGAAACCCACCGGATTGTACCGGATAAAAGCAAACGAAGACCGTCTGGACAGCAGCTATTTTTTCAACCTGTCCGAATCTTCGATCCGGAACCATGCGTATAGCATTTATTATATAGGAGGCGGGAAAGCAATTGTGAGAAGCGAACGGAAAGATCTGTTTACCAGTTGGAATGATCACTGGAAAGTACCGCACTTTGAATTTTATGTAGTGGACTTGTCTGCCCAATCGGTTAAACGCTTGTTGTTGCCTCTGGACAAAGGAACCCGCCGTCAGTGTGTATTGGTAGAAAATGGAAAAGTCTATATATCGGTAAATTCGGATATAGGAGGAAATTGTATCTGGGAGTATGATCCGGAACACGAAACCCTGGTCAAAGGATTGTCCCTTACCGGGAATACCGATTATATCATGCGGATGGATAAGATCCGCTGATTTTTTGAATAACATTTTTGGCCCTGGTCTATGATTTGGTACTTACACTATAAAATAACCCATGGCCTGCCCCCTGACAGGCCATAAGTGTCTTGTCGGGGGACAAGCCACGGATCACACCAAATCATAGACTAGAGCCACATTTTTTAGAATGTGCTTTTTCATTTAAGCGTCATTGCGATGAGAGAGGCCGTAGGCCGAGCGAAGAAGCGATCTGTTGGCGACGAAGTCAGGATAATTTTGAGCTTCGTAGCTGACAGATTGCGTCACAAAAGTCTCCCCGATAGATATCGTACCTCTCATTGTTAGTAAGAACGTATCATCAATTAAATCTTTGTAATATTTAAAGGACATATTACAGATGAAGCCCTTGTTTCAGACCAATTACTGGTATCCTTCCTTTCTGTTTTCTTATGAGTCATATCGGAAAGACCTTTGCATCTTCTATACTTCGGTGATTTATTAATGCGATTTATACAATTGTAAATAAGCCTGTTGCAATAGCGTTACTTTTTTTTAAAATATTTTGAGGGGGACACCTTCGGGAAAAGACTACTTGTGCTACTTCTTATTCGGACCAAGGATAAAATGTACTTGAGCCTTGCTGCCTTTCCGGGTAGTCTTCAGAATAATAATAAAGTACAGTCTACATTAAAATTAGTAATAGTGAGAAATGTTTTTCTAGGGGGAGTGTTATTGATGCTCTCGCTTGTGTGCCGGGGACAGCAATATGACAGTAGCGTCGTAGCTCCTGCAGTGGTAGAAGGAAAAGTATATAATGCGGATGGAACCGCCGCCTCTTATGTGTCCGTAGTGGTAAAAGATCATCACAAATCGGTGAGTACAGATGAGGAAGGATACTTTCAGTTGCAGCTCCCGGAAGGGAAATACGTGCTGCTCATAAAAGTAATGGGGCATGAAGCAGAAGAGAGAGAAATAGACGCAAAGGCAGGAGCGGTCACTACAGTGGAGAACATTACTTTGATAGAATCTGCCAGGCAATTGAATGAAGTGCAGGTAAATGGAAAGAATGAAGTACAGGAGATCAAAGAGTCCGGCTTTGCTGTCAATGTCATTGAAACCAGGCAGTATGCCAATACCACTGCAGATCTTAACCAGGTGCTCAACAGGAGTTCCGGTGTGCGGGTGCGTGAGCAGGGAGGACTGGGGTCCAACTATAATTTTTCGATCAACGGCCTTTCAGGTAAGCAGGTAAAATATTTCATTGATGGTGTTCCGATGGAAGTATTCGGAAGTTCTATGACACTTAATAATATACCGGTTAACCTGGCAGAACGGATAGAAGTTTATAAAGGAGTGGTGCCGGTATCGCTGGGATCTGATGCGATGGGAGGAGCTGTAAATGTGATCACAAATCAGAAAGTACAAAAATACCTGGACGCCAGTTATAGTTACGGTTCCTTTAATACCCACCGCGCCGCTTTGACCGGACAATACCGCTTTGACTCGATAGGACTGGTAGTGCGGGCAAGTGCCTTCTACAATTATTCGGACAATAATTATATCATGAGAGGAGTAGAAATCTGGGACGAGCAGCAATATAAATATGTCCAGAAAGATTTCAGACGTTTTCATGACCAGTACGTTTCCGGGATGGGAAACCTGGAGTTAGGATTCATGAATAAAAAATGGGCCGATGTTTTTTTTGTCGGAGCGGCCTATTCTGCCACCACACAAGACCTTCAGACCGGATTTAACCAGGAGGTAGTATACGGAGATGTACGGCGCAAGGGATATGGTCTTACAGGATCTGTCCGCTACCGGAAAGATAATTTGTTTACCAAAGGATTAAATCTGAATTTATTCGCTTCCCGATCGCTTGATCATTATGTGGTGACCGATACTGCTTATTCCAAGTATGCATGGGATGGCTCCAGGATCGCTACTACATTTGCGGAAATGGGAGGGATCAGAACCCGTACCAACATCACCCGGCCTAAGACATTTTTACGCACCAGTTTGAGTTATGAGCTCAGTCCTGTTCATTCCTTCAATCTTAACTATGTACTGGACTACATGCGGAATGAGACCTTCAACGAAATGCTTACCAGCGAAGACAATATGCCGGGGATCCTGAATAAACAAATTCTGGGATTGGCCTATCAGCAGGAGCTGTTTCGAAAAAGACTTACGAATACCTTGTTCGGAAAGTACTACGGGCTTGGTCTGGAACAAAAAAAATGGAATTCAGCGGAGTACAGATATTTCACCGATACACAATACCTGAGCAATTTTGGGTATGGCCTTGCTTCAAGGCTTCGGGTGCTGAAAGACATGGGAATAAAAGCTTCTTATGAGCTGGCTTTCCGTTTGCAGGAAATAGAAGAAATGTTTGGAAACGGACTGAACGTGGTCCCTAACACAGAATTAAAACCGGAAAAAAGTCAGAATGTAAATGCCGGTGTTTTCTACGGACTGAACCTGAAAAAACACCGGATTTTCCTGGAGGCCGGAGGATTTTTCAGAAATGCATTTGATTTTATTTATGCTGTACCCTACGAGAGATCCAATGCCATCCGGTATGAAAACAAATCCAGGCTAAGAGTCACAGGACTGGAAGGAAAGACCCGTTACAGCTACTCTGACCTGATGATCGTGAGTGTAAATGCCACCTACCAGAAGTCGATCAATATGACGAAATATTCAAGGGAGGGCAGTACTATTCCGGAAGCTACTTATATGAACCAGATCCCTAACCAACCGTTCTTTTTCGGGAATATTGATTTTAGCATCGGTAAAAATAATGTATTGGGCAAAGGTTCCCGTGTACAGGCCAACTGGTACACCCAATATGTACACTGGTTTTACCTGACCTGGGAAGCCTATGGAAACAAGGCGGGCAAGTCAACGATTCCCGATCAGTATGTACATACCGCTTCGGTTACCTGCTCTTTTTCAGAAGGGAAATACAATATCTCCCTCGAATGCCGCAATATGACCAATAACCTGGCGTATGATAATTTCAAATTGCAAAAGCCCGGACGTGCCTTCTCGGTGAAATTCCGGTATTTCATCAAATAGCAGTCCCTTCCTCTTTCGAACTAATAAACATGTCAAACCATATATAATAAACCAAAAACTATGAAAAGAAGATTACTAAAATATGCCTCGTTGTCGGTATTAGTAGTACTTGCAGGAACTACGATCTACGGATGTAAAAAGAAAACCAAAGAAGCCGATCCTGAAGTCGTGAACAATTATTCTACCATGCTGATGGTAGGAAGCTGGCCGAATACAGCATATTATATTTCCGAATTTCCATCGCTTACGGAAGGAGAGATCAATCTGAAAGGCAATGGAGCAGAAATCACCGGAAAAGTATACGCACAGGATGTATTCCAGCGAAATGGTTATTATTATCATGCCAATTTTACCGCAGGACGTCTTGGAAAATACCATGTGGAAAACGGTGTCCTGATCACCGATCAGGAGGTACCGTTTACACACCTGAGATGGGCTTCCTATACCTGGATAGACGATGAAACAGTGGTCCTGATCGGTACAAACGGCGATGGAAATGAAGCACGTTATTCGATCGTAAAGGTGAACGGAATGCAGATGACTAATGGAGTACTGAACCTGGAAAGCATTCCAACCGATTTTGATGCCTATAATATCGGTTTTGCGGAATACAGAGATAATAAGATCTTCTTAGGGTATGGATTTGGTTCTACAGACTGGACCAATTATCCTGTGATGGAAGTATATACCAAAACTTTGGTAGCAGCGATCAGCTATCCTTCCATGTCCATTACTGAAACAAGTGAAGATACCAGAACCTCAGGCGGCGGCGGAAGCAATGTATATGCACCGTTCTCCCTGGTGGATGAAAACAAGGATATTTATTTTATCACAGATCCTGTGTACGATTATGACTATGTATCTCCTTCTGTGATCTTCCGTATTCCAAGCGGTTCTGACGAAGTAGATCCGAACTATTTCTTTGATTTTTCTGCTGAAGTAGAGAACGGAATGGCTGCTTCTATATGGTACATCGGAAGCGGGAAAGCCATTATACGCAGCAGGGTAGCAGGACAATCGGTGGATGGTGACCACTTCTTTTCTATTGTCAACCTCCATACGGGAGCTTTTATCAAGAAGCTGGACCTTCCTGCTGATAAAGGGGAAAGAATGGTACAAGCCGTGGTGGTAGAGAACGGAAAAGCCTATATTGCCGTGAATGCAGACGATAAAGATTATATATGGGAATATGATCCTGCAACCGATACGCTCAAAAAAGGAGTAGAGATTGTGGGAGGAGTGGATTATATCTTACGTCTTGAAAAATTAAGATAATTAACAATAGGGTAATCAGCCGTCTGTTTTTTAAACAGACGGCTGATTACATTTTCAGAGAATATAAAAAATGAAATGTTTTTACTTCTTTTCTGGGATTGTGTTTGAAGAGAAAAAAGCAGAGCTTTGTATTAAAACAACAATGTTGTCATGACGTTTAAAAAAATTGTAGGTTGGTTGCATTTGTGGCTTGGATTAATCTCCGGGATCATTGTTTTTATTGTTTGTATTACGGGCTGCATATGGGTCTTCAATGAGGAAATCACGGCATTAGGAGAACCCTGGAGGTTTATAGAACGGGAATCCCGTCCTTATCTTTCTCCATCAGCCTTGCAGGCCAGAATAGCTGCTGAGGTTCCGGATAGGAGGGTCAGTTATATTTCTTACAAACAGGGAGAAGCAGCCCGGGTGTCTTTGTACAAAAGAGATGAATACAATATGGTTTTCTTTCTGAATCCTTATTCAGGAGAGATTTTGCATAAGAACGATTATAAGAAAGACGAATTCCGCTTTTTTAATTTCATTCTGAAAGGACATCGTTTTTTGTGGTTCCCATGGAAAATAGGACGGCCTATTGTCAACTATGCTACGCTTACATTTGTGGTCATATTGGTGACAGGACTTGTTCTGTGGTGGCCCAAAAATAAGTCGGCAGCCAAACAACGTTTTTGGTTTAAATGGAAAGACACGACCCAGTGGAAACGTAAGAATTATGACTTGCATAATATTATGGGATTTTATGCCATGCTGTTTTTATTGGTAATAGCTCTGACCGGAATTACCTGGGGGCTTGACTGGTTCAGCAAATCGGTACACTGGGCGGTATCGGGCGGTAAGTCCCAGCCTGAATGGGAAAGAAGCGTTTCCGATACGTTGAAAAAAGACATCGCACAGCTTACACCGGGAGAAAAGGTAGATAAATTATGGAACCAGATCGTGTCTCACCACCCCGATGCCGATCAATGGCGCATTGACTGGCCTAATCCGGAAGAGGTAGCTTCGTCGATCAGTGTATATGTGTATCCCAAAACCTTTGACGGATTTCAATACGATTCGTATGCCTTTGATCAATACACCCTGGAAGAGATCCCCAGAAAATATTTTGGGAAATATGCAGACGCAAACAGAGCGGAAAAACTGGAGCGTATGTATTATGGAATCCACGTAGGTGGGATCCTGGGATTACCCGGCAAGGTAATGGCATTCCTTGCAGCACTGGTAGGAGCTACGCTACCGGTGACCGGTGTATATATCTGGTGGGGTAGACGTAAGAAAGAGAAAAAGACAGTTGCCAAAACTACTGTTCCCCGGAACCAGAGCGAAAAAGCAGGACCTAAATCCCCTGTCGTAAAAATTAAACCGAAAGTATCCAATCCGAATAAGTGATTACAATAAAAATAAATTAACTAACTATTTAAACCTGTTTTAAAAATGAGAAATATTTTTGCATTAGTGGTGTGTTTTATATTGGTAAGTTTGCATACAGTGCAGGCTCATAATCTTTGGATAGAGACAGCTCCCGTGGGGAAAGCCGGAAAAGAACATGCTGTAAAAGTTTACCTGGGAGGGTATGGAGAGAATGAAAGAGATTCTACCGATAAATGGTTTGCCAATACAAAAGACTATACTCTTTGGCTGACAGAGCCGGGAGGAACAAAGAAAAAACTCGTATCCAAAGCAGCCGGAACTTTTTTTGAAGCTTCTTTTACTCCTGACAAAGAGGGAGTATATACTTTGTTGCTGGAACTTGAATTGTCAGAAGTGTACAACAACAAAAAATATCAATACCATGCCGCTGCACAGGTAAAGGTAGGGAATTCGACCGTAGGACAGGCGAACCTGGCTGCCGTACCGGATTTTTCTGTGAGCTTCACGGCGGTGCCGGTAGTAGGAAAAACAGCCGTGACGAAAACTTTGTACAAAGGAAATAAACTGGAACATACAGGGGTATCAGTAGCGTCTCCTACCGGTTGGGTAAAGGGACTTGAAACGGATAAAGAAGGAATGTTTTCATTTGAACCGTTATGGCCGGGACTTTATGTTACGGAAGTATATTATACCGAAAAAGCAGAAGGAAAAGTAGGAGAGAAGTCCTATACTTCCGTAAGCCATGTAGCTACTTATAGCTATACCGTAGGGAAATAGCCGCTAAGGCTCATTTTCAGCCATGGAATCTTTGCAATTCTGTATTTGTGACAGGGTAGAAAATGAAGGGGAAGACAGCAATGACTGCTACTGTTATCAACAGTGGAGTGATTGCTGTCTTAATAAAAGAATAACAAATAAGAAAAGACGATTGCAGAGATGAGATGTATTTTATATTTGACACTGTTGCTGCTGATGGGGTATTCATCGATAGCACAGTCTGATAAATTCAGTATAAAAGGGAAGGTGCACGAAACGGAATCTGTTCCCGTAGAATTTGCAACCATCGCCTTGTATGCATTGCCGGATTCGGTTTTGGTGAAAGGTGTGGTAGCCGATGAGAACGGCTATTACCGGGTGGCAGATATAAAACCGGGAAACTATTACCTGGTCGTGACCAATTTCGGATATATGAAAACATATACCCCTGTCATCAGTGTCACCCGCGAGCAGCCTCATGTGACCCACGATGTCATGTTGCCAGTAGAAGTTACGGAATCAGAAGGCGTAGTAGTACAGGGATCCCGCTCGCTGATCAAGCAGGAAGCGGGTTCTACGGTCGTTGATATTGAAAACAATACGCTGAATGCAGGACTTTCGCTTGCCGAAGCTCTGAAACGTGTGCCGGGAGTGACGGTAGACAAAGACGGAAAAGTAAAGCTTAAGGGGAAAGAAGGCGCTATGATCATGCTGGATGGAAAACCTTTGTATATGGATGCAGCTCAGATCGGAACCTTGCTGAAATCAATTCCTGCTGACCAGGTGAAAGAAGTGGAAGTACTTACCAGCCCTTCGGCCAAATACGATGCTTCCGGAAATGCAGGAGTGATTAATATCAAACTGAAAAAAGGAGCCTACGAAGGACTCAATGGTACAGCCAATGCAGCGTTCGGACACGGAGTATATCCTAAGGGAAGTGCGGGGATCAATCTTTCGTATAAGAAGAAAAACCTTTCGGTAAGTGGTGGATACCAGTATAACTATAAAAAAAATATGGAGGATTATTATACGAGCCGGCGTTATACCGAATACGGTGATTCCTCTTTTAATACACATTCGCGCAGCAGGCAGCCGGAGCATACGCACAGTATACTTCTGAACGGGAGTTATGAACTAAGTGCGAAAGGTACCTTGCTCTGGGATGGTAACTTCATGCAGGAAAGAGGCTTCTGGGACGGAACTAGTAAATCGCTCCTGTATTCTCCGGAAGCACAAGTACTGTCTGAATTTATATCCGAAGACAGATCAAGAGGAGGAGGGTATAATCTGAATGCGGGAGTTGGCTATAAGCATAAGTTTGATACTACCGGAACGGAACTTTCGGTCGGAGCTGAATACAAAACGATGGACCGGAGGTCTACACAGAGACTCTCTACGTTTTATTACGACGGAATGGGAAACCCGGTAGGAATCCCTTACGAATACAATGCCCTGATCCCGGTTGCGTTGACCCAATGGACAATGAAGGCCGATTATACAAAAATATTACCCTGGAAAATAAAGATGGAAACCGGGGTGAAATACAATCGTATTGAGACCAACAGCGATATATCCAGTTCTCTGATCCCTTCCAATCATTTTGTCTATACCGAAAATATACCAGCCGCTTACATGATGCTCAACCGGAAGCTGGGGAAATGGGATTTGGGTGGAGGACTCCGGGCGGAGCAGACCCAGACCAGGGGAGATCAGAAAAGTATTGACAGTACCTTTACCAGGAAATACCTGAACTTTTTTCCCAGCGCTTCTATTTCCTATCATGCAACGGCTAAGACCACTTACACTCTTTTGTATTCCAAACGGATACAACGACCTCATTATTCAGATCTGAATCCTTTTGTATATTACAGCGATCCGTACAATATGTATGCAGGGAATCCTTATCTGCTGCCTCAGTATACGCACCATACGGAACTTACCATCTCTAACTGGAACGGAGTCCTGCTGTCTACTTTGAATTATTCGTACATGACCCAGCCTAAGGCTCAGGTATGGATCCTGGACCAAAATAGCCTGACGACTATCTACACCACCCGCAACCTCACCAGCCAGGAAAACATAGGAGTTTCATTTTCACTGAATACACCGGTAACCAAATGGTGGTCGATGTCCAACTATTTCTATTTATACAACAACCGTCTGACCGGTGATGTGGGATATGGAAAGGTAGTAGTCAGCAGGTATAGCTGGCAGTTCAATGCCACCCATACGTTTAAACTTCCTTATGGGATCTCTGCAGAGCTGGCTGGTTTTTATGAAGCGCCTCATTACTGGGGTACCATGCTATACAGGGAAGTATGGCAACTGTCGGCAGGGGTGCAGAAGAAGATGTGGAGAGAAAAGCTTTCGGTAAAACTTTCGGTGAACGATATGTTCTGGAAACATAACTATATAGGAAATGGCACTTTCGGAAGTACTGAAGTGAACGATGGCTTTAAGTGGGACAACAGAGTCGTGATGTTGTCACTTAGCTATCGTTTTGGACAGAAAGTTTCGCTGCAGGATACTTCAAAAGGAGGAGGGGACGAAGGCGCCGGAGGAAGAAAAAGATAGTAGTATATACCGAGAGATTCCTGGTAATTTGTGCTATGATTTTAGATCCCGGATAAAGAGCGTTTATTTGCGGCAATAAGTTTTTTCTAGGCTTAACGATTGCTTCCGCCCTTTTATCAGGCATCTGGAATCTGGTATCTGAAAATCTGTTCGCTGGTTTTACTCAAAGCTTCTTAGTTCCTGGATTACTTTGTGGACAGGCAGCCCCATGACATTGAAATAAGAACCTTCTATTTTCTCGATGCCTATATAGCCTATATATTCCTGTATGCCGTACGAGCCAGCCTTGTCAAAAGGTTTATGAGTATCGACATAGTATTCGATGTCTGCAAGGGCAAGCGGAAGAAAATAGACTTTTGTGAGATCAGAAATACAAACCTGGTGTTTTTTTGTGGTCAGGCATACTCCCGTCACGACTTCATGCATCTTTCCCGATATTTTCTGAAGCATTTGAATCGCTTCGTTCCGGTCGGCCGGCTTGTTCAGTATTTCACCTTCAATGATCACTACCGTATCGGCGGTAATCAGTAATTCCTGATCGGTTAGTTCTGGGAAGAAAGCCTGTGCTTTTTTCTGAGCAAGGTAAACCGGTACTTCCTGTTTGGGAAGAGTAGAAGGGAAGTCTTCATTGGTATCTTTCGAACGGCTTTCAAAGGAAACTCCTGCCTCTTTCAGGATCTGCCTGCGACGGGGAGATTGTGATGCTAATACGATCTGGTACATAAGTTAAATTAGAGGGCTGTCTTGTGTGAACCCGTCTGCAAAGATATAAAAAATGAATGGCTCTATGGCATTGACAAGGTCGTGGCCGGTTTTGAAAGGTTAGTCGGCCGCAGGAGTATTGGAAGACTTATTTTCTTTGGGTGAAAAAGGGATATAAACGGTCATTTTGTAAGAGAGTATATTGTCTCTTTTCGTACGGTCTCCCCATTCGGATACATTGTCCAGGTAGTCCGACATCGGATTCAGGAAACCTGCCTGAAAGCCTACTCCGAAGCCTGGTTTGGAAACATACATAGCTCCGATCCCATGCGGCAGAAAAAGGGTGATATTGGAATAAGATTCCCCCTGAGCTCTTGTATTAAGCTGGTCCTGTAGCTTCTTGTTTTCCGTATCCCTGGGGTCAAAACGGGTCAGCCCTATTCCCTGGTAGAGATAAACGATGAATCCTTTTTGCTTGAGCAGGTTAAGGTGCAGATCATAATGGAAGGTAAACAAGTTGATCTTGGCAAATTTGTTAGGGGTAGGCTGAGGATCGGAACCGTCGTCAAAAAAATAATTAGGGTTTTGTGCCACTGCTCTCCCGATCATGAGATTGAAATGCCCGTTGATTCGTTTCTTTTTATTGAATAAAATACCGGCATGCACTCCGTTTGCCCATTGCGAATAGCTATGGCTCAGGTCTCCTTTGTAAGAGTTGGTGCTGACGCCCAACTCTATAAACCGGGTAGGCATGCCGGTAGTTTGTGCCAGCACCGGAAGAGTAGCGATCAGAAATGCCAGTATGCCCAAAGTTACTTTCGAAAGCATTGTAGACGGTTTAATTTCAAACAAATATATCCCTATTTTTTCAGATAGGTTTTTATATCCTTAAAGGTACAGAAATGGCCTCAATATATCCGTTTCCCTGTTCAGGGAGATTTCAACAAAGCCCTGCTTTTGATTTAAGGTAAATAAAAAAACCTAAACGTATATACTGTTTAGGTTTTAAAAGTAACGTCTAAAAAGACGGAATATTATATTTTAGAGAAATCGTACGTATCCAGATAACTGGTAGTGAACTTTCCTGAACGGAAGCCCGGATCATCCATCATTCTGATGTGGAAAGGAATAGTGGTTTTCACCCCTTCGATCACAAACTCCTGTAAGGCCCGCTTCATTCTATCCAGTGCTTCGTCTCTGGTAGGCGCACTTACGATCACCTTGGCGATCATCGAATCATAGTTAGGAGGGATGGTATAACCGTTGTAGCAATGAGTGTCTACACGTACTCCATAACCTCCCGGGATGTGGAAATTGGTGATCTTTCCCGGAGAAGGTCTGAACCCATTTTTAGGATCTTCTGCATTGATACGGCATTCGATGGCATGCTTCATCGGGAAGTGGCTTTTGGTTGCTACCGGCTCTCCGGCGGCAGCCATGATCTGAGCTTTGATCAGGTCCACCCCGGTCACTTCTTCAGTGATCGGATGTTCTACCTGGATCCTGGTATTCATTTCCATGAAAAAGAAATCTCCATGCTTGTCTACCAGAAACTCAATGGTTCCTACTCCTTCGTACTTAATGGCTTTAGCTCCTTTGATAGCAGCTTCTCCCATTTTGTTGCGAAGTCTTTCCGTAATGATAGGAGAAGGGGTTTCTTCGATCAGCTTCTGGTGTCTTCTCTGAATAGAGCAATCACGTTCTGAAAGGTGAATGGCTCTGCCTTTTGAATCGCCCAGTAATTGTATTTCGATATGTCTTGGTTCTTCTACAAACTTCTCCAGGTACAATCCGTCGTTTCCGAAAGCTGCTCCCGCTTCTGTTTTGGCATCGTTCCAGGCTTTGGCAAATTCAGCGTCCCCTTTTACAATTCTCATCCCGCGTCCGCCACCGCCAGCAGTAGCTTTCAGGATTACCGGATATTTTACTTTATTCGCCAGTTTGATCCCTTCTTCCATAGAAGAAAGAAGACCT
Source organism: uncultured Chitinophagaceae bacterium (assembly GCA_964437245.1). GTDB lineage: Bacteria > Bacteroidota > Bacteroidia > Cytophagales > Cytophagaceae > JANYCO01. Next base: position 32,112 of record CAYTGJ010000027.1, read on the forward strand.
TCAGAACCGGGAATGGTAGGAACTCCTGCTTTTTTCATGGTAGCCTTCGCAGAAGCTTTGTCTCCCATAGCATTGATCATTTCAGGACTGGCTCCGATAAATTTGATTCCGTAATCTTTGCAGATCTTGGAGAAGGAGGCATTTTCAGACAGGAACCCATATCCCGGGTGAATAGCATCTGCATTGGTGATCTCTGCCGCAGAGATGATGTTGGGCATACTCAGATAAGATTGAGTACTGGGAGCTGCTCCGATGCAAACAGCTTCGTCCGCAAAACGTACATGAAGACTTTCCTTATCGGCGGAGGAATATACAGCCACCGTTTTGATCCCAAGTTCTTTACAGGCACGTATTACTCGTAAAGCGATCTCACCCCGGTTGGCTATTAGAATTTTCTTGAACACGATATCTTATTTTAAGTTTCTAAATTTTAAATACAGTCCGTTTGAATAGTATCTTTCTCAAACTTCAAAATTTAAAATTTTATTTTAGCTCTATAATAAATAAAGGCTGATCGAATTCTACAGGAGTAGCGTTGTCTACCAGGATTTTTACAATTTTCCCGGAATATTCTGATTCAATCTCGTTAAACAGTTTCATCGCTTCGATGATGCAAAGTGTTTTGCCGGCATTGATTTCGTCTCCTACATTGACAAAAGAAGGAGTCTCCGGACTAGACGAACGGTAGAAAGTACCGATCATCGGAGATTTGATCGTAATTTGCTTACTGTTGGCAGCACTGGTTGTTTCCTGTGCCGGAGTATTATTGCCACCTGTATTAGCAGGCTGTGGAGTTGCTACTTGCTGAGCAGGAAGTGCTGCAGGCTGAATAACTTGTGGAAGCGCTGCTGACAAAAGAGGAGCAGTAGCGTTTCTCTTGACATTGATTTTAATTTGTTCCGTTTCAATATTCACTTCAGCAAGGCCAGAGTTTGCTATGAAGTCAAGTAATTCCTGAATTTCTTTCGGTTTCATCATTTCTTTATCACAAGTTTAAATGCTTTCCTGCTCGTCAGAACAGGATTAAGCGGGGCTAATTTACAAATAAATTGAAATTATCTAATCAAAAGTTAATTATTTAGGATCGTAGGCCCATTTCAGATAGATAGAGCCCCATGTAAATCCTCCTCCAAAAGCGGCCATGATAATATTATCGCCTTTTTTGAATTTCTTTTCATAATCCCAGAGAAGGAGGGGAATTGTACCATTGGTCGTGTTGCCATAATGGGCAATATTCATCAGCACTTTTTCTTCCCCTATGTTCATTCGTTCGGCGGTAGCCTCGATGATCCGTTTGTTGGCCTGGTGTGGTACCAGCCAGCTTATATCGTTTGCAGTAAGTTTATTGCGTTCCAGTATTTCCACTGCTACCTGCGACATGTTGGAAACGGCATGTTTGAATACCGTAGCTCCTTCCTGATAGGCATAGTGTTCATTGTTGGTGACGGTTTCGATCGTGGCAGGTCTGCGGCTTCCTCCTGCTTTCTGACCAAGGTACAGGGCTCCGGATCCATCGGTACGCAGGATGCTGTCTACTAAACCGTTGCCGGAGGTATCCGGCTCAAGCAATACCGCCGCCGCTCCGTCTCCGAAGATGATACAGGTAGTTCTGTCTTTATAGTTGATGATTGACGACATCTTATCGCCGCCTACTACGATAACTTTCTTGTATTTCCCGGTTTCAATAAACTGACTCCCGGTGACCAGCCCGAACAGGAAGCCGGAGCAGGCTGCATTCAGATCATAGCTAAAGGCGTTTTTCAAGCCGCACATATCACAGACAAGGTTTCCGGTAGCCGGAAATACGAAGTCCGGAGTGGTAGTACAGGAAACTACCATGTCTATGTCAAGAGGGTCTGTATTGGTTTTGGCGAGAAGTTCTTTAATGGCAATCTCCATCATATGAGAAGTACCCTTGTTCTCGCCTTTAAGGATGTGTCGTTCTTTGATACCCGTTCTCGTCAGAATCCAATCATCGGAGGTTTCTACTAATTTCTCAAGTTCTTTGTTGCTTAGTATGTATTCTGGTACATGCCCGCCTACACCTGTTATTGCAGCTCTGATTTTACTCATTTAATCTATTCTAAATATTAAAATTTACGGAATCAGATAAGAATTAAGATATTACCCTTCCAATACTCAATGTCTTTATCCGAAATCGGATGCCAAATTACAAACAAATCCAAAAAATAAAATTTGTGTGTACAAAAATTTCACGGATTGGTATATTGGACTGTAAGGATCAGTTATTTATATGCGTTTTTGATTTTCTGAGTAATGTCAGATTCTACCAATTGCCTTGCTTGTCCCAGCATATTCTGAACGGCTTGAGGAGAAGATACTCCATGGCCGATCACCACGTTGCCGTTTACTCCCAGAATAGGACTACCGCCCACCGCTTCGTAATTGAACATGTTGAAGAAGTTATCTTCAATTTTTCTGTTCTTAGCAAGATTATAGACCTGTTCACCCATTTTAAGAATTACATTACCGGTGAAACCGTCTGTCACGATCACATCGGCTTTGTCCTTGAACACATCACTGCCCTCCACGTTTCCAATGAAATTGATGTTTTTATTGAGCTTTAACATCTGATGGGCAGGAACGGTCAGAAGAGTTCCTTTGGTATCCTCTTCTCCCAGGTTCATCAGGCCTACTCTGGGATTTTCGACTCCCATAATATGCTTGGAGTAAAGAGAACCCAGGGTGGCAAATTGAGATAAGACATCTGGCTTACAATCAGCGTTGGCGCCAACAGTACGCCGAATTGTCCGGATTCTTTGGGGATGAATCCGGCTATACAGGGTCTGATGACCCCTTCAATAGCTTTTATACTGAATAAAGAGCCTACCAGCATAGCACCTGTATTACCAGCGCTGCAGAAGGCATCTATTTTTCCGGCTTTTAGAAGACCAAAACCGGTAACGATGCTGGAAGTTGGCTTCTGAGAAATTGCTTTGGTGGGATGTTCCCCCATTTCGATCACTTCATCGCAATGGAAAATGGTAAACAAATCCTCTGCAACACCTGCTTCTGATAAATGTGCTTTTATCAAGTCTTCTTTTCCTAATAGAACGATATGAACGTCTTTAGGAAAAGAAGTAGCGGCAAGTATTGCACCATCAATAATGGCTTTGGGAGCAAAATCCCCTCCCATAGCATCCAATGCAATTTTCATAAGCTTATTCCGCTATCGCTTTTTCCAGAAGTACTTTGCCGTTGAAATACAGTTTACCTTCAAACCAGTAAGCACGGTGAGGAAGATGTGCTTCTCCGGTAGTTGGGCATATAGAAACATTAGAAGCTGTTGCTTTGTAATGAGTTCTTCTCTTGTTTCTCCTTTGTTTCGAAATTCTACTTTTAGGATGTGCCATTGTATTATGCTATTTTAATTTGTTTTTTAAATCTTTCAGAGCGTTCCAGCGGGGATCTACCTTTTCGCCGTCATTGCTTTGGTTTGTTGTTTCTTCACTGTTTTTAGGATCTTCCGAACGATAGACCAACTTAGTCTCCTGTTCGTCCTCTTCCGCTTCTTCTTCCGCAAACTTTGGATGAAGTTTTTTCATCGGAATGGCGAGGCCTATAAATTCATACAGATACTGAGCTACATTCAGTTTCTGCAGGTCTCTTGGGATCAGGATCACATCTTCGGAAACTTCTGCAAATTCGTCGCCGAACTTAAACACAAGATTGTCTGTAGTATCAATCGAATAATCATATGACTCTACACTCCGGTCGCAGATAAGCTCTACAAATCCCTTGATGTCAAATTGAGCCAGGATCAAACGTTCCGATTTATCAATCTGAACCCTTGCTTTCAAGGTCCCTTTCTCAAGAAAACTCCCTTCTACAGAGGCAAAGAACTTATCATCCAACTCGTACTCAAAGGACTGCTTTCCATCGGTAAGCCTGAAAATTTCAATATCAAATTCTTTCAAACCTTTCATACGAATCGTCAAATGCTCTTTTGCTATTTCCTACAAAAGAACCGCAAAATTAGTGTTTTTTAACTTCTAATGAAATTATTTCGGGAATAAAAGAGCTAAATTATTAACAAAAGAGCAAAGAAAGGGAAAGGTTTTTATATAACTTACTGAATGTCTTTTTTTTATAATTTTTCGTTTGTTGGATGCAAGATAAAGTTAAGGAGCATGTAACAGGAACCATTGCTGTTTTTAGCATCCAAAGAGCAATGATTATTTTGGGGGTTAGATTACTTTCTCAAAAACTTCGATGATCTTTTCTTCACTGATGGGTTTGATCAGGTATTCTTTGACGTCGCTGAACTGATTGGCTTTTTCAATATCCCGCTCATCGATAGAAGAAGTGACCAGGTATATATTGATAGGTTTCCGGAGCTCGTTTTTGATCGTGGAAAATTCTTCAAGAAATTGCCATCCGTCCATAATCGGCATATTGATGTCAAGAAAAATATATTCAGGAAGGTTTTCCGGAGCTTTCAGGGTATTCATAAGATAATCAAATCCTTTTTGACCGTTAGGGAAAATTAGGATCTGACTGGCGAGATTGCTGATCTCGACCTGGCGACGGAAAATAAACTGGTATACTTCATCGTCGTCTATCAAACATACTACTGATTTGTCCAGATTCATTTGTTTAAGTAGAAATACCTAAACAAAGATACGTAATATTTATGTAATAAACTACTGCTTCGTGAATTAAAAATGCCACGCTCTATGAACGTACTTTCCCGGGTAAATCTCTTGCCTCTAGTACTTTTAAGAGGGTTGGAGCTATATTGCCATTTCGGGGATTTCTCCCTCTATAATCAGTTTTCCTTCGGTAGAATTGATGATTTCTTCTACAGAAACTCCAGGTGCTCTTTCCAGTAACCGGAACCCTCCGGAAGGTATCACTTCGAGAACCGCCAGGTCGGTCACTATTTTTTTGATGCATTTTAATCCTGTAATGGGCAATGTGCATTCGGGAAGCAGCTTGGACTGACCGTCTTTACTTTTGTGCTGCATGGCTACAATGATATTTTTGGCGGAGGCTACCAGGTCCATTGCTCCTCCCATTCCTTTGACCATTTTACCCGGAATTTTCCAGTTGGCA
>CAYTGJ010000028.1:0-2447 GCA_964437245.1 uncultured Chitinophagaceae bacterium
CCGCGCCGCCGATCAGGATGAGGGCGATGATCCCCATCGGCATCGCCGCGTACCAGTTTTTCACGGACGGCATCGCGCACCTTATCAGCCAGGGCCCTTTCCCACCCCCCGGACTTCGCTTTTTTGCGCACCGCTCCTTCGGAAATTCCATGTGCAGCAGCAATGGCGCGGATAGAAAGCTGCCCGGCGCGGTATTCACACTCTATCGCTTCCCAATCCGGACGTGCTTCACGATCCGCCATAAATCACCTATTTGTCAGGGGTTCCCGCCTGCCACGCTTACGCCGTGTTCCATTGACCCCAACAGCCCGGCGCCGGTCTTCCCGGGTGAGCATGGCCTTTGCACCGTCGCGGGTGGGGCGGTGTGTGAGATGCTGTTGGAGGGGTAGCGAGATCAGAAGGCGGCGCCAACCGTCGAAGGCTCGCTGGAATGTCCGCCTTTGACGCCATGATTTTGTTTATAGGGGTATTGCAATATGCAAAGTAATTTGGCATGATGTGTTCATCGGGATACGGAATTGTCCGGCCCGGAGGTCCAGAGGAGACACGCAATGCTTAATCTCGCTGCAAATAACGGTCGCAAGCATCAGGTCGCAGCTGGCCGGTTTTTCGAAGAGGGGGCAAGAATCGTTCGCGGCCTCCTCAAGGGCAATATCAAGCCCCGCGATATCCACCATGAAAAACTGTTGGCGCGAGAAATTCTTGCCAAGGCGATCCATCACCGCGAAGAGGCCGCATATTGGGGCCGCCGCCTTCCCTGACCCGAATGAGGCTTGTACACGATCATGACTATGACCGCAGCAGAGCTTGAGCGTCATGCCGCACTCCTATACGGACGCGATATAGACGGCACACCGAAGCACGGCTGGCAGAAATGGCTTGCATCACGCCTGCCGGGCAAATCCGGAACACCTATAAGCCGCGAGACGATCCGGCTATGGATGCGCGCCGACGAGGTGCCGGAATGGGCTGCATCGATGATCCGCGCCATGGCGGCAATCGCGCCCCCGCCCGGATCGTCAGACGACATGGATCGAGATGAAGAATGCCGCCACGCTATAGAGCCGGAATTGACGCGCATTCGCGACCTTGCGGTATCCGTCGGCTGGCATCCCGCAGAAATAGTAACAGCAATCCTCGCGCTGACAGTCGATGAAATCCGCGACAATGCTGGTGATGACGCAGCAACCAGCATTTTGATAGCCGCCATCAATGACATTGAGAGCGACGACTAACGCGGGGCTGATGTGTTGCCTTTCGGCTTGTGAATGCGATGGCCGGGCGCTACTCCGGCTGGACACGGGCAGCTCGTTTTGTGTCCTGACTTGTACCATGCACCCTGCTTGCGCGCGGAGAAAAGGCGCCCCCTTTTATTCTCCGGGCTGTACCCTACCATCGTGCGCTTCTGCTTTCAGCGCCGCATCGCAACTCGTTGAGGCAACTGCCTCGAATCAAAAAGCGGCCGAAGCCGCTCAAAACTGCAAATCACCCATCTTGACATGCATAATGGCCTATAATGCCAAGTTTGCCAACCAAATAATCTGAGAAATTCACATTTTATAGTGAATTTGCCGCAATCCATGCGTCGGTTATCGCAGTTTCGAACCGCTTGCGGGCTGTCTCGTCGCTACGGCCTATGTGTTTCCCGATCAGACCGAACGAAACATCGAAGGATCGCCACCACAGGATGCGCCAAGCCGCCTTGTCCAGATGCCTCACCCATGCCAGCGCCGTGAGGTAATCCGAGATTTCGGCCGGCGTCGGCATGAAACGAGGCTGGATATCATCCTCGGGGTCGTAGGCGTCGATGTATTCGCGGATGTAATCAGGCGACGATGATTTCTGCACAAAGAAACGACGCTCGCGATCAGGCACGGCCCGAAGCGTTTTCATTGCCGTCATGAGACGTTCCTGAACATCTGTGCGGCATACCTTTTCCGCGGATACGATGCGCGGTGCCGGCGTCCTTGGGGGCTGATGGTTGAGGTTCGCGACGTTGTACCGATATCCTCTATCCTCCGGCAGCACAGTGCACCCAGGCTCCTGTTTTCTTGCCGGGATTCGCTTCCCCCGCTTCTTCTTCAGTTTCGCCGCCTTGCTTGCCATGTCTACCTCGTTTCCGCCGCCTTCGGCCCGCTCAATGGCGGGCCTGTGTCAAATATTCGTTTCCCTCTGTGAGAGGCTTCAAGTTGCATCACCTCCTTCCGGTCGCCCCGCCTCCTTCTCGTTCAGGGCGGCGTCGATCATGGTTTGCCATGCATCTTTGGTCTGGTGCATCCGCATTACATACCACAGAGCCGCGTACTGCATTGGCAGAGAGGGCTCCCGCATAGCCTCGATGGCGGCGCGGGCATGCTCGGTGTAAGTGCTCCACATTCCCTCAGCACCGTGCTGTTGACACGCAATAGCCCGTGCAACGCGCTCAATCATGGATGTGGTCATGGGAG
>CAYTGJ010000028.1:2457-3011 GCA_964437245.1 uncultured Chitinophagaceae bacterium
CGCTTCGCGCAACAAGACGATTTCAGCTTCTGCCGCACGGATAGCGTCAACTACGGTCTGACTATCGTATCCGTGGACAAACTCCATGCCGGTGCGATGGTCGCGGCCGGTGTATTTGGTCAGCGCGCGCAAGGTGTCAACGATGTCCATCACGCCGCCCTCCTGTCTCTGGCCGCCTGCTTTTCGGCCATGCGTTTCTCGTAAAGCTCTGCCATTATGCAGCGTCCTCTTTGTTTAGGCCTTCGACCATCTCGATGCGCCGACCGATCCAGCGCATGACGTTGACGGCCATGGAATTGCCCAGCGCCTTGTATCGCGGGCCGTCCGGTGCGGCGTCCTTGCCGCGCCATGGAATATCAGTGAAATCGTCAGGAAAGCCTTGCAGGCGCTCGCATTCGCGAGGCGTCAGGCGGCGGACGGCCCACCCACTTTGTACGGCCTGCACTTCCGCGCGAGATTCGAGTGTGTAGGCAATACCCTCTTGCACACCGACGCCATCTGGGCCGCTATTCGGATTTTCGCGCAAAGCCCCAGCCTGAATAGCCACCGCCACC
>CAYTGJ010000028.1:3021-27805 GCA_964437245.1 uncultured Chitinophagaceae bacterium
CTGTCCGCCAGCATTGCTATGGCTGTCCTTGTGCCCCATCGCCCGCAAGGTCGGGCTGATTTCGCCAACGCCGAAACCGCTCCGGCCTGACGCCTTGCAATCGAAAGCGACAGGGATGAAATGCCCTGCGGCGGCCCCTTCCGGCCTCCCGCCCGCGCCGCCGGCGAAGCTGTCACGGCAGATCGCGCCCGCCACTGGAACAATAGGCACCCCGCGCCCCGTGCCATCTTCGCTCGCGTCGAAGCCTTCGGCGCGCAGCGTATGCGCCACCAGGGTTTCAGTCTCGTAATCCTGCCTGCCCATGCCTCCGGCATTGAGGCAATGCGAGACACCGCCGGTCGAAGCGATCAATCCGCCGTCGAGGTCGAAATCGGTTCCGAGTCCGCCACCGCCTGTAGGGCGGCTTGCAATTGTGGGGGCAACTCCTTTCCCCGCTTCCCGGCGCGGCGCAGAATCCCCGCGCATGCCTTGCGGCTCAAGTAATACTGCGGCGGCACGGCGCCAGTCTCCAAGATATCCGACAACGAACATACGCCGTCGTCGCTGAGGGACTGCCCGTCCATAGCCGTCCACTCGGACATATTGAGCGTCAAGAACTCGGTAGGCGAACCCATACCCGCATTCCCGAACGAATGAGAGAAAGGTTGCAAAATCGCTTTCCTCAATCCATTCGTCTCCGGCTTCTCTTCCTTTAAGTCCGGATCGTAGATCGCTTTCACCGTCCTCTTCATCTGTGACAGAGGAAAGGACGCCGGGGACGTTTTCCCAGACCAGCCAGCGGGCGCGCAGGCGGCGAGCCAGGCTGAGATATTCGAGGGCGAGGTTACCGCGCGGATCATCCAGTCCGAGTCGCTTTCCTGCGACCGAGAAGGACTGGCATGGGGTTCCTCCGACCAGAAGGTCGATTGGTCCGGCATCCGCGCCGATTTTCGTGAAGTCGCCATAATTCGGGATCCCGTTTTTCGCCAGAGGTTGACCCGGCATGTTGCTGCCGTAGTGATGGGCCAGCACGGCGGATGGAAATTTCTCGATTTCCGCGAAGAACGCCGGCGACCATCCCAGCGGATGCCAGGCCATGGTGGCGGCCTCGATGCCGCTGCATACGGAACCGTAAATCATGGCGCCCTCCCGACAATCTGCTTGATCTCCGACATGCAGGCCTTGTCGCTCTTGCCGTTTTCATGAGCGTCAATGACGCGGTGTATTTTCGTCAGGATCGCCTTGCGGCTGTCTTCCGAGCGCTTTGCCTGCGCTATGGGCTTGGGAGGGGCGTTCATGCCGCGTCACCACCCATCTGCTTGCATATCTTTCGGTACGCACTCAGAATTGTCGTGTGATCACGTCCACCGAATATCCGGCCCAGTTCCGGAAAGCTGATCTCCGGCTTCACGAACGTTTTTATCTCCCAGATAATCAGATGGCGGGGCTTGATCAGAATACGAAGCTGGCGAGGCCCGACAATCTCCGCATAGCTGAAGCCCAGTTCCGCAGCCCGGCGACGCACGTAGTCGCGGATCGGGCTGGCGCTGGCGTCGATCTGCTCGCGTCTCCATCGATACCATTCCCGGACGTGGGCATCCGGGACCGGGCGCATGGGGCGATTCACTTCGTCCCGCACCGCTATCGGGACATGAGTAACGATCTGCGAGGGCTTTTCCGGCCGGCCGTAAAACTTCTTCCGAAGCGCGGCGGCTGCGGCAATCTGTTCCGCCGCACTGGCGTATGTCTTCGCCTCGACGTACATCATGCCGCGCTCCTGTCGTCTTTCACCTCGTCTGCCAGCTTTTCAAGCTCCATGCCGATCTTGCGACGGTGCGCCAGTTGTTCGGCGGTGATGTTTGGCGCGTCCTTCAGGGCGTTGATCTTCGCGTAGTATTCGGCCTGCTCGGCTGTCATAGGTTCATGAACCACAACGCCGCGCTCCTGAGCCTTCGCTGCCTTGTGCTCAGCGCGGAAGCGCTCAAGAATCGCTCGCACCCTCGCTTTGGCACCCTCATCAGCCGCAGCCGGCTTGTGCTTGAGGTCTTCGAGCGTTGCCATCTTTTCGCGGAGCCGCACCAGATCATCACGGACAACTTTCGCCTCTGCTCTGGACATAGCGGCAAGCTCCGGCGGTCTTGGAATAAACCCTCTCTCGATATCGTATTCGCCTTTGATGATTTTCTCGACGGCGCGACGAAGGCCATAGGCAGGCACTTCCGAAAGCGCATAGCCATATACCGGCTCCAGATCCTCGGGCTTCATGCCGACAGGGAGCGCCATGCCTGCTTTACGCATCGAAAGCAGATGGCGAGCGATGTTGTCGGGCTGCGCCGGCTGAAGCTGTTCAGTGAGCGCGCCAATTTCCCGGTTCAAGTTCGATATCTGCTGCATTGCCGGCAGGTTTTCCATTTCGATCTCCGTAAACGCTGCGTTCCAGTGCTTCCGTGCATTCCCGCTGATGGCGGGCAAATTCTGTTTCACGGCGCGGCGGCCCGGTCGTAAGATGTCCACCCTTGTCCTGTTCCCGGCTCAGCCAGGAAACGACGAAACGCTTCATGCCTCGCGGGGTTTTTCGCTTTTGAGGATTGGCAATTAGCCACTGGCGTATAGCCTTGAGCTTCTGATGGACATCGACAGCCGGGAAGGCTCCGGCCCACTCGGAAACATCGGCTTCGGTCACCGAGACTGAATGTCCTTGAGTAGCCGGAAGCTCTATCACCGTAGGCGAGGCCGGAGCGGCTTGCGGCTCCGGACGAACATCCGAACGAAGTGAGGATGTATTATTGGTATTCTGGTGTTCTGGTATCTTTTGTGCGTCCGCGCTGCGTCCGTCTTGCGTCCCGCTTGCGTCTTCTGTGCGTCCCGAATTCTGATAACGTGAATAATTACATACAGTTATATGCGTCTTTCCTGCGTCCGTTTTTGTCTCTACCATTTCATGCGTTTCGAGCGTCTTCAGGAAGGTCCGCACCCGCTTGTCAGACTTCCAGCCCCATTCCTTGGCGAGACCGCGCAGAGTCACGAAAAGCGAGCCAACGGGCACATCTACGACCTCCGAACCGATACGGTGGCGTGTCGGCGCCCATGCCGCGTTCGTGATCAGCCACAGCCACGCTTCGCTCTCAGAACGCTCCGCGTTCGCGAACAATGGGTGGTCAAGGATGGAAGCCTGAATGCGGACCCAGCGCGTCATGGCATGTCCCACTCCAGCTCAACCTTCACCATGCCGCCGCGCTCAATCGCCCCGGCCTTCGAGAAGGTCATCGTCCACTTGCTGTCATCTATTCCGATCGCATCGCGGATGCCGTCGCTGTACGCCTTTACAGACGCGGCCATGTTGTCGATGTCGCGAGCGCGGTTGTCCGGGGGGTAAAACACGTACCGGACGGCCAATGCGTCCGCCTCTATCTTCCTGATCCCGGACCCGACCACAGAGAAGAAGGCAATGCGCCTCGCATTCTTGACGGCACGGGCTTTCGTCGCCCAATGATGGCGAGCGTTCGGGGAAAGTCTGCGATCCGGCCAGGGCAGGAAGAATTTGGCGTTCATACGCGCGCCTCCTGCCGTATTCTGGCGAGGTCGGCGCGAAGGCGCTTGTTGCGCTCGCTGTTGTATTCGCGCTGATATTCGGCCGTCTTCGAGGGAGGAATGATTTTGGGCTTCGGGGCCGGCACCGGTTGCAGATCACCCTTGAGGCGCGCAATCTCGTTGTAGACATCGTACTCTTCGAGGCCAAGACGATCCGCGATTTCCTGTGTGTCGTAGCCGCGGCGGAAGAGGTTGAGGGCGTTCATGCTGCCACCTCGTCAAACTTCCCTGCCTCGTCTCCAAAGTGGTCCCATCCCGGTCGGTTGGTTCTTGAGAACAACTCAAGGCGCCGCGCTTTCGGCATCAGTTTTTCCGCCGCGGCAAAAGCCTCCTCCGGCTTGCGGGAATGTTCGCGCACAAGACCTGTAAATCCGGAGCGGACACTTTTTGCTGTCTTGGGTCTTCCGCGGGTTCCAATCAGGAACGGTTCATTGCTGCACCGAAGGACATATCCGGTCCCAAATGCAATCTTGCCGTGGACTGTCGTTTTCAACCACGTGCCGGCGGTCTTGTATTCGAATCCTTGCGCGCGCATGACCTCTATGGCCTGCGGCAGCATCGGGTTGGTGGCCCACATCCAGTGAACGGCGTCCTCTTTGCAGAGGTCCAGAACTGGCAATGACTTGATCTGGTCAAGCGGCATCACTCTGTATTGAGCCTGTGCCGACTTTGCTTCACCCTTTTCGCTTCGAAGCGAAAACGACCAGGCAAAATCAGACATGATGAAATCGTATGAATGAGGCTGGAGGTCTCCCCAAGGCCAATCAAAGAGGATCATTCACGCCTCGCCTTTCTCGCCAGCAGGAGCAGGTACTCCCACATGCGCCGTATCAAGCTCTTGGTCAGCCGCTTCATGTTTGCCGTCCATCGCAAGGCGCTCGGATCGATACCGGGCCGCCGCTTCCTCGTTTTTGCGGCACATGTCGTCATAGGCGATTTTCAGCGCCCTATAGACCGACCCGGCCACGTCCCTCATGTCGTCAGATTTGTATTTGAGGCGCTTCAGGTAGCTCTCGGGGATGCCGGTCTTGCGCGAGACGCGATAGCGAACGGATTTCTCCCGGTCGCCGCGACCGCGATACTCCGAGTCCATAATCGCTTCTGCCCACATTCTGGCCTCGCTTAATGCCGACACGCTCAACGCTTTGACTCCGCTCCTGAAATTTCCGTTTTCGGAACTTTTATTTCCGCTCATTGATCTTTTCCTGTGGTTCAAAGGGTCCGACCAAGGAGCCGCAATGAACCGCAAGACTGAAAATGTAATTCCGTTTCGTAGGGCCAAACCGCCTGCCCTGCGCGCCGGTGACGAACCGCCGCTGTCGTCACCGGCAACCCATCCCTTTGTTCAACTCGGAGTTCCGGTCGATGCCGTGATTTTGCGGCTTCGGGATCGGTCAACGAGGATAAAAGTGCGGTCGCAATCACGGGAGGAGGAGTGACTGCGACCGCGTTGAGCGCCGAGGAGGACCGCGCTCAATCAGAAATCGATATGGTCACGGTTCTGCTGTCTCGCCGCTGCGAACATGAGAAGCGCGACGATGCTGCCGAGAGTGATGGCGCCTATTGCGGCTGCCAGAATGGTGAGGGTGAATGCTTCGCCGGTCATGCTGGTTTTGCTTCCTCGACCCAGAAGCTGGCACCGGCATCATCGAAATCCCAATCGACCTTATCGTCGTCAAAATCCTCGACCAGTGCCTCAGCATCTTCCTTCGTCACGGCACAGACAGTGACGTATCCAACGGCCTGGACTTCCTTTGTCACTTTGACGCGCCATTTTACCGGTTCGCCATCGCTGGATAGCTTCCCGTACAAAGGGTCAAATTTTTGGATTTCTTTAAGTGCTTGGCCATGTGGAGCGTTGGCGAGGGACTTAAGTTGCTCAGCCGTCATCGGCCCAGTGGATGATCTGGTCATGCTGCGCGCTCCATCAGGCGCCGACGCAACTCAGCCTCGGCAGCCTCACGCGAACGAGCCGATACAGACCCGACAATCGGGTGGAAAATGATCGTGGTGCCGTCTTCTGTGGTGATGATGCTGGTCATATTCGCCTCTTCAGAACGGTACGTCGTCGCCGGTCTCAACGAATGCGCGGAGACCGATTGGCGTCACATCCACATCGCGCTTGACGACATGGTGGCTTGCAGCGAGGACATAGAAATGGACATCAGGATTGTTGCGGGCCAAACGGCGCGCTTCGTTGATGGCGCTCTCTTCCGTCTTGTGGCGGACTGTCGGAGCTCCTTGGTGGAGGCCGTAGACCATCCAGAAATTATGCTCGTCGTTCATTCAAAAATCCCCTTCCGCAACTTGGCAGCAGGTAATTCCGTGAGAGCGCCACATAGCGACGACAGACGCCCTATCTTCGAAAACGAGATACGGCTTGCGACCAGCGGCATTCAGCCATTCCTCTTTCAATTCGGTATCGGGGCGGTGGTCGCCCTCGTCCCTCATCTTGAGAGGAACCATCCCGAGGCCATGATCCTGAAGCCAGCCAATCGTCTTGTCGGAAACTTCCGAAGAGCGCCCGGTCCAGATTTCCACGTCAGCACCAGTCACCCAGAGCGCCTGAAGAACACGGATAATGCTGTTGTTCGGGAGGTCTTTGTCGCAAGCCGCATAGAAGCCGCGCCAATCCTTCTTTTCGCGATTGAGAAAATGCGTTCTGTGGCTTGGGTCAGAGAGCGTGCCGTCGAGGTCGAAAACGACGAACAGACGTTTACCTACGGCGCTGGCGATTCCAATGGTGGAGTTCATGCCGCTTTCCCCTCACCCTCAAGCGCCGAAATAGCAGTCTTGAGATACTGGATGATCTTGCTGTGATCGGATCTGTCGTTGAAATCAGCGATCGAGCCGCGGAACATGCCCCGGAGATGCTGGACCGCGTGGAAATACGCGCTCTTGCCGTCCGGCGTTTGCATGTCGGCGGCACGGAGCAATGCGCCATCAAGGCTGAAACGCACGGCCTTTGGGTCTGTCGCCGGCACGGGCCGCTTACGGATGTCTCTCGCCATCTCCTGCTTGCACCAGTTGGCGCTGTTGCGGATCGTGGCCATGGCTTTGATGAGGACTGCGGCGGGGGTCATTTGACCACCTCAGGCATCTCTGGGCACAGGTCGTCGGCGGTTCCGTTCAGCGCAGCATTGCGCAGCGTATCGAGCAGGCGCTTCACCGGCCCGCGAACAGGCCGGCCATTTTCCATGTGTGAAACGCTTGACCGGTCAACACCGAGAAACCGTGCCAAACGATCCTGCTTCCAGTTGATGCTCTCTCGGAGCTGTTTGATTTCGTTTTCGTGCGTCATGCACCTAAAGTGCGTTATGCACTACTCAAAGTCAAGTCGAAACGCACTGCGGTTTCGTGCTTTTTGCACTACATGAAATTTGATGACCGCCCAGACCACGCTAAGCGCCTTGAACAGGCCCGGATCGCTCGTAAGTTTGCGACAGCGCGGGATGCTGCCAATTACTTCGGGTGGAGTCCGGACACGTACACCCAACACGAGAACGGCCTTAGAGGCATAGGCAGAGCTGCTGACAAATACGCAAAAGCCTTCAGGGTTAGCCAAGCGTGGCTTTTAACAGGAGAAGGAGACGGGCCCAACGGTGCGCCAATAACAGTCCCAATTGTCGGGCTAGCAGGCGCAGGGCCCGATGGTAGCGTCTTGTACGCAACTGGAGATCAGAATTTCGGGGAGGCTCCCGCGCCGAAGGACGCATCCCCATCCACCGAAGCGTTGGAAGTACGGGGGGATTCGATGCGTGGGCTTGCAAACGACGGTTGGCTGATATTCTACGACGACAAGCAGTCGCCAAGTGAAGATCATATGGGGGAGGTGTGCGTCTGCTTCCTTGAGGACGATCGTGTCCTTGTCAAAACGCCATATCCCGGCTCTCAAAAAGGGCTATTTCATCTGGAGAGCATGAATGCCCCTATGATGCTTGACGTTCCGGTGGGCCATTTCGCTTTCGTGACGGACATAAAGCCACGCCGATCTGCACAAAAGCATATCAAACTTAACGCTTATCCAATCGAGAACATTACGCTTTCCGGAAAGCGACTATAGCAAAGGTCAAAACATGAACTGGTGGGTAATCGCGTTCTTTTCGGTGATAGACGTTATTGCCGCCATAGCTTTCTCGCAACTCGATGACAGCCAGGACAAGGCGTTTATGTTTGTTATGGCCTTGGCGTTCCTATGGCTGGTCCCGCTTGCGATTGGCGCATGGAGTCTAGCAAAATTCTGGATTGGCTATCACCTCTTTCTGAAAAGAAAAATGGTGCGCGTTTTCAAATCTTCACTTCACAAACACAAGTTTCCTTCAGCCTCGGAACACTTTGATACCCGCCAGTTTCTATCATCCGTTATGGATGACGACCATGAACCACTTAAAACAAAACTGAATGCGGCCTACTTAGCCAGTGAGCTTGATTCCTACAGGCTGACCCGTCCATGGACACTCGGCATTGCGGCCGACTTGGCCTTTCAGCAGGCCATGGAAGAGTTTCAGCCATCATCCGCAGCGCAAGCAGCAAGGCCATGAAGAAGCCGAAATCTCCCCGCGAGAAAGCAGCCAGAGCGCTGTGTAAGCATTTCGACCTCCCCGAGAACATTACATTCGAAGGCCGCCCAATGTGGGAAAGCATGCTCGAACAGGTCGATATCGTGTTGATTACGACCCTCACCGTCGATGAGTGGCTGAAGATCAAGAAGGAAGGTCCGTGACAGTCTCAGCTTTCATCTCGGAATTGATCCGCGCCGCGAACGAAGTGGAGAGGCTGGGCGACTACGAGAAGCGCCGGTTGCTGGAGCGTGCCGTTACCACGATCCGGAGCATGCGCGTGCAGATGCGCATACAGCCGGATCGGAACGCGGCGGATATGGCGATCAATCTGCAAACGACTGCGGTGGCGCTATCGCGGGGTGCGCGCACGGATGATCAGGTAAAGGATGCGCTGCTGCATGCGGCGAATGCCATCAGAGTGCTGAAGATTATGTTGGATGGGATGGCTAATTGAAAAAATTAGCGTTTTTTAGGGGGATGTTTTGGGGGCTGCCATATTAACAGAAGAACCGATCTTTATCAGGTATGATGGCATAGATGCAGATCGGCATGAAATCGAACTTGGCCAATTGGCTGAATCCATAAAGGGGCTATCCAGAATAATTGGCGTAGCAGCGAACTTTGCCGCCACTGAAAAGTTCATGCATCATAAGGATGCAATGCAAGTCCGCATCATGGCGGCTCCACCGAAGGCCAAATGCTTCGAGATACCATTAATGATTGCATGGGTGAGCCAAAATGCGCTTGCTACAACAATCGTTGGTGGCCTTACAGTCACTCTGGTATCATACATTTTTAGTCGATTAACCCGAAACAAGGCCGAGATGAAAGAGCTGAGAGGAGCACTGGAATCAGCTATAAAGGAGCTTGGCAACCGAGATCAGACGGTTGTTGATCGCCTCTTGGATACTATTGATAAAATGGCTGACAGCCTAAAGCCCGCAGCGAAACAAGCTGTTGCTCCAATCGGCAATACCGCTTCCACTCTAACGGTAACAACTGGTCGCTTGCTTGCCAAGGCAACGGTTGTGGGGGTCGCCGAGAAAGAGGCGTTAGAGGCATCCGATCCGGCTGAAATCCTTGACGAGGCCGAGTATCACCTCCATCTTCACGAAGTGAACAAGGACACATTCTCGTGCAAGATTTCCCTCATTGACGAACCCGACATTAGGATTTCTGCCTTGATAACTGACCCCGAGTTCTCGATACCAAACAATGCTTACGTACTCGCCTTCGCCTCTGATGCTGCGATAACCGTCAAGGCAAAGGCAGCGGCGCGTGATGGATCGATAGAAAAGTTATACATCAGCAATACGGTGAGAAAATAACCCGCTCCGGCGGGTTTCTTTTTGGCTGCTTTCGAGTAAGGCATAGCTACACCCTTTTCTGCCTGACAGGGTATGGAACAAATCCATTCCGCTTCTGCCAGTCCCTGACTAGGGGAACCCTTACGGGCGCATACTCAGTATCTTTTCCGGGCAAGCCCGCCGATCCTTCCAGAGACCGTTCCTCGCCACCATTTTTCACGGCTGTGGCAATCTGAAATTTACCCGCTGAGTCAAAGCGGAGGAGTTTCAGACCGTGGGGCCGTCCGGGGGTTGCCCGGCACCGTCAGGCCCTAGGCGCTATGGGTCACGCATCCTAGGTATTTTTATTCCACTTCAGCCTGGGAAGCGGCAACCGCGATGGGATTGATTTGCCGGAATGATCGGCGGCGCGGGACAATGCCCTTGAAAAAACCGCTGCCTTTGCACCTCAAAACGCTAAATCCAGGCGGGAACCTCCGAGCAGACCCTGTATTTTGCGCTTTTTAGCACCTGACAGCACCATTTCCGTTGAAACAGCATACCATATTTGGTATATAAACGGCCGAAGCAATAGCAACTGTCAGCCCGGTCGGATCACTCCCGCCGGGCTTTCTTTTTGCACTCTCACCTCCTCAAAGTCAAAATAAATCGTGCGATACGCACTTTTCTGTTGACTTGGTGACGTGCATAACGCACTTTAACTCATCAGCCACGAACGATCTGCACAGCACGAAGACTGGTGGCGGCGAATTGAGAGGGATCAGACGATGACCAAATACGAAGCTGGATATCGCGCATTTTCCGAAGACGCAGACGGGTCAATCGCAAAGGCCGTGGCCGATCACTTCTCCGGCAAAATGCGTTTGGATAGCGCCAATTATAGCGACGACTGGTTCAACGGATATCAGGACGCAACCGACGACTTTTCCAATTCTCAGCAGGGCTACTGACTCTTTCGGTTTCGCCATCCACCCGATGGCGTCTCCCAAATAGCCAACACCAATTCAAACCCGGAGATCAACATGAAAGTCGAGATCAAAAGCAGGCTGGATAACAGCATTCTTTACGCAGCCGATGTGGAGGCGGACGAAAATACGCCGAACTCGATACTGCTGAGGCTGGCCGTTCTGGCGGCTTTGGAAGCAAAGGCCAACCTGTGCTCCGCCAACCTGTGCTACGCCGACCTGAGCTACGCCAACCTGAGCTCCGCCAACCTGAGCTACGCCAACCTGCGCTCCGCCGACCTGAGCTACGCCAACCTGAGCTCCGCCGACCTGCGGTCTTTCAAGGCGGACCTTTGGATGACCCTCACGCAGAACCGCCATGAGGTTCCCGCGCTTGTGTCGGCCCTCCGCGACGGAAGAGTAGACGGCTCGACTTACGAGGGAGAATGCGCGTGCCTCGTCGGAACAATCGCGAATGCGAAATCGATCCGTTACGAAACGCTGGACCATTCCGCATCAAACCCTGCCGAGCAGTGGTTCGCGATGATACGCAAAGGCGACAAGCCAGAGGACGATAGCGCCGGCGGATTTGCGTCCAGAATGGCTCTGGAATGGTCTCTGGAATGGCTGGCGCTCAACGAGATGGAAGACACCGCACCATCCGAAAATCTCGAAACAGCCTGATCGCCTTCGGTTTCGACCTCTCCGCGAGGTCGTTTCCCAATGTGATCATCATGGAGTGATGACAATGGATGAATTCAGCATCGAGTACGAATTTGAGGAGCTGCGTCCGGTCGATGAACGAGGACGCCCGATCTTCGGAGACGGCGTAATGTTTGATGGCGTTGCCGAGCTGGAGCTTTGCGGGGATGGCGAGTTTTACGTTCGTCGCATCCGCCTCGGAGAAGAGTGGATCTATCCGAGCCGGGACGGCAGCAGCGAGCGCGCCTGGCTGTACCGGTCTATCTCGAAAGCTCTCTACGCGAGTAAGGGTGCCGCGGCAGCGTGGTCCGATGCCCTGCATTCGGAAGGTGCAGTTTCTTTCCCGGTCTACGACAGCACGATGAACCATATCGATCAAGGTCTTTCCGGGAGAGCGGCATGAGCGACCTGACTTCGACCTTCATCGCCACCGCCGAAGCCCGCAAGCGCAAGTCTCTCGAAGACCTGATGCGCATCCAGACCGAGCACAACGCCATATGGCTGTCGGCAATCGGCTACACCCTCCTGTCAATCACCGTTTTTGCTGTCGGCTTTGCCGTCGCGGCCGGAATTTGAGGATATCATTATGAATGAGAAATCTGTGAATATTCAGGCCGAAAACACTGCTGATGCATGGGAGTGGTGGCGCAATGCGCTGAGCGGCCAACTCGGGCCGATCCACGAAGGACACCCACAGCAAGGATTTTACCGCGTTCGCGACGGCAAGCAAGGGCCGTTTCTGCCGGTTGCCATATGGATAAACGAGGATGATCAGTGGATTGCCGTTCGCAACGGCAATGAAGTTCGCGCTGACGACATCTGGACGTGGTGCTGCCGGAACCCGATCACCGAAGAAGCATACTATGCAGCGCTCGATGGCAACGGCTGGCCCGACGAGCCGCCCGCCCCGACCATCGGCCATAACCTGCCAGCCGATCCCCATGATGCCCTGACGCTCGAATTCCAGTCCGAGAAGGAAATGGCGGAAGCGTTTATGAAGACGCCGGTCACGACACAGGAGCAGGCCGATAAGGCCGCGATCTGGTCGAAGCGCCTCAGCGCCATCAAAAACAAGGCGACAGACCTGCATAAGGCCGAAAAGCAACCGCACCTCGATGCGGGCCGCGCCGTCGATAACAAATGGCGCGATCTGAAGGAAGAGCCGGATACGATCGCCAAGAAACTCAAGGCGCATGTTACGCCATTCCTTCAAGAACAGCAGCGTATTGAACGCGAACGTCAGGAAGCCGCACGGCGCGAGGAAGAACGCTTGCGCAGGGAGGCGGCGGAGGCGGCCAGAAAAGCAGCTGAGGCTGATCAGCGGCCCGAAGCAGAACGTCGGGCCGCGCTTGACGAGGCTCACCGCCTTGAGCAGGAAGCAGCCTCCAAGGCGAAGGAGACAGAGGCGAAGAACGCCAGCGCCGGTCGCACTGGTGCCCGCGTTGCTTTGCGCACGTTCGTGTCCGCCCGCGTCGTTGATTACGAGGCTGCGGCAATCGCCCTGCTCAAGATGAACCATGCCGACCTGAAAGCATGCATCGATCAACTCGCAAACCGCGCCGTCAAGGTCGGTGTCGAAGTGAACGGGGTTGAGCGCGTCGAAGAACAGAGGGCTGCGTGATGAACGCAATCGCAAAGATCGACAATGCAAGACCTTCGCTGATAGCCACGATGGCCGCGAAGTTCAATATGGACCCGAAGGCTTTCGAGGCGACCGTCCGTGCCACAGTGATGCCGTCTCAGCACACGAATGAACAGTTCGCGGCACTGATGATGGTTGCTAAGGAATACGACCTCAACCCACTGACGAAGGAAATTTATGCCTTTCCGGCAAAAGGCGGGGGCATCGTGCCGGTCGTATCGATCGACGGATGGGTAAATCTCGTCAACTCACATCCTGCCGCTGACGGCTTTGAGTTCGATTTCGAGCACGACGAAAAGGGTGGGCTGATATCCTGCACATGCCGTATGTACCGCAAGGATCGCGGGCGGCCCGTCACTGTCACTGAATATCTCGTAGAGTGCGTTCGAAGCACCGAACCGTGGAAGATGAAGCATCGTATGCTTCGCCACAAGGCGATGATCCAGGCAGCCCGCTATGCGTTCGGCTTCTCTGGCATCTACGATGAGGACGAAGGTAGCAAGATTGCCGAGATGCGCGACGTCACCCCACCTTCACCGGCGTCCGCGCCCAAGCCTCCGTCGCCTCCGAAAGCACCAGCAGCGGAGACGAAGACTATCGATGCCGAACCGGAATCCGAGTTCGATCTCGGGTCGTACCTCGAAAATCTGGAAACGTCCCTTTCCGGTGCGAAAGACGAAGCCACTCTTGAAGAGACGTGGAACGATTTCGACGTAGCCGCCACTCTGGAGACTGAAGGTCACGCCGACATGATCGACGCAGCCGAACAGATCAAGACGCGGATGCTGGCGGCACTGTCGCCGCTGAACGCAGGGTGATCGATATGGCGAAACGCGAAAAGCCCGTCTACGCTTTCATCCGACAGGGAAATGGCCTCGTCCCTGAAATGGAATACGATCTGCAAGCCCTTGAAGGTATCCATCAAGGGCAGCGCGTCCGCCTTGAGGTTCGTCAGTGGCGAAATATGGATCGTCTGCGCGCCTATTGGGCAACTTTGCAGGATTGCATCGATGCGACCGGGTGCGCCCCGAGCAAGGAGGCGCTGGACGCTTATATTCGCCCCGCCGTCAAATTCGTAGATACGATCCGTCTGGCGAATGGCTATCTCGTCGGCATCCCTCGCCCCATCAACACCAGGAAATGCGACGAACCGGAGATGATCGCGTTTTTCAACGCGGCGACTGAACTGCTTGCCCGAGAATTTGGGTATGTCGCACCGACGCCGGAAGATCGGAGGGCGGCATAATGGCCCGCTCCGAGTTCTCCAGAAAGACCAGGCAGCAAGCCCTTGAGCGCGCCGGATATCGCTGCGAGGCATCAGAACCACGATATGGGTTCGATGAAGGCCAGCGCTGCAATTGCCATCTGTCCCTCGGTGTCCAGTTTGATCACGAAACACCGGATCAGCTTGGCGGCGACACCAGCCTGTCCAATTGCCGCGCCGTTTGTGTCCAGTGCCACCGTTTTAAAACACGGGATGATGTTCGCCAGATCAGGAAATCAGATCGCCAGCGCGACAAGCACAACGGCGTCATCCGCCCTGCCGGCAAGATCAAATCCCCCAACACACTCCGCACCCGCGAGACGAAGGACGCCAAGCCGCTCCCTCCCCGCAGGCCGCTTTACGAGGAGAGACCATGAGCACCACCGATAAGACACCTCTTGACGATTTTGGCGTCCGCGAGCTGGCGCGGATAGCAAGTATTTCTCCATCAACCGCCTCGCGTGAAGCGCGGATACATGGTGGATACCAACCTCTCGCAAAAGAGACCTCGAAAAGGCCGGCGCGCTGATCGCCTCCGAATGGGAGAGGCTTGACCGCATTGAAAAATCCACCCCTGTATCGAATGGAGACAGCCAATGAGCCGGATTTATCTCGCATCCAGTTGGCGCAACCCATATCAGCCCGACGCCGTGACCATGCTTCGTGAGGCCGGTCACGAGGTTTACGATTTCCGCAACCCGCCGAATGGCGTCAAGGGTTTCGCCTGGTCAGAGATCGATCCGGACTGGTTGAGCTGGAAGGCTGAACAGTACCGCGATCTGCTGACCACACATCCGATTGCCTCGCGTGGTTATCTCAACGATTTTCGCGGCATGGAATGGGCCGACACTTGCGTGCTGCTTCTGCCGTGCGGCCGGTCGGCCCACCTAGAGGCTGGGTGGTTCGCCGGTCGCGGCAAGCGGCTCATAATCTGGACACGCGACGGCGAGGAACCGGAACTGATGGCGCTTATGGCTAACGCTATCTGTGTCAACGAGGCCGAGGTGCTTGCCGCACTCGAAGGACGTCCAGGCACCCCCACCAAGAATGGAGGCGAGTGATGGCATATCCCAAAATCAAGCCTTGCCCATATTGCGAACGCGACGACGCTCTTAACGTTTTCACATATGAGAACGGCGGCAGGCATGTCGAATGCGTTCGCTGCGACTACCTCGGGCCTGCATGCACAAGCATCCTTTGGGC
The DNA here is from genome assembly GCA_964437245.1 of uncultured Chitinophagaceae bacterium. Taxonomy (GTDB): domain Bacteria; phylum Bacteroidota; class Bacteroidia; order Cytophagales; family Cytophagaceae; genus JANYCO01. The sequence continues at coordinate 18,216 of CAYTGJ010000028.1, forward strand.
AATCCGTCACCACAACAAAGAACGCGATGACAGGGCCGCATCACATCGCGCCGCCCATGCATCGAATGGAGGCGAGTGATGGATAAGCCTACCGACGCGATGCTCTCTGCTCTGCTCTGGCTCAAGAACCGTAACGCTGATGGCGTCTTTGATCGCAATCAGGTGCTTACGGCGGCCGGCGAACGCGGGCCAGTGATGCGCTCTACATGGAGCAATCTCGAAAAATTTGGCCTTGTAGAACGCTATCTCAACAACCGTCGGATGCGCATAACGCCGGAAGGCTTGGCCGTAGATCTGCGTAACGTCCGGGAGTCCCAGCCATGAACCGCGACCTTATGGGCAAAATCGTGGACGAAGTTTTCGGCGGCGCAATCGAAGACGCCAGCGTGATCGAAGAAATTTACGCGGTCATCAAGCGCGAAGAAGCCGCCCAGCCGGTGCAGGCCGACGAAGACGAGACCTACGAGATCGGCAAGCGCGACGGCTATTCAGAGGCCGTACAGCAGATCGACCAGTTGACCGGCGGCGATGGCGAATACCGCTATTGTCTCGGTTTTGAAGACAGCGTGCGCCACACGCCGGGTCCAGCCGAAATGATCCAGCGCATCGTAGACCGGTTCGAAACCCTCAATCTCTTGACGGAGGCGACTGATACAGGAAGCGACCAGCCAGACGATTCCTCCCCGACAAAGGGCGCGGGTGCCGATGGAGGGAGTGGTAGCTGAATGAACCCACGTCTCTTCGGGCAAAAGGAAGCCGCAGCATATTGCGGCCTCTCACCATCGCAATTCAGCGCATGGATAAAAGCAGGCCGGATATCTCCATCGATAACCGGCACTCATAGGTGGGATAAAGTCGCCCTCGACAGGGACATTGACCGACTATCGGGCGTTGTGGCTCAATCGGTGGAAGACGACCCGCTAGAGGTGTGGAAGAGGAAAAGAGATGCGCGTCGTTCTCAGGGGGCTGCATAAAACACGCAAGACCCTGGCCGACGGCAGCGTCAGGGAATACTACTATGCGTGGAAAAACGGGCCGCGGATAAATGCAGAGTACGGGACTCCGGCTTTTGTTGAGCAATTCAAGCGGCATTTATCGGAACGGTCTGCTCCGGATAGCGAAACCCTCGCTTACATCATCTCGCTATACAAGCGCATGGAGCTTCCGAAACGAAAGCCCTCCACGCGCCGCTCCTACTCCCAATACATCCGGATAATTGAAGACGAGTTCGGGGATATGGATATCCGCGCTGTCGAAGCAATCGGCTCCAGAGCGGTTTTTCTCGAATGGCGCGACTCCATGTCTGATCGGCCGCGCACCGCGGATCTCGCGTGGTCGGTGCTTCAAAAAATCATGGCATTCGGGATGCACGTCGAGAAGCTGAAGCGCAATCCCTGCATAAATGCAGGCAGGCTGGCAGGGACAGGCACCAGGCGCGAAATCATATGGGCGCCGTCCGATCTATCGAGATTGAGAGCCGTCGCGCCTCAGACCATCGCTGATGCCCTCGCAATAGCAATATGGACTGGACAGAGGCAAGGAGATCTGCTCCGCCTGTCATGGACGGCGTTCGACGGCACGCACATCAGGCTCAAGCAATCAAAGACCGGCAGACGGGTTTCGGTACTCGTTTCCGAAGAATTGCGCTGCGTGCTGGACCGCTTGAGATCGGAAAACGACGCGAGGGATGTGCCCGCAACGACCATTCTTGTCAATCAGCGTGGAAAACCGTGGACCAGCGACGGGTTCAGAACATCATGGGGGAAGGCCTGTGCCAAGGCCGGGATAGATGGCCTAACCTTCCACGATTTGCGTGGAACGTTCATCACGATGGCCAGACGCGCGGGCGCATCGATCGATGATATCGCGGAGGCTTCGGGGCACTCCACAAGCGATGTTCGGAGCATCCTTGAGACGCATTATCTGGCCGACGGATCAGGTCGCGGAGACGTGGTAATTTTGAAAATGGAGGGGAAAGAACGATGAACAAATCTCCAAACCGTTTGGGATTCCTCTCCAAACCGTGTCCACCGAAAATAGCGTAACCATTTGATTTAATTGGTGGGTGATGTAGGGCTCGAACCTACGACCCGCTGATTAAGAGTCTCATCGTTTTACAGCAAATTCAATCGCTAAGTTTCAAACTGTTCGCGATTTGCGGCTTCAAGAATCAATGACTTACGGAGGATTTCCAAACCAAAATCCTCGCGGGTCGGCCTGAAAATCAAGATTGTGCCCCCTTGACTCTCTCCCACAAAACAAGAACATTTGCGGAACAAAACAGAGTTCAAGGTGATGTAGTGAGTACGAGAAAACAGCCGGACGAGCACCATTCCGAGATCGACCACGCCATTGCATGGCATGACGGCGATGCCCGCGCCACGATCGCGACACTGCTGGACGATTGCCGCTACCTGCGCCGGCAGTTGGCGCTAGCCACGGCCGCAATGGGCCACGGTTACACGCGCGGCTGGCGACCAGAAGATGAGCGGGCATGAGGAGCAACGCGACATGGTCCGGGATGATCGACCTTGAACTCCGACTCCGGGTGTACTGTACCCCTTGTGATCGGGTCGTCGATATCGACATGACGAAATTCCCGCCGGACGGTAATGCCATCGGCGTCCGATTCAGGTGCGAGAAATGCGGCAGGATCGGCCAGAACTCTGTGACGCCGATAGCCGCAGAGAGTTGCAAACCGTGAAACGCAAAAAGCCGTCCGGTCGCCCGGACGGCTTTTCGTTTGATACCCCGCACATTAGGTTGGGGTGTAGGGTTAGGCAACGGATTCGCGGATATGTGCGTCAAGCCAAAGCCCCAGCGTTTGATGGCCGCTCGTGTCTGGATGAACTGTCTCCGACTTGGTGTATGCGGTGCCTTCAGGGTTGATAAACCAGAAGCCGCCACGAGAGCCTACAGCCGCCTGGATTGCGGACTTTACGTCATTGTAGTCGGTGCTCACTGGCGACGGCGCCAATGCGTCCCATGTATTGACGACGAAAACCAACGCAGCTGGGCACTTCTCGCGGACAATATCAAAGCAGGTTTCCGCTTCGGCTTGGATACCAGAAAGCCCAAGATCGTTGAGGCCCATCGCCACGGTGACAATGCTGGGCTGCCCCTTGTCAGCGATAAACGCGTCAAGGTCGATGGCGATGCGCTCAGACAACTTGTAGCGCGCGCCAGAGTTCGTATTGACGTATCCAGTCGCTCCGACGCCGGAAGGCCAAAGCTCCACGCCGAGATAGTCGCCAGCAAAGGGCACATAGCCGTCACCAAACGCTGACGCGCCCGTCGAGGCTGTGACGCTATCACCCAAAACAATGCCTTTATGCGCGCTGGCTTCTGGCTTGGCGCCAAAGCTGTCTTCGTTCTTGATGTGGATGCGCCGAACAGCACAGCCCTGCTGCAATTCAATCGTCACCTTGTGCTCTGCCTTCGAGGCGAGCGTGAGAATGATATAGTTGGAGCCGGTGCCGGTGGTGGCTTCCGGGACGGTTCCGGTGAAATCGACATACTGGTCATCCACCAGGAAACGATAGGCTTGTGTGGTCCCGACGACATAGAAAGCGACCGCATCAGCGTTGACCGTAACGCTGATGCGCGAAGCCACATTGACGACCGTGCTGGCATTCATCGTGGCGGCGACCGGCCGCATAAAAGTGGTCGCCGCAAACGTCTGCTTGCCACCCTCAATCAGGCAATAAGTATCGACCTCCGCTTGAGTGGCAAGCGTTATGGTCCTGGCGTAGGTCGATGCCGGAGCGCCGCTTGTATCCGTCGTGATCGTCGGCGGCGTTGCCATCGCCGGCTGTGAATGCGGGTTCGGTTGCCCCTCAGTGGTCGCCAGATAATCACGCAACGCATATCGGGTGATCTGCCAAGGCTTGACGCCACCGCCCGAACGCAGGGTGCCGGGAATGCCAATACGAAGCCCTATGAACATGTCAGCCCCTCGCCCACGTGATGATTTTCGATACGGCTTCCCAGAACATCACCGTCCCGACGACAAAGCCGAGGATGCCGACAATCACCCATTTCATGAATATGCCGACGGTTCGGATGCTGTTGACCAGGCGAACCCCGTCCTCCAGCGTGTCGAGATCTTCCTTGCGGAGACGGGCCAGAAATTCGCGTGTCTCGCGAGGCAGTTCGGTCATGGCATTTACCGGCGTGGCGTTTTCTTTCACTTCCAGCACCCCTGTTTCGTCCCGTGAGCGTTATGGCTGGCAACACCGTTCGCGAACGCCCGGTCATTCATGGTGATGTGCAGCGCGGTTGGCAGCGTCATTTCCAGCTTGCGCCAGCCGTCGCACGCACTCCCGTTCGTCGTCTTGCTGCAACCCGAGATGCCGGCACATACCAGCAGTATCGGTAAGAGATATTTCCGCATCGGTGGCGCTCCTGCTTCGTAGGGCTTCGAGGGATGACTGGATTGCGGCATGCGCGGCGTCCGAACGACCATCGCGCTTGCCGAGGTAGTAGGCGGGGGCGATAGACAGAGCAGCCCCGACTACCGCACCGGCCCCGATCTTCAGGCCGTCAAGAAGGCCGATCATGTCGGGCGAACCCGGCTGCGAATGAAGAAGAACGCCCCGATGGCGAAAGCGCCGACGAGGATCGCGGCCAGCGCCCATTGCAACGGCCCCGGCCCGACATTGGCAAAGCCGAGCGTCGAGATAATGCCGGCCGCCCAGGATGCGTTCTCTTTGGTGATGATGGGGTCTGCTGTAGCCCTGGCATCCACGGTGTTGCTCGATACGAACTCACCCTTGGCCCACAAGCCGGCTTCCGCGGCGCGGCGGTTCACAAGGCCTTGCACCTTCTTCCCGCCTGCATTTACCCATTTCATAAGTTCGCCGGGCACGGCATTGTAGTCGAGGGCATTGAGCTTTTTCAGAAGCGTCGATTTATGGAGCGCGCCGGTATTGAAGTCGAACGACACCAGCACCGCGAACTGGTTGTCGGTCAGCGGCACCGTCACCAGTCTCTCGACACGCTCCTCGAATTTCGCCAGATCGGCGCGCAGGATGTCTTCCGCTTCCTTTTCGCTGATCCGCATGCCTTCCCGGACCTTCGGGATGCCGGCCGCACTTGTGTGGCCGTATCCGATTGTCCAGACTCCAGCCACGTCCTGATAGGCGACGAGTTTCAGGCCTTCCCACTGCTTGACGTGCGAAAGCCCCGCCGCGTTGATGCGTCGTGCCATTGTGTTTCTCCTGATTTTCAGATTGGTTACGCTACGGCCCGGACCCACCCGTATGTCGGATCGTCGTTCGGAACACGGAACTGCGTCGGCAGGGTGCGGATGCCTTCGAGAAGTGTGCCGGATAACCCGCCGACGATATACCGCTGAGGCATGTCCTCGTCATGGACCACGGAGTTTAGGGCGATTGCCTGGCCGGTTGCGGTCGTTGCCCATGACGTTCCAGCGGCGGATATCACAGCGGCACCCGACTGGCCTACGGCCATGAAGCCTGATGTGGAATAGGTGACGCTATTGAGATTGTTGGCCGTGCCGCTTGATCGAGGCGTCCACGAAACCTTGTCCGCTGACGTGTAAATGATGCCGGCATTGCCGACTGCAACATATATCGTTCCGGTATATACGAGGCTGTTAAACTGTGTCGCTGTTCCCGAGGTGCGGGCGGCCCACGTATCACCATCAGCCGATGTACGGATAGCGCCACCAGACCCGACGGCCACAAACTCCGAACCATCGTGGATAACTTTTTGCAGGTTTGCAGTCGTTCCGCTGGTTACTGTCGTCCATGTGGAACCATCAGCCGATTTGCGAATGTTCCCAACGTTGCCCACAGCGATGAAGTTCGTCCCGTCGTGGGCTATATCTACGACATAGGCAGCGGCGGCGATTATGCTTATTGGGGAACTCCAGGTAATCCCGTCCAGAGAAACAGATACCTGACCAGCCGTCGCCGCGGCATTCAGTCCGCAGGCAAAATAAAGCCCTCCGGTGTAGATAACATTGATCGCCACAAAACTGGAGATGACCGCAATGGGGCTCCAGCTTTCTCCATCCGTGGATTTATGGATCGTCGTATCGTTACCGCCCCCGGTCGTTTCCACCAGCATAAAGCCGTCAGGGATTTGGCAGATCGCGCGAATGTTCTGGGTGATCGACGTCGATAGCAGGCGCCACGTCACGCCATCCGGCAAAGGCGGCAGCAGCGCGGCCAGATCGGGGTAATCCGCGATGGCGTAAATGCCGCCGTTGCGACGAAGCCACTTGCTGTCAAGCGTGCGCAGCGTTTCGCGGAAGTCACCTATCGAGGAAGACGATTGCCCGACGGTCGCCGCATCGTTCGGGTTTGACCCCTCCCCGAGGTTCGTAATCCGGTTGCCGCCCATGTTCCAGTTGCCTGTGGCCGTCGCCCGGCCGTCGCGCACCAGAACATTACTCAGCGCTGAGCCGATATCTTCCAGTGGCGGGTTATGGTTGGACGGCAGAATAAGTTCGCCCGCCACGGCCCGGTATCCGAGTGGGAGTGAATAGTTGCCGTTGGCGTCGAAGGGCATGGCTTTCTCCAATAGAAAAAGGCCCCCGATGGGAGCCTTGCAGATTTGATGGCGATAATTTGAGAATCAAGCTGACTCGACAACCTGAGCGCGATCTGGTTGATTGCCTGTAGAGATCGGGAGGAAATCATGGCAAGAGTTTACGCATACGCACCGCTCAACCTCGTTAACCCTGCCATATGGTACGGGGAGATTATCAGGGCTACATCCACGGAAATTGCTATAAGCGACGGCTACAATACCGCCGTGTATAGAGGGCACGGTTTTACATACGCAGGCGATTATATCATCGGCGGCCAACTCACCGGATACTCTCAATATGCTGGCGGCGCGCTGCTCGGGGAAGCGTTCGATATTTCTATGCCGGCCGTCTCCGCCGCAAACTTTATCTTGAACGGAAACACCCAGGCGCTATTGCAGATTGCCCTGTCCGGAGACGATATCATCGTGACGTCGGACTATGACGATGCGCTTGCCGGATATGGAGGGAATGATGTTTTCTCACCGGGCCTCGGGAATAATTACGTCCACGGCGGAGAAGGCATTGATACCGTAATTCTACGTGGATCCGGTGGAGACTACACTATCTCCGGCAACAATCTCTCCATAAACCTCAACCGCAAGGACGGCCTGTCCAACAATGTACTGCAATATGTGGAACGCATGCAGTTCGATAACGGAACACTTGCGGTGGATTTCCATGGAGTGGCCGGACAGGCGTATCGCCTATACCAGGCTGCATTTGACAGGACGCCGGATACTGAAGGTCTGAGTTATTGGATAAAGGAGATGGACAAAGGCGTAAGCCTGCGCGCCGTCGCCGATAGTTTCCTCGCCTCTCCGGAATTCGTCAGCACCTACGGCACGGAGCAGACGGTTTCAAACTCACGTTATGTCGAACTGCTTTATACCCACACGCTGGGCCGCAATTACGACCAGGGCGGTTTCCGCTACTGGGTGGAAAGGCTCGACGCCAATGCGACGAACCGTGCCGACCTTCTGGCGTTCTTTTCCGAGAGTGATGAAAACTTCAATCGCACCATCGGCGCAATTGATGATGGCATATGGTTCGTTTGACCCTTGATATTCGTTCATGCCCCGATACATAGTAGGGGCATGAACGATGATGATCAAATTTCTCGACTGAGGGACCGAGTAGCGCGGCTTTCGGTAGAATTAGCAGAAACCATGCAGTTTTTGAGATTCACGGTGCCGATAATCACCGGCCTTCTTGTGATCATTCTCATCAAAGTTTGGTAGTTACCATCCGCCTCCGCTATTCGAACCATCTGCAAGAAGCGCTCTGATAATAGCTTCCCTCGCAGCCTGCCGAGAAACCTCCATCGGTGCTGCTGACTTCATTGCCTCATACAGTGGCGCCCTCATCCGGACCATCTCATCCGCCGAGCGGAGCGCACCCCGCGTGAGTTTATTCGAAAGCCCTTTGCTCGTGGTGCCTACAACAGCGGGCAACATTGCCCCCAATCCTGCACCAACGCCTCCGCCAATGGAACCGCCAGCGGCAGCTCCCATGAATGTGGTAACGGCCTGCCCAAGTCCGCCGCCGCCGCCAAGAAGATTGCCAATGCGTCGCGTGACATTCTGCCCCGGAGATCCGGACACGATACCCTCAAGCGCTGCTATTTCTTCAGCGGAAAATCCGGACACTTTTTTAGGCTGGTCGAGAGCGGAGGCAACGCGTTGACGGATCGCATTTCCTGTATTCGCGCCGGAATTTGCTGCAGAGGCGCGAAGATCTGCGGTTCGTTCGATGCCGGTAAGGAGGTCTGAGCGCTTTGCAGCTGCATAGTTGGCGTTTCCGCTTTGGAGTAGCCTTGCGGCTTCGGAAGGGGTTCCAGCCACAACAGACGACGGATCAGCAGCAGAAATGAACTCATCAAGCCCCCGGATCGCCTGCGAAGCGGCCGACTGGTCCGTTGGGTCATTGAAGTTCTGCGCGATTTTGCCGAAGGTTTTGCGGGCGGAATGAAGGCCACGGATGTTGGCAACGCTGCCTTCTGGCGGATTCGAGAGCTTGTCGAGGATGCGATGTGTTTTACCGGCAACTTCTGCGTCAAACCCTTCAGCCTCCATCCTCGCTTTTGCGGTCCGTGCGAAATTTTTAACCGCATCCGCAAGATAATCAACGCCGCTTTCACGCATCGCGTCGAAATTTCTTCCGGCCTCGGTATAAAGATCATCGGTGGTCGGCGCACGCGGAACGGTTTTCTGTACGGCCCTCCGTTCACCGGGGATCATCATATCTCCAGATCGGATGCCGGGCGTGGGGGGAGAAAATACGCTCGCAAACTCCAGAGCGCGACCGATACCCTCATCGCTTGTTGGGTCCACTTTGCCCGCCATCGCATCGCCGGGGAGCATAAAGGCACGCTTGGCCGCCCCCAAAATTCCGGCATTGCTATCAAAACTGACGTTGCCCTGTGCGTCACGGCTAAACGGGAGCAAGGAACCGCTGAACGCCGGCGCGGTCGCGGGCTTCTCCTCCACCAGCGGCGCGGCCTCCCACCAGTTTCCGGCCTGTGCCGGTTCTTCTACGAGAGGCGCGGCCTCCCACCAATTAGCCATGGGTGGACTCCTGCGGGAAATGATTCAATGATGCTGAAAACGGGAGAGATCAATGGCTATCAGCAGCGCGGACAAGCCGACTTACATCGATCTCACGGAAGGTCGTGAATTGGTGGTTAACGGAATTGCCACGAGCGGTTATTGGGGAAGTCAACACGTTGTATGCCTGACCACCAGCAGGGCCGGCGTCGGGCCGGACGGCGAGCTTAGGTCCGAGAACGTAATCGTCGCAAGGCTTCGATTTGACAGCGAAATGGCAAAGCAGCTTCGTGAAATGCTTGACATAAGCCTTTCCGCTCTGGTGGCGCCACCGAAAGAGACGGCCAATTGACATTGCGCTAATCATGGCTTTCTCCTTCTGCTACCGTCCGGAGCGATAAATTCCGCCCCCGAGGGCAACGACTGAAGCTCTTGTGGTGAGGAAATCCGGGGCGGCCCTCCCTGGTCCTGCGAGAAAAGCGGATTGG
>CAYTGJ010000028.1:27815-29063 GCA_964437245.1 uncultured Chitinophagaceae bacterium
ATAGTCGCGCACGACGCGGTTGAACCCGCTATCCAGCCTTCCGTTTTCCTGAATATACTGATCCGCAAGTTGAGCGATCTGTATCTTGCGGCCCTCCATCGTGCGGAAGGCTTCAAGCATCCGCCGGTTGCCTTCCGGCGAGCGGTCGATGCCCACCTGAGAGTCTTTCAGGAACGTGATGTCGCGGTCGGACAGCGCGCCCGGCATACCCATGCCCCCGTCAGGAGAACGCATCGTCAGCGCCATGCGGTTCTGGACGGCGCGGATCAATTCACCACCCGCAAGTTTTTCAGGATCGGTATCCATTCCCATCGCCGCACCAAGCTGGCGAAGCGTCAATTCCGATTCCGCGCCCACACCAGTGCGAACCCCGCTATCCAGCGCCTGTTCGGCAAGGTCGTACATGCCGAGCATCTGTTGAGCGTTCATCGCGCCGGCGGTAATGTCGTCGTAACGCTTGGCGAAGAGCTTGGCGCTTTCGGTATCCCACGCCTTCTCTCCCGCCCCGACATTAATGTTCGTCTGCGCACGCTGCGCTTCCGCAAGGTCGCGCTTGTAATCCATGAATGACCCCGGATAGCCCTGCTGCACGGCCATCTGGTATTCGCGCTGTCCGGAAGTCAGGTCAGGCTTGGGATTGCGCATCGCCTCGACTTCGGCCTGCATCTTGTCCATCTGCAACTGCCGATACGGATCCTGCTGCTGCATTTCCTGCTGGAGAAGAAGCTGCGCGATTTCTCGCGTCTGCCGGTTGGCGCGCGGGTCGGTGATCGCCTTCAACAGCGCATCGGTGTCATACTGCGACTGCTGCGGCATGGGCTGGGCCGGTGCGCCGGTAAGGGCAGGCATGATGCCGGTGCCGGGGTTCGCGCCGCCTGCGACGAGTTCGTCAATGATCTGCTGTTCTGCCGAAACAGGAGCGGCCGGCGGCTGAGGCTCCGGCGAATTCATCGCCATGTCGATCAGCGCCGGGTCATATGGTGCGGGACCGCCCATCCTGTCGCCGGCCGCCATCGGGTCAGCCATTGCCATTTCCTGACCGGGAGGCGCGAGGCGCGGGCCGCGCTGGACGGGCATGCCCATCGGATCGGGGCCGGGCATCGGCGGCGCTACACCCATTTCAGCGCCACCCCCAGCCGGCAACGCGTTCGGTGCCGACACCATCGGATCGACATAGCCCGCGGCGGGAGCTTGCGGCGGGGGCACGCCTGTCCCGGGAGCGATGGCCTCGATGGCGGCGGCAGGATC
>CAYTGJ010000028.1:29073-36425 GCA_964437245.1 uncultured Chitinophagaceae bacterium
TGTTCAACCTTGTCGCGCACCGTACCGGGCGCACCGCCGTTGTTGGCGTCGGACGCGTTATATCGGCCCGGAGCGCCGGCATTGATGGCGGAATAGATATCCAGCAGGCCCATGCCCGGCTTTACGCCAGTACGGCGCAGATAATTGGCAACGGCACCGTTCTCCCCGAGTTGCGAGCCGACGGGGTTATTCCAGTCAACACCGTTCTCACGCGCCTGCGGCTCCCCGAACTGGATAAGCCCGCGGTGCTGGCCCCATTGCGTCGTCGGGCCGCGCTTCGTGGGGTCGAACGTTCCTGCCGTTTCGTAGGAGATGGCTGTGGCGAGGTCCACCGGATCGATGCCGAGTGCCGCCGCCGTCTGCTGGATACCGTCGCGGATGGCCGGGTCAGCCGTAAACCCGGCTTCGGGGGCGACGGGAGCCGTTGCAGCCATCTGTCCCGCCGCTTCAGGCATGGGGATGCCGCCTGCGGATGAAGGCGCGGCCGGGAAGCTGGCGGACGGGCTGCGGAAGCCGCCGACGAGGCTTGAATTGTACTGGTCGTTTTCAGTCTGCGCCTTGTCCAGTTGACCACGGCGGTAAGATCCGGCCGCGGCATTGGCAACGCGGGCCAGACCTTGCGTCCAGTGGCCTACCGGTGAGGTGTCGATCGCACCGCGCGCCAGTTCTTCCTCGATCTCGCGCTGTCTGGCAATCTGATCCGGCGTGAGTTTCGAGCCGCCGCGGCCCCATACGAAAGCATCCGTCAAAGCCATTATGCGGCCTCCAGTATCAGATCGTAATTCACATAATCGAATCCATTGGCGCCGATGCCCACCGCATGAGGCATGATCTTCCTGACCTCATCGGACATGACGCCCTGTCGCAACGGTGCCGTGTCCGCATCCCAGAAATAGCGGAACGCGTACCACGGCAGACCATTGGCAAGCGTACCGAGGCGAACGATATTTTCTTTCGCGCGGCGATCCGATGTAAAACTGAAGGGAGCGGAAAGAAGACCAAACAGGCCGCCCATAGCAGAATTTCGGCTGGCAACCTGAGACTGATACTGGTTATTCACCAGCCCGGTATAATCGACGCCCCCGACGCCTGTTGTCGGCGTGCTGACAAAGTTCGGGTTCTGCACCTGCGCGCCGGAAAGAAGCGCGGAGATTTCGTTGATAGGTTGCGATCTGGCCGCATAAGCCTCGCTCATCCCCTGCGACCGGGCCGCGTTGTTGAAATTCGCAGCCGTCGTTGCTGCATTGTTTCCAAACGTAGCCTCGCCCAGGGCCGCGTCGTTTCGAAGCCCGGCTGCGGAAAGTGCGGCAGCGTTCTGCATTCCAAACCGGTTTGCCTCCGCCTCGTTCTGGAGCTGCTGCGCATTTTGTCCGAACTGCGCGCGGCCCATCGATGCGTTGTTTTCGAGCTGGAACCGGTTCGTAATCGCATCGTTGCCGAAAACCGCCGCATCGCGGGCAAGGCCGACCATACGCGATTGTTCCTGACCGCCGGCAAGGATGGCGGAAATCTGCGCATCGTTCTCGGATCTGGACAGCCGGTCCATTTCGCTGTCCCATGCCGCCGTTCCGGGTCGCAGGCCCTGGGCGATCAGCGTATTGCGCAGATTGTCACGGTTCGCGGTCAGGTCCGGTTCCATCCGGGTGCGGATTGCGTCCTCGTATCTCTGACGGTCGGCGCTGAAGTCGTCGGCTCCGGCATAGGATGTCGCATAGCCGTCGCCCAGGGTATCCCTGTACGATCCGCCGATATCCCCGCTGAACGACGAATTGTAGCCGCTGCCGAGCGTGTCGGAGAACGATCCGCCGACATTGCCGGAATATCCACCACCGATAGAACTGCGCAGCCCGAATATGCTGCCCTGAAGACCGGGCACGCCGCTGGTGTTGACGCCCCCCTTCAGGTAATCCTGCAAGAAGGCAGACTGATCGTTGGCAATCGTTCCCAGATTGAGGCTGGCCGCATCGGTCTGGTCCTTGATGGCTTTCTGCTGCGGGGATAGCGTCGTTGTCGCGCTATATCGCGGCGTCTGGATGACATTGCCCTGACTGTCGGTGAACTCGGTAAATCCGTCCTGGTTATATTCCAGAGAACCGTCATCGGTGTACTGGTTCACCATGTTGATGCCCTGTTGGGTCAGGGCAGTGTCACGGTTCATCCCGGCCTGTGCTTGCGCAGTTGCAACCGGATCAGGGGCTTTTGGTGCTTTGGGCATGTTCTACCTCCATGGGCATTCTTCGCGGAGCATTCTGTAAGAAATGCCGTCTTCGTCGAGGTAAAGGTGTTCCTTGCGGCACTCGAACGAGAAGCCGAGACGTTCGGCTATCTCGCGAGCTTTTGTGTTGGATTCCGGCGTAACAAGCGTCACGCGCCGTTTGTCTTCAAGATCGAAGACGTATCGGGCCACCCCTTTAAGGTCTCGCCGCGTGATCCCTCCAGGCTCTATCGCAGCGCCCATTTCAACGTCGCAAACTGTCCACATGTGGAATACGATGCCCGCGACGATTTTTCCGTTTCGAATGAAGCCAAGGCTTGTGAATGGAGGGCAGAACATCACGCCGGTGCGCTCTGACACCCACGCCACAACCCGGTCGTCATTCGCCAGAACGTGCGATCTCATCAAGACCCGATATCCCCCATGGAATACGTCACATCGATACGGACGATTTCAGCCGCCATCGCGGCAAGCGACCCGCTGGTGATTTGCAAGGCCGGCGCAAATGCGTACCCTGAACCGGACAGCGAAACAGTGTCCTGCTTGATGATCTTCTCGTTCGATGCGCCCCATATGGCTTCGCCCCATATCGCAATCCCCCAGAACGATCCGCTGTTGACGATCGAGGCATCAGGCGCGGGAGGAATATCGATCACGTAATCAAACTGGACAGAAAGATTGACCTGAACGTCAATGTTGCTCCGCGTGACGGCCCGGCCGGTTTCCGGAATCTTCAATGTCCAGCCGCTTCCAAGGTCGGTGAAGAGTGGCACGAATATCCCGATGTATGACTGCCCCTGATCGAGGCCGGTCACATATGCCTCTACAACGCGGCCCTCGCTGGATCCGAAGAACATCCGCCCCTGAAACGTCATGAGGCACCGGCCATCCCATCCGGTGAACTCGCACCATGCGCCCGTGCGGCTGTTGGTGGCATACATGCGGGGAACTTCACCGTCCGGCGTCGGAAGCGCGGTCAGCACCATCTGCTTTTCCGGCCACACGGCGCTGTGCCACGGCTGGGAACGACGGAAGGAGACGGCCTCGTTCCACGCCGTTTCAATGGGGTAGCTGACCGACACCGGCGACAGCGCGGCCACATCGCGATTGATGGCCTGCGACAGGGGTATCATGCCGATATCGGTATCCACGATGATGTCGCCACCGGCCCTGAATTTGGCTTCAGGCCCAAGAGGCTTGCCAATGCGATAGACGCCCACCAGTCGCCAATCTGAAGCGGATGCGGGATTGTTGCCCTGATACACAGCAACCTCGCCCTCGCTCGTCACGAATATGCACTGATCGGACAGACCACCTTCGGCGCCGCTGTCGAGCGACCATGACGCCCCGAAGGACAGGGAGCCTCCCAGAGGAAAAACCCCGCCCATGGGGAACTTCACCAGGGACCCGCCAATCTGGTCAATCGGCGCGTACCAGACGTTCATGCTGTCGCGCTCGATGAAGAACAGGCGGTAATTGTATGACCAGACATAAACGAGATCATCGGTATCGACGCCGGTCAATCCGACGAATACCACATCGTCTATGCCCTGCGTCGTGGCAGAGCCTCCCTGGCTGTCGGTAATGGTCTCGTTGTCATGGAATGGACCGTTTTCCACATCGATAAGCACCACGAAACCGGACGGCGTATTGTCCAGCGTGACAATGATACCCGTCGCGCCTGAAGATGACCCGGTTACGAGCGCCCCGATCGTGAAATCGTCAGTCTTGTCGACAAACCTCAACAGGTGCAAATCTTTGTCGCTGATCGGATACCAGTATTGGCCGTCATAAAGCCTCAGATCGTCGGCACCATTCACACCGACGAGGAAAACACCGCCGGTGGTCGCAAACTGTGTCGAGGACCACAGGCTACCCGACAGATCGTCAACCGCCGCCGCCGGGCTTTCATCCGGATCGGAAACGATCGTTATGTCGTAAATCGCGCTGTCCACCGCGGCAAAGAGCCTTTCGGTCGGGCCGTTCTTGTATCGGAGGAAGGACCGGACATCCTCCGTTCCATCGCCAAGCGTGGCATATTTCAGCGAACCGCCGCGCAGCTCTACGCCGGTGGCCGTGGGGAAGAAATTCACCAGCATTTCAGCGCTGGGAGGCCGGTTCGGATCGGGTATCGCAAGGTTCTGGTTCTTGACCCATCCGCCCGTAGGCGCGGCAAAGCTCGCCATCCGGCTACGGCGCGGCCGGTTCGGGTTGGCTGGGCGCCTCACGATCCGCCTCCGAGCGGCCACGGCCAGGCAATGCCCGCACTCACATTTGCAAGCGCCGGGCCCTTTCTGATCGAATTGGCGCCCTTTTCGCGCCCCATGATCTCGGAGAGCGCTTTTTCGTAGCTGGCGAGGTCTTCCGCATATTCCATGCGCTTCTGGGCGCGCCATCGCCAGATAAGGCCGAGAGTAATCAGGCGCTCGTCAAACAGAAACGTGTCGCTGTCCACGGTGAATGCGGGCTTGGTGCCCCCGTCATTCGAACACACGATGTTCTTGCTGATATAGTAAAATTGGGCGCTCTGCCCCGAAGGCAGGACAGGCCACACGTTGAATTTTCCGTCAAGGATAATCCAGTACCCCGGCGTTACGGACGCCAGCGTAATCGCGCCGTTCAGCAGATCGCGCCAGAAGTCCAGAGAGCCGGCAGGCGTGAAGTGTTGCATGGGCCAGGACGTGTTGAACACGTCTCCGGCCAATGTCATGCGGTTGTAATCCGCCGGCATCGTGAACGCGGTATCCGTGCCGTTGCCGGCGGATGCATGCAGTTTTGTCAGGCCGCGCCAATCGTTCGACTTCATGATGTCTGTCGCGACATCATTTGCGAGGTCGGCAATCTCGATCATCATCGTATCGGTCGATGAAAACAGCGATTGCGGTCTGCGACCGACAAGGCGGATGCAGGCCGATTGTGCGGCTGACAGGATCGTCATGCGGCGGCCCCGATTTCGCGGACGGCATCAAGCAGGAACTTTCGCGATGGCTGACCACGCGGCGCGGATCCGGTCTTGTCCTTGATGAGCGCCTTCAGTTCGTCGTCGGTCAGCGATACATATTCGTCATCGGCCGCCGCAACGATGGCCTCGATATCGGCTGGAGCGGCTTCCTTCGCAGGAATAGCCTGCCGCAGCGCCTCGACCTCGGCCCGGAGCGCCGCAATCTCGTCATTCGCCTCCGATCCGGACGCGCGATCCGCCATGTACCGGCGAGCCATTTCCTTGAGGGGATTGGCATTCATCTGAAGGCTCTTGAGGTTCTGACCCTCCAGCCCGTCCAGCGCTTCGATGGAGTAGATTTTCAGTGCGCGGCAAAGCGAGAGCTGACTGTCGGAAATGCCGTAGACCTTGAGCATTTCCAGCGGCGTGCCGGCGGCCTTCTGGGTGTTGCCTTCGAGGAAATCGCGATATTGATCCGCCCAGCGCTCCGCATAGGTAATCGTCTTGTGGCCGTCACGCTTCCAGAAAGCGCTGACCGGGAATACCGGTGAATAGAGCTTCGATCCGGCAAACCGGACCTCAACCACTTCGATTGTCTTCAGGATCGGACGCATGGCGCGCTCCGAAGCCGGGACATCCTCGACGGTGACGTGTTTGAAAACAGGCGTGATGGTGATATCGCGGGTGTCGATAGGGACTGAAAGTGCCATGTGGCAGCTCCATTGTCTGAGGGAACGAAAAAGGCGGCCCGGAAGCCGCCTTCTGTGTTCTTCGATGGGTTCGGTGGTTATGCGGGAGCTGCGTTGAACGCTCCGCGACGGACCCACACGGTTTCGCCCGACTTTACCGGCGTATTCGGCGGCGTGTAGAAGCCTCCGGAGCCGGTTGCGACGGTCCATGCGGGGAACGTAACCGAAACCTGCGTTCCAGTTGTTGACGTGCCCGCAATGTCGGCGCTGGCGGTTGCGAAGAAATATTCGCCGCCGTCGTTTCCGATCTCCTTGTTGCCCGGCTTGGGCGACGGCAGGGTGATGCCGACAAGAAGATCCCAATAGTTCGCGCCAACATCGTCAAGCTGCTGGCCCAGCTGGGGAGTAGTGCGAAAAGGTACGGAATTAGCCATTTTTCTATCCTTTCATGGCTGAGTTTCGCCCATGGTTCGGATGAAATCCGAATTTAACCTCCGCCGCTTTTCGGGCGGCGATGGCGTCTTCGATGTTTGAGAAATAGCCGAGAGAATGACTCTTACGGTTTGCCCGTATCTGGGCACACCATTTGCCAACAACCTTGTGCCAATAGACCCCTGTGTGACCAGTGGAATTGCTTTGGTAGGATGGCTTATTTTGGCAATTCTCAGAGGCGGTCACGGCGCGTAGGTTGACTATGCGATTGTCGCCCTTGTCACCGTTAATGTGGTCAACCTCTGAAGGGTCATCGCCATGAGCCATCTTCCACGCCACGCGATGCGCTTTGTATTCTTGCCCGAAAATCATCCCGCATCGATATCCCTTCCGGTCTATCGTGTTCAGGGCAATTTTCCCGGCATACTTTACATTGCACATTCTCCACGCCCTATCGCTGCTGAAAAGCGATCTAGGGCGGCTTTTCCAAACGAAGCCTCCTGTCTCTGGATTGTAATCCAAGATGGAGAGAAGGAAGTCTTGAGAAGGCAAGGAAATGACGCTATTGCTGGCTTTAGCCATGGCGATGCTCCAATCATCGTTATCGGTCAGGGCTGGCGCAGGATTGCCGTCCTACGTCAGCCCGACTTTTATATATCGACTATTCCCGGATGTGAATCCCTATGCCGTTTCCAAGCGAACTTGGAAGAGCGCATTCTCCACGACAAACTGACCACTCCACACAATCCCTTGTGCGACAGCGTCTTGATTAATCGGGCGCAGACCGTCTCCCGGGTGGAAGGGGACAAAGCTCTGACCGGGGAATTCAAAGATACTGATGGAGCTTGTGTCCAAGCCGAAGGCCGTATTGGCCGGCATGACATTGCCGACGCCGCCGGCCGCAACCAGATCGACCAGACCGGCCGGGGTGTGGTAGGCCAGGCCCTGATAACCAAGACGCGCTGAACGCTCGGTAGCAAGGCGCTGGTGCGCCACGAACGACGCGGACACCGCCTGATACGACAGACCGTCGAAGATCCACAGATCCGGATACTGCCCGTTCCGGGAGGGATTG
>CAYTGJ010000029.1:0-6030 GCA_964437245.1 uncultured Chitinophagaceae bacterium
CTCCAGGGGTATGTACCTACGGGCATCTCTTCGCCCCGATAAGTTCCGTCCCAGGAGACCGTGGGGTCGGTGGACATAAAGATAATTTCTCCCCACCGGTTAAAGATCCTGATCTCAAAATTCTTAAAGTTTTTCCCGAATACAGCGAGTTGGTCGTTGTGGCCGTCGTGATTAGGAGTAAAAGCGGAAGGCATGAATAGGAGCGGAGGACAATAACTCCCTACTTCCATGCGGGCACTGGAGGGGCAACCGTATTCGTCCGAAATAGTGACTGCATAAGTACCGGCCTGCTCTACCATGATCGTCTGCGTGGTATCAGTGCTGTTTTCCCAGCTAAATGCTTTTCCATAACCGGCCTGTAGGGTAAAATGACCACCTTCGTCGAAACAATGTTCAGTATAAGAAGTGGGGAAAACCGGAGCGACCGGAAGCGGATGAATGTGTACCGTTATTTCCCGGCTGACATATCCGCATTGAGGAAGGTTATGACTCGTTACGGTATAGGTAGTGGTAGCCGGAGGAGATACGATGACGGTGCTGCCCTGGAACGCTCCTGGTGACCAGTTGAAGTGAGCTCCTCCCGAAGCAAAGAGCTGTACGCTACTGCCGGCACAGATGGCCGTATCTTTACTGACTTTTAGTTTGGGTAAGGGATGGAGGGTAGTGATCTCTACGGTGTCTGTAGCCGTACACCGGTTCTGGTGCCGGATCGTAAGCCAGTATTTTCCTTGTTGACCGGTGGTCATGGCAGATTGTTGTGAATCCGAATAATCGCTGTTCCAGAAATAAGCATCATAACCGGAGGGAGCAGAGAAGGTGTGTACTGTACCTTCGCAGATGGATACATCTGGTCCCAGATCAAACTGAGGCACAGGAAGAATTGAGATCTGAACAGGGGCTTTTTCACTTTCACAACCATGGGCTTCTACAGAAGCTACATAGAAGAGGGTGTCTTGAGAAAGAAAAGGTAGGTACAAAGAAGAGCCGCTATGGACCGGATACCGGGAGGTGTCATAGGCATACCAGCGATAAGAAGGACTGTCGGTAAGTTCTATAGTCAGTGCTCCTGAGCCGCAACGGTTCAGATATTGTGCCGGTGGGATCGCAGGAGTATAATTTCCGGTGAAACTGATATCGTCTACTCCGAAATCATTGCCTCCGTAGCGGCCTCCGGTGATGATGACCGCAATTTCAACGGTCATATTCGCAGGGGCGGTCCATTGGCCTTTCATTTCCTGCCAGGGAGTATATTCGGGGATCGGGCCGGAAGTAGCGACAATAGTACCGTTGATGCTTAAATTGAGAATAGGATCGGGAGTATAATCTGTGACGTCAATATTACAGACCCATGCACTAAAGGTGTATTGGACATTGGCTTGGACCTGGATGGACTGGTACCATACTTTGGCATCCGCATAAAGATTACTGGGACCGTCTCCGATGTAGAATCTGCCGGTACCGGGATTTGTGTGATCCAGGCCATGCCAGTCACGGTTGAGTTTGGAGGCATCGGTACTGATATGATAATTACCAGGATAGATCGAACCGCAATTCATCGTGGATTGGAAGGTGACAGGAGGACAGGTGGCATTTTCAAAATCCCCGTCGATTACCAGGTTTGGACAGCTGGCGTATAACCTGGAGCTGAAAGAAAGGAGTATTGCTATCCAGATAAAACAACCTATTTTTTTCATATGCAAGTCGAGATTAACAATCATATGTATACTACAGCCTGAAATCGTAAAAGTAACCCGGCTTCTATGAGGGGAAACAAGAAGCAGGGAGATGAGCCCTTGGTTTGTATACTGATAGCCTGTTTGTACTTCGATCGAAGGATATAAAAAAAATGACTCTGACCGGTTTATGGTCAGAGTCATTTTTGAAATAGTATATTCTGGTTACTATTGTTTCAAAGGAAGGAATGCTTAGTCTAGTTCTTCCGGAGTTGTTTCTTCTGAAACGCTATCACTTGCACCTGGTGCAGGAGCCGGAGCAGCACCTTTTCTGTTTTCTTTAGCATTTTCAACATTCAGGCTTCCGGAACTATCTTCGTCATCAGAAGAAGGACCTACCATAATGTTGGCTGTAAGGCTTAATGATAAAAGAAGCACAGCTAGAACCCAGGTAGTGGACTCAAGGAAATCACCGGTCTTTTTTACGCCCATGAACTGGGTAGCGCTGGAACCGCCGAATCCGCTGGCAAGCCCGCCTCCTTTAGGATTTTGAGCCAACACTACAAGTACCAGGAGAACTGCTACTACTATGATTAATACTAAAATAAAGGTACTCATTATATTTTGTTTTTAAGTTTTTCAATTTGGGCCTCAAAGTAAGGCTTTTTTTCCGGATTTTTCAAGATTAATTGCTCATAAATCTCAATCGCTTTATCTCTTTTTCCCTGTAAACTAAGGATTTTGGCAAAATTCTCAGAAACAGGCCCTTTTGAAATCGAACTGCTTTTGCTGGAAAGATCCACCGAGTTGTCCGGTAAATTGTTGATATCCAGTTTAGGAATGGTCGGATCGGATTTAATGATCCGTGAAATAATCTCCTCTTCCTTTTTTTTGTTTTTCCGGAATACGCTTCTTTTTTCTTCAAGGAAGGTCAGATAATCCAGAAGAAGACTGGTGTCGGCTTCTATTTCCCTGACTTCTACTACAACATCTTCGGTACGAAGAGGGTAAGGAAGAGGACGGGCAACAGGGAGTGCTGTTGCGTGCTTTTGTAAAACCGGTACAACGTATTCAGTTGGAGTCAGGTTTTTTTTTTCTTCCGGTAATTCATGTTCATTCGGATCATCAGGGAGATCGGGAATATTGTTTTCCGTGTTCTCGGAGAATGACTGCGAGGTGTGCGTTGGTTCGGACAGGCCGGAGGGCTCGTCTTCCTTAACGGTATCCTTTTCTTTAGTGTCTTCCGAAACGTCCTCCTTGTCTTCTTCCCACGCTATTCGTCGTTTAGTGGAGTGAAGTTTTTTAAGGTTTTCTTCCAGTTCTTTGATCAACTGATCACGTTTGAGATCAGCTTCCGGAATTTCCTGAACGGGAGGTATCACCGGCGTTGGATCCGGGTCTGGTGATACTACGATAAGATCTGCCGGTGGATCCTGCTTTTCACTGGAAATTTCCGGTGTGATTTCCTGCAATTTTTCCGTGACTTTTTCTTTTATAGTATCCTCTTCTACTAAAGAGACAGGAAGTTGGACGCTTGTGCTGTTTCCCTTGGAGGAAGCCAGTATTTTTTTAAGGTTTTTTCTGTCGAGGGTGTAGGCCGCAGCTTTTTTCAATTTCTGATCGGCCAGCATTGATCCCGTTTCAGCGGCTTGTTTGGCGATCAGAATATGAGCAGCCTGGCTGTACGGAAAACCAGCTACAACCTTTTCCAGCTCCAGAAGCTGTTCAGGAGTGATCCCCGAAGGATCTTTGACAAGTTGTATGAAGGTTTGTTTATTCAAAAGCTTACCAGTTTGAAGTTGTTTTTTGGAATATATCTAACACAATTTGGTCAATAAGTTTATCAGAGTACTCATTTTCTACCTCAAACTGTGTTCTGTTTTGTTCATAATCCAGGTAGAACGAAAAGTTCTGATCAAAGTTTTGCTTTTCATCCTTGGTGTTGGTAAACGCTATTTTTACTGTCATGGTCAACCGGTTGGAGCCTGCTGTTTCGTTGGCTTTCGGTGCCACCCCTGTCGAACTGAATCCCACGATTTTTCCTTCCAGTTTCCAGTCTCCGCTGGAAGGGGCAAGCAGCAGCTTACTGTTGTTTTGATAATAGGCTTTCAATTTTTCAGTCATGTTCTGCGAAAGATTCGGCGGCCCTTGTCCTGATTCATTATAAATATTCTGTATGGAAATGGTCTTCACGTCAGGAGGAATGGAGCCTCCGGTAAAGTTGTATACTCCACAGGAAGAAAACCCGAACAGGCAGCTTAGCAGGATTGTTAAATGAATTATTAAATTTTTCATGATGGATGTTTTATAAAACGGTTACTCCTTTATTGTTTACAGAGATTTTTATTCTTCCAGGTTATATTCTTTTATCTTTCTGTATAACGTACGTTCGGAGATCCCAAGGTCCTGAGCGGCATATTTTCTTTTATTGTTGTTCTTTTTGAGTGCTTTGATGATCATCTCTTTTTCCTTTACGTTCAGAGACAGGGATTCGTCTTCGCTTTCCACTTCAATGGCCTGTACCGTATCCTCGTCGAGTGTATTGTCACTGATAATGATCGGCTGGGTATTGTCTTTTTGCTGAAGCAGGTAGGAGTTCTGAATAAGCTCTTCTGCACTGGAATCCGTATGATTGATATTGTGAAACAACTCTTTATGTTTGTTCAGCACCTGGTTTCCGTAATTCTCATTTTGTAAAACCTCGTACACCAGTTTTTTAAGTTCGTTCATATCCTTTTTCATATCGAAAAGGATCTTATAGAGGATCTCTCTTTCGGAAAAATCGTCCATCTTTCCGCTTCCTTTGGTCAGGGCGGGAAGGGTAGGGGTATTTAATTCCGGTAAATATTTAACAAGCTGATCCTTGGTCACCACTCTTTCGGCTTCCAGTACAGAGATCTGCTCGGCAATGTTTTTCAACTGACGGATGTTGCCGGGGAAACGGTAACGAACAAGTAATTCCTTCGCATCATCGGTGAGCTTGACCGGCGCCACTTTATACCGGTCGGCAAAGTCGGAGGCAAATTTTCTGAACAGTAATTCGATGTCGCTTCCCCGCTCACGCAAAGGAGGCACATTGATCGGAACGGTATTTAAACGGTAGTACAGGTCTTCGCGGAATTTCCCTTTCTGAACAGCATCAAATAAGTTGACGTTGGTAGCAGCGATTACACGGACATCTGTTTTTTGAACTTTGGAAGAACCAACTTTAATAAATTCCTTGTTTTCCAATACCCGGAGAAGCCTGGCTTGAGTACTCAGTGGCATTTCACCGATCTCATCGAGAAAAATGGTTCCGCCGTCAGTTTCTTCAAAATATCCTTTTCGTGCTTCATGGGCACCGGTAAACGAGCCTTTTTCATGTCCGAAAAGCTCTGAATCGATCGTTCCTTCAGGGATGGCGCCACAGTTGATGGCTATAAATTTACCATGTTTCCGGACACTGAGCGAGTGGATGATCTTGGAAAAAGATTCCTTCCCGCTACCGCTTTCGCCGGTGATAAGTACAGACATATCGGTAGGAGCTACCTGTACCGCTACTTGTATCGCATGGTTAAGAGCGGCAGAACTACCAATAATTCCGAATTTTAATTTTATACTTTGTATTTCCTGACTAAAAGCGTTCATCGGATTCAGTTAAATAATAGGGGGTAATTCCTGCCCGGTTGTTAATTCTGATCCCCTTTTTCAAAATCAGGCAGGTCTTGGTTTATTCGATCACCGTGCCGATGAGCGTTCCCTGGGTAGCTTCGTGGATCAGTACGTTTACATACTCTCCTTTCTGATGCGTTCCTGCAGGAAATACTACGGTGGTGTTCTGGCTGTTCCGGCCTTTCAGAAATTCCTCTGATTTTTTGGAATATCCCTCGATCAGTACTTTTTGCACTTTCCCGATCTCAAGCTTATTCAGCTCAAGGGAAGTGGCACATTGAAGTTCTATGATTTCATCCAGTCGCCTGCTTTTTACCTCTTCCGCTATATCATCGGCCAGCTTTTTAGCTGCAGGAGTATTCGGACGTTCGCTGTACGCAAACATATAGGCATAATGATAGTGCACGTGTTTCATCAGGGAAATCGTATCCTGATGCTCTTCTTCGGTTTCAGAACAGAAGCCCGTGATCATATCGGTAGACAGCGCACAGTCCGGAATGATGCGGCGTATGGCTTCCACCCGTTCCAGGTACCATTCGCGGTCGTACGTACGGTTCATCAACTGGAGTATTCTGGAATTGCCGCTCTGAGCAGGCAGGTGGATATAATTACAGATATTCTCGTATTTGGCAATGGTATATAATACCTCGTCGGTAATGTCTTTTGGGTGCGAAGTGGAAAAACGGACCCGGAGGTCAGGGTGAAC
>CAYTGJ010000029.1:6040-35668 GCA_964437245.1 uncultured Chitinophagaceae bacterium
AACGAGGGCTACTTTTTCAAGGAGTTGAGCAAAGTTTACTTTTTCAGATCCGTCTTCTGACTGCCATTTATAAGAGTCTACGTTTTGCCCCAGGAGGGTTACTTCCCGGTATCCCTGCTCAAAAAGATCTGTTGCTTCTTTTAGGATAGAATGTGTGTCGCGGCTTCTTTCCCGGCCCCTGGTGAAAGGGACAACGCAGAAAGAGCACATGTTGTCACAGCCGCGCATGATGCTGATGAAAGCGGTCACACCGTTTCCTCCCAGCCGTACAGGATTGATGTCGGCATAGGTTTCTTCCTTGGAAAGGAAAACATTGACAGCTTTTTCTCCTTCATCGGCTTCGGCGATCAGGTTAGGAAGCTCCCGGTATGCATCCGGTCCCACCACCATGTCCACTATTTTTTCTTCTTCCAGTAATTTTGATTTCAGGCGTTCTGCCATACAACCCAGTACGCCTACGATCAGCTCCGGATTTCTTCTTTTGAGCTGGATAAATTGCTTTAATTTGTTTCTTACTTTTTGTTCGGCATTTTCCCGTATCGAACAGGTATTTAAAAAGATCACGTCTGCTGTGTCAGGGCGGGAAGTAGTATCAAAACCGTTGTCAAACAGGATGGAGGTCACGATTTCGCTATCCGAAAAGTTCATCTGGCATCCATAGCTTTCAATGTATAGCTTCCTTTTCTTTCCTGTATTTTGCTCTTCCGATATTCTCGGAAGATCGCAAAGTGCCTTTTCTTCTTCTGTAGGGATAATATCAAGATCTTTAATCACCTGCCTCATGGGGAACATTTCTTTTTAAAACATGCGAATTTAATAAAAAATTCCTTAATAATGACAGAATGGCAGAATATACCTTTAATTCCTCCAAATTGGATTCTACTAAGTATTTATACTATTATTAAAAACGTTTATATTTGTATTTTTTTTATTTTGTATTAAATCTTTTTGTAAAAATTGAAATTTGACTTTTATTTTATTATGTTTATAAAAGTTACTATTTAAATTCATACTATATGTTATTTGGGTATAAGTGGAAGAAAAAATACATTGAATCTGATAAAAAAATAAAAATAATGGAGATTCAGCTCAAAAATGCTGAATTGGAGATTCAAAAAATAGCCAGAGGTGAATTTGAATTAAATGAAGATGAAAATACGGATCTCCTGAACGGTGTTTTGAGGGATCTGAACCGGCAGATGCGAAAGATTGCAGAAGAAGAAAAGCAAAGAAGCTGGATTTCAGAAGGATTAGGGAGGTTTGTAGACATCCTCCGCAGGGATCAGTCCCGGAAAGAGGAGTTGTACCAGCATATTTTGTCTTCCCTGGTAAAATACCTGAATGCCAATCAGGGAGGGATTTTTTTACTGACCCGGCAGGAGGAGGAGCCGGCCCTCGAAATGGTAGCAGCCTATGCTTACGGGAAGAAAAAATACCTTGAAAAAACAGTAAAAATAGGGGAAGGACTTTTAGGACAGTGTTTTCTGGAAGAGGAAACTACTCTTTACACCGATCTGCCTCCTTTTTATACGACCATTACTTCAGGGATGGGAGAGGCTACTCCCGGTTGTTTATTACTTGTCCCGCTGAAGTTCAACGATCAGGTATTGGGAATTCTGGAAATCGCCGGGTTTCACAAATTTCAGAAATATGAGATTGACTTTGTAGAGAAACTGGCGGAGAGTATTGCTTCGGTATGTTTCAATATCCAGAATACTGAGAAAGCCCGGAAACTCTTACTGGAGTCAGAACAAAGGGAGCATATTCTGAAAGAACAGGAAGAAGAGTTGAGGCAGAATCTGGAAGAACTGGTGGCTACCCAGGAAGAAATGGAGCGAAAGCAAAAAGAGATCGATCAGAAAAGTACCATGATGAAACTGATCATTGACAATATTCCGTTCCCTGTCTTTGTGAAAGACGAGATCGGCCGGTATACGCTTATCAATAAAGCAGAAACAGCTCTGTTTAATATGCCGGAAGAACATATCCTGGGCAAAGACGATAGCCATTTTGTAGAGAGTGAAGAAGAATGGAAAGTGATCCAGGATTCGGATCTTCGTACCCTGGATTCGGAAGTGCCTGTCGAACTTCCGGTGCAGTCTTTCACCACAGTAGGTGGTGATACACATATGTTCAAAACAACGAAGATCCCTTTTATAAATGTGCTGACCGGAAAGAAGAATATATTAGGTGTTTCGGTGGATCTTACCGAAAAGATAGAGTTGGAGAAAAAGCTGGTGAAGGAGAAGCAGTTTGCCAACACCAGTTTTCTGAACGACCTTGCCGGCCGGCAAAGTATGCTGTCACAAAAAATCGGGTTCTATTGTGAGATGGTAGTACGCGGGAAGATCGAACACATTGAAACGTTGAGAAATTCAATAGCCCTGCACGATCATTTTATGTGTGTGCTTAAGAACGGTGGTATTCCGAAAGGAATCGAAAATGCTCCCAAAATGGAGAAGGCAGGAGAAGCGCTGATCCCATACATAGAAAGGGTAGAGGAAGTATGGGGAAAATATAAAAAGGCAGCCGAAAATATTATTGAGCTCAGAAGCCGTATAGAGTCGGACGGACAGGAGGCTGAACTCCAGAAATGGATCCAGATCATTGAAGAAAAGGCAGAATTAATGCTGGAAGCCAGCAATGACTTGCAGAAAAGATTTATGCCCAAGAACAAAAAGCCGTTGGCAGATGTGTATTAGAAAACCGTCCGGGGATTGTTATTCAAACAGGCTGAAGCTTTCTCCCGGGTATATTTTAGGGGCTACCTGGATGCATTCAGGATAGTCGTATTCGGGTGAATTGACTACTTTGTGCGCTTTATAAAAACTCATTTTATTTCCGTCAGTCGGTACGGTCAGGGCGTTTATTTCCTGTTCGGTGAGCTTGTCGGAAAGCCATTTTTGTTCATCGCCGGGCGAAAGAATGACTGGCATCCGCTCGTTGAGGTCTGCTAGCAAGGGAGTGGCTGTGGTGGTCAGGATAGAATAAGAATTGATGATCTCTCCATCAGCATTTTCCCAGTAGTCCCAGATGCCTGCAAAGGCAAACAGCTCGTCGCTGGATAAGGTGATCCGGTAAGGTGTTTTGGTTTTCCCTATTTTTTTCCATTCGAAATAACCGTCTGCAAGTATCAGACAGCGTTGTGATCGTATCGCCTGTTTGAATGGTGCTTTGGTAAAGATGGTTTCTCCCTTGGCATTGTATAAGTTATTTCCGGCTGATTCGTCGAGAGACCAGTTGGGGATAAGCCCCCATCTGAAAAAGGAGATCTCGTCGGGTCTCCGGTTCGTGATTACCGGCATAGATTGCCCCGGAGCTACGTTGTAGCGTGCCTTCCAGGATTCCAGGGAAGGTACCCCAAATCGATTGGCAATTGTTTCTTTATTTTTTGTTAAAGAATACCGAGTACACATTTATATATAGGGAGTAAAATATTACAGAGGCAAATTTATTCATAATAAGTTTGATATTCAACTGAGCCAGAAGAAAAGAATAAAATAAACCACCCTGTGCTATTCCCTGCTGAGCATCAGGTTAAGCAGGCCTGCCATATAGGAGAAGATGAGTAAAAATGCTCCTGCGAGCATGGTCACAAGGTACCAGGGCAGCGTAGTGAGGGTGAGCAGGTAAAATACTCCGGAAAATAACAGGAAAACGATCAGAAGCCTCCATAAAATGGTATAAGGAACTTCTGTTTCAAGCCGGCGGTGTGTATAGAAAACATAGGCTCCGGACAGGAATACCGTACTGGCAACCGTAGTCCAGGCAGATCCTACCGGTCCGTACATCGGAATGAACACAATATTACCAACCAGGTTGATGATAATGCTGCCTACGATCATTTTGCTCACCGTGTTTTCATGCCCGGTGGCCGTCAGCAAAGTACTGTAGATCGCAAATAAACCATGGAGTCCTGCTGAGAGGAAAAGGATCTTCAACACTGCGGTCATGGTTTCAATTTGCTCCGGAGAACTGTTCTTATGCTGGAAAAAGAGTATTTCTCCATAGAAAAAGATAAAGACCGAAATAAACACCATCGGCACTGCCGCAATGATCTGCCCGCAGTTGAGCAAACGTTGTTTCTCCTTGCTATCAGAAAGATGGTACGCAAACTTCGCGAAGAAGATAGGAAGAACGGTCCAGAGGTACATCATACAGGCATCCAGAAAACGATAGGCCGCTACATAAAGTCCGGCATCGCTTTCTTTGTTTAGTCCTCCCGAGATCCTTTCGATCAGTACCGTATCGATCTTCTCGTTGATGGAATAGAGGATCGTAATGATGGCAAAAGGAATACTTTGCCGGATCAGCGTTTTAAGTTTTTTAGGGTCCAGCCGGGGAGCAATATAATCGAACAAACGCAGGCTGACCACATAGAAGATGATCACGGTAATGATCAGCGAAAGCAGCCGGGCGTAGATGAAGAGGTCCAGCGTGATGTGACGGGAGAGAAGGATGATCACCAGCAATATCAGGATAAATTTATCCATGATGGAAGCCGTGGAATCTACCATGAAATGCTGATTGGCCTGGAAGTTGGCCCGGAAGAAAAAGATGAGTTGAACCAGGGCCTGTGCAAAAGACAGGACAACGAGGAAGTAGATCTCTTTTTCATCGTATTGCATTCCCCAGCCTACGAGTGCCATGAAGGCCGGATAGATCACGAGCATCAGTAATTTTAATCCGAAAATATTAGAAAAAACTTCCTGCATGCGGGAAGGTTCTGAGGCAAGTTTTTTGGTTACATATTGATTAAGACCGATATCGGTAAGTGAGGCAAAAATGTATCCGAGGGAAAATAATGCGGAATATAGTCCAAACTCTTTGTGATGTAATTTGTCCTGTACATCGTTTTCTAAAAATAACCAGACCGGTTTGATTAATACGTTGAGCAGTACAACAAAACTAATATTTCCAAATAATTTCCTGATAACAAGATTTGTTTAAATTATGCCCAAACATACGAAGTTTTTCTGATTCGGAATGTTTTTCTGATAAACGTAACTTCCGGATAATATATTGTAAGCGGAGGGAATATACTTTTTGATGTATACAACTGGTTGATTTCCATGCTCTTTTTTTGTGTTAAAACGAAGCTTTCCGGAGACTGAAAATGTCGCATGAAAGTCTTATATTTGCCTCTTACAACAACGATATTGTTATTTATTAAATTATAATGGATCAATCGATTAAAGATAAATACCAGCCGGTGATAGGGTTGGAAGTACACGCACAATTAAGTACGGCCAGTAAAATTTTTGCTTCCGATTCTACCGAGTTTGGAAACATGCCGAATACGAACATCAGTGTGATCACGCTGGCGCACCCGGGTGTATTACCGAAGCTTAACAAAAAAGTAGTGGAATATGCGATCCGTATGGGACTGGCAAGCGGATGCGAGATCAACCGTGTCAATTTCTTTGATCGTAAGAATTATTTCTATCCGGATCTTCCCAAAGGATACCAGACTACCCAGGACAAGGCTCCTATCTGTAAAGGAGGAGGTTTTACCATTAAAACCAAGGAGGGGGAAGAAAAACATATACGTTTGAACCGTATTCACATGGAAGACGATGCAGGAAAAAATCTGCACCTGGACGGAGAAACTGATACACTCGTGGACTACAACAGAGCCGGAGTGCCCCTGATCGAGATTGTGACCGAACCCGATATCCGTACTTCCGACGAGGCTGCTGCCTTGCTTACTGAGGTCCGGAAACTGGTGCGCTATCTTGATATCTGTGACGGAAATATGGAAGAAGGATCGCTGCGTTGCGATGCCAACGTTTCAGTGATGCTGAAAGGTGCTGAAAAATTTGGGAAAAAGGTGGAAGTGAAGAATATGAATTCCATCCGTAACGTACAGCGTGCGATCGAGTTTGAAATAGAAAGACAGATCAGCGAGATAGAGGCCGGCAATGAGATATTTTCGGAAACCCGCCAGTTTGATACCGTGAATTTTACAACACACGGGATGCGTACTAAAGAAGAGCTGAACGATTACCGTTATTTTCCGGAGCCGGATCTGCAGCCGCTCAGAATATCCGACGAATGGCTGAAAGAGATCAAAGATACTATGCCTACGTTGCCTCAGCAACTGGTTCATAAATTTGTACAGGAATACGGTCTTCCGGAATACGATGCCCTCGTGATTACAGATACTAAGGAAATCGCTTTTTATTTTGAGGAACTTTGTAAAAACACGGGTAATTATAAAGCGGCTTCCAACTGGATGATGGGACCGGTGAAATCGTACCTGAACGAACTGACGATGAGTATTACCCAACTGACCGTGACGCCTAAGGCACTGGCAGAACTGATCTCGGTAGTAGATTCAGGAAAGGTGAGTTTTGCCACGGCAGCTACTAAAATATTCCCGGAACTTGTCAAGGCTGATGGTCGATCTGCTATGAAGGTTGCGGAAGAATTGAACCTCATCCAGGATAGTAATTCGGACAATATCCGTCCGCTGGTACAGGAAGTACTTGCAAAGTATCCGGAAAAAGTGGCCGAATATAAAGGTGGTAAAAAAGGAATCCTGTCCATGTTTATGGGAGAGGTGATGAAAGCCAGTAAAGGAAAAGCTGATCCTAAGGTGACCACCGAACTTTTAAAAGAAGTATTGGACGCATAAAAATAACCGATCGGGCGCTGAAATTGTTTTTATCATTGTTCAGCGCCTGATACTAATATTCTATACGTCGTCGTTACATTTTTACTTAAAGATCAAGAAGCATGCAAAAAACAACTATCCTTTGGGCAGACGACGAAATCGATTTATTAAAGCCTCATATCATATTTCTGAATAACAAAGGGTACGAAGTGGTACCGGTTGTAAGCGGGGCCGATGCCGTGGAGAAGTGCAAACAGCAAAAATTTGATCTGGTGTTCCTGGATGAAAATATGCCTGGCATGAATGGCCTGGAAGCGTTGAATCAGATCAAGCAACTGAAACCTACTTTGCCGGTAGTGATGATCACCAAGAATGAAGAGGAGCAGATCATGGAAGATGCCATCGGAGCGAAAATAGCAGACTACCTGATCAAACCCATTAACCCCAACCAGATTCTGCTCTCGATCAAAAAGATCCTGGACAACAAGCGACTGGTAGAGGAAAAAACAAACCTGAGTTATCAGCAGAATTTCAGGGAACTAAGCCTGGCCTTTTCCGATCAGTTGAGTCATGAAGAGTGGGTGGAGGTATATAAAAAATTAATCTTCTGGGAACTGGAGATCGACCGTACCGAAAACAAAAGTATGGGAGAGGTGATCGATATGCAGAAGAGCGAAGCGAACAACAGCTTTTGTAAGTTTATAAAAAAAACATATGAAAGCTGGCTGAACGATGCCAATGTTTCCCGCCCGCTGCTTTCTCACCAGCTTATGAAGAAAAAGGTATTCCCATTGCTGGAAGGAAACGAGCCGGTGTTCTTTTTGCTGATCGATAATTTACGTTTTGATCAGTGGAAGGTACTAGAACCGATCATTAGTGAGTATTTTAATGTGGAAGAAGAATCCGCTTACTATTCTATTTTGCCCACTACTACGGCGTATGCACGCAATGCTATTTTTTCTGGAATGATGCCTTCCGAGATGGAGAAAAGACACCCTGAATTGTGGGCAAACGAAGACGATGAAGGAGGTAAAAATAATTATGAAGAAGAATTTCTCACGGCTCAGCTTCAGAAGAATAAATATACGATCAAAAGCTCTTATCATAAAGTACTGAATGTAGATCAGGGAAAAGCGCTTGTGAACAGCATCAGCAACCTGATGTCCAATAAGCTCAATGTGATCGTCTATAACTTTGTCGATATGCTGTCACACGCCCGTACCGATATGGCAATGATCCGCGAGCTGGCACCGGATGAGTCCGCTTACCGGTCGATCACACAATCCTGGTTTTTACATTCCTCTCTTCTGGAAGCGCTAAAGAAGATCTCCGAGAAAAAGGTAAAACTTGTGATCACAACGGATCATGGGACCATTCGGGTCAAGCATCCCTATAAAATCATAGGCGATAAATCGGTCAACAGCAACCTCCGCTATAAAGTAGGGAAAAACCTTAGTTTTGAGGAAGACGATGTATTGGTGGTCAAAAGACCCGAACGTTTTTTTCTCCCTAAAAAGAATATCTCCAGTGCCTATGTGTTTACAATAGAGGACTATTTTTTTGCATATCCGAATAATTTTAACTATTATGTGAACTATTATAAGGATACTTTTCAGCATGGAGGGGTATCCCTGGAGGAAATGATTGTTCCTCTGGTAACATTGTCTTCTAGGAAGTAAAACATAAGTACTAATTTTTCATCAATGAAAAATCAATGGCAAGAATACATGGATCTTGTGAAAGGCTTCATGAAAAAGCATTATCTGTTATTCCTTTCGTTAAAGGTGTTGAAGTTTTTGGTGATTTTCTTCCTGTTTTCCTGCGAAAGTAAACCTGTACCTTCTAATATTAATACGCCGGATACGGTGATGGTTGATTCTATCAATAGTTCTCCTGAGGATGGCGTGATTTTCAGGAATGAAGAGGTAGAAGAGAAGGAGGAAGGCGCTGAACTGTTATCACCACAAGAAGGTTAAGATCAGATGGAAAGCGGACTTACTTCTGAACTGGAGATCATCAGTTCTTTGGACCGTCTTTCAGAGGCTGCCAGACAGGTAATATCTTATTCAAAAGATGTCGATGTATGGCTTTTTGAAGGATCAATGGGAGCAGGCAAAACCACGCTCATCAAAGCAATCTGCCAGGCTTGGGGGGTGGCTGAAAATGTTTCCAGCCCTACATTTTCACTCGTGAATGAGTATCACAATAATCAGGGTATTATTTTCTATCATTTTGATTTTTACAGGATAAAAAGTGAAGAAGAAGCATCGGATATCGGAGTGGACGAGTATTTCTATTCAGACGAATATTGTTTTGTGGAATGGCCGTCCATGATCCCTTCGTTGCTGCCCGACGAGTATGTATCGATCAATATTGAAATAATTTCTGAAACAGAACGAAAAATAAAATTATCCAGGAAAATGGATAACTAGATAGTGTTAATAAACCTAACTTATAATGAAAGCTAAGATGCAATCCCTTGCCAAAGAAGCGGCTCTTTATCCCGAAGAGAAGCTCATCAAGGTAAAGGAAAATGTACACAATCTTAACATCGGGATTCCTAAAGAGCTGGAAGGTGATGAAAACCGTCTGTGCCTGACCCCTGAAGCAGTCAGCATTCTGGTAAACAACGGCCATGAGGTAGTCCTGCAGAGCGGAGCGGGTAGCAGCCCTAAAATGAGCGACCGTGACTTTAGCGAGGCTGGCGCCAAAATTGTGTATTCGGAAGAAGAGGTTTTCTCTTCGGACATTGTATTGAAAGTGGATCCGCCTACTCCGGAGCAGGTAGGGATGATGAAACCGGGAAAAACCCTGATCTCAGCCCTGCAGGTAGGAAAACTACAGCCGGAATTTTTACAGGCTGTCAACAATAAAAAGATCACGGCGCTTGCCTATGAGTATATAGAGGACAAAGCGGGAGGGAAGCCGATCGTGAAGTCAATGAGTGAAATAGCGGGAAGTACTGTGATGCTGATCGCGGCTGAATATCTTAACAGCAACAACGGAAAAGGCGTCATCATCGGTGGGATCACCGGAGTGCATCCTACCAAAGTAGTGATCCTGGGAGCTGGTACCGTAGCGGAATATGCGGCCCGTGCGGCACTGGGATTGGGAGCTGAGGTGAAAGTATTCGACAATCATGTTTATAAACTGAGAAGGCTCAAGCATACCTTAGGGTATCAGTTGTATACTTCTACGATTGATTCGGTCACGCTGCGCAATGAGATGAAACGGGCGGATGTCGTAATCGGTTCTCTTCGCTCGGATGAAGGAAGTCCTTGTGTGGTGACAGAAGAAATGGTGGCAGAAATGAGACCTAATTCGATCATCATTGATGTCAGCATTGACCAGGGAGGATGTTTTGAAACCTCGCAGATCACCAGCCACCGGAAACCGGTGTTCCGGAAATTTGATGTGATTCATTACTGCGTTCCAAATATCCCTTCACGCGTAGCCCGTACAGCCACGATTGCCCTGAGCAATATCTTTACGCCCATGCTGCTTCAGATCTCCCGCAAAGGAGGAGTAGACGGCATGATCTATTCAAAAGAATGGTTTATGAAAGGTGTTTATGCCTATAAGGGCAGCCTTACGAATCCGTTCCTGGCAAGAAAATTCAACATGGCTTATAAAGACCTGGATCTGCTGATCGCAGCAAGGTTCTAAAAACAGGAACAGGAACAGGAACAGGGAGCAGAAACTGGAGGTTTTATACCTTGGTCTTTTATTTCTGCTCCCTGTTTCTTCATTCATTTCTATTCAATCATATCCGTCGCTATTTTGGCGCTCATCAGACAAAGCGGAATACTTGGTCCAGGATGCACACTTCCTCCGCAGAAATACAGATTGTTTATTTTATTATGGAAGTTGGAATGCCGTAAGAATGCTGCAAACCGGTTGTTGGAAGCATTTCCGTAGATCGCTCCCTGAGCGCTGGACGTTTTTTGCTCTACTACGATTGGAGACAAAATACTTTCACATTCGATCAGCGGACGAACATCGGTTTTCAGGATTCGGTTGATCTTGGTGATCATGTTCTCGCGTGTTTCGTTGATGATGCTGTCCCAGTCCTGACCGCTGTTGTGAGGAGCATTCACCATTGTAAACCAGTTCTCACACCCTGCCGGAGCATCCGAAGGACTATGTTTGCAGGTAATATTGATATAGATGGTAGGATCCTTGTAGATCTTTTTCTTGTTAACTACCGTGTCAAATTCTTTTTCATATTCGCTCCCCCAAAGAATGTTGTGTAAGTCAAACTGTTCGAAGTTCTTTTTGATCCCCCAGTAAAAGACGATGGCAGAGCTTGACTTTTCCTGGTTGAGTATTTTCTCAGGACGTTTTTCATTCGGCAGGAGCTTGTGGTAGGTGTTGTAAACATCCATGTTGCTGATGACCACATCAAAATCATAGGTTCCTTTCTGTGTTCTGATTCCTTTTACTTTTTTACCATCCAGGAGGATCTCTTCCACACCGTTTTCAAATTCATACTTTACTCCAAGGTCCTGGCCAAGCTTTACCAGTGAGTTGGTGATGGAAACCATTCCGCCTTTCGGGTAGTATATCCCCATATTGATTTCAAGGTGCGGAATTACATTCATCGTACCGGGTGCGAGGAACGGACTGGATCCGTTGTAGGTGGCATACCGGTTGAAGAGTTGTACCAGTCTGGGGTCTTTGAACCATCTTGTGTTGACCTCATTCATCGTACTCATCGCATCAATCTTCCCGAAGTTAAGAAGCCCTTTGAATACGTGGCGGTTGAAGAAATTCTTTATTTTATGCAGCGAGTTGAAAAGGAAAACCTCTTTGGTAAGGTTGTAGATATTTTCTGAGTAGTTGAGGTATTTCAGGATATTTTCTTTGCTCTCGTTGGTCAGTTTGGAAGCCTCTTCCGCAAACCGTTCCCGGGGATGATACGCATTCAGAACAGTACCGTCTTCATAAAAGTATTTATAGCCAGGGTTAAGATGGATGTATTCGAAGTAATCTTTCATGTCCTTTCCTGACAGCTTGAAGAGATCTTCTATATTCTGAGGCATGGTGAAAACGGAAGGTCCGAAATCGAAGCGGTAGCCTTTGTTTTCGAAAGTAGATAATTTCCCTCCGGGAAAACTGTTGCGTTCGAATACGGTTACTTGATAGCCTTTGTTTGCCATTCGGATGGCGGCTCCTATTCCGGCAATTCCGGAACCAATAATGGCACAGGTCTTTTGTTTAGCGGACATTGTTAGTTATTATGTTGTCTTGTTGTTGATACTTGTTTGTGTAGTCTACACCCGGATAAGGTAGTTGGAAAAAGATGATTCATTATAATTTCTCCTTCCAAAGTCTCCACCACGGTAGATAAGGTTTGGCGTGGTGCTCGTAGTGATAACCAAAGAAATAACAGGAAATAAATCCTAAAAAGAAGTTGATATTTTGGGTACGTGACTTATACTGGTTCGGAATTTCATCGGGATTTTTATGTGGCAGGTACGTACCAAAATAGAACAGTTGCAACGAACTCAGGATGGGAGGGATGATCCAGAACAATACAAGGTTCAGTTTGGGAATATCCAGCAGTAAATGCATAAGATTATACAGCAGTGCCATCAGAACGATCTGACGGAGTACCATATAGTTTTTCATGAATTTTACGAACCATATAAGAAAATTAGAATTGTGGTAGTCCGGGTCTTCGTGGGAAGTTACAAACTTATGGTGCTTGTGGTGTTTTTCTTTTAGTTTGCTATAGGAAAAACAGGCATACAGGATGACGCATATTGTGCCAACCAGGTCGTTTATTTTTTGAGAACTGCTGACAGTCCCGTGCATCGCATCGTGTGCAGTAATGAAAAGACCTGTGTATAAATGGGTCAGGATAAGGATGATAATAATATTCCAGGGGTTCAGGAGATAGGTATGATAACTGAACGAAAATAAAATAGATACAGTCCAGGTAATGATCACCACCAGTGCGATAAAAATCCCTTTATGGGAAAAATTTGTATCTTTAACTCTACCAAGAGGGAGCATATCTGACCTGTCTATGGAACCTGTAATTTTGTAAAATTACGATAATTATCGGTAAATACGCAACAAAACAATCAGGGATGAGATTGGCTTTTCTCATTGGTTATTAACTGGAAAATAGTATAAACTACAGAATATAAGTTATGTATAATATGAAGCTATGCATCATCTGCTTTTTTTTATTTTGTGAAGGGATGGTTTTGAGGGTAAATGCTCAAAGTACTGTAGATAATGCACTTCTTAAGGAAATCAACACCCTTTCGGCTGACCCTGTAATGAAATACGGACAATTGGCGGTAAGTGTCAGGGCGTTAAAGACCGGCTTGCCGGTAGTGTCTGAAAATGCGCAGAAAAATATGCCTCCGGCTTCCAATTTGAAACTTCTGACCACGGCAGCAGCACTGAAGATACTGGGTGAAAATTATACCTTTCAAACGGTGCTTGAGTACGACGGAGAACTGAAAGACTCTGTCCTGACAGGAAATATATACATTACAGGAAGTGGAGATCCTACGCTGGGGACGGATCGTTACAAAGGCTATCCTGCCTGGGAAGAATTGATCGCTCTCTGGGTGAAAAAAATCAAAGAAGCCGGGATCAGGAAGATAAATGGTGCTGTAGTAGCGGATGCCTCCGTGTTTGATCAAAGTATGATTCCGGATCACTGGCCCTGGGGAGATATCGGAAATTATTATGGAGCAGGAGTGTTTGGACTCAATATCAATGAAAATTTATACCGGGTTTATTTCAAAGGAACTTCTGAGGGTGATTCAGCCCGTTTGGTAAAGGTAAGTCCATTATTAAGCACTGTACAGTTTATCAATGAAGTGAAGACAGGAGCTTCCGGTTCCGGGGATAAAGCGTATTTGTATTCTGCTCCCCGGTCGAATGTAATCTATATGAAAGGAACGATTCCGGCTAATACAGAACAGTTTGCGGTAAGAGGAGCCGTGCCTGATCCGCCCCTGCTTTGTGCGACCTTACTATATGATGCGCTGGCCGCAAAAAAAGTAAATGTGACTCAGCAGGCTTATGTACTGATGAAAAAGAATTCTGCCGGACTTCCCAGAGTACCTCTTCATGTGTATCAGTCTCCGTCATTGAAAGAAATAGCGAAGCAGACAAATGTAAACAGCATTAACCTGAACGCAGAAGTACTGCTGAAAACGGGAGGACAAAAAAAAATACGGGAATCAGACCATCGAAGGAGGAGTAAAGGCGGTGCAGGATTTCTGGAAGGAAAAAGGACTCGATGTTTCCGGATGGTTTATGTACGACGGAAGCGGGCTTTCTCCTAATAATGGAATTTCTGCTTCTCAGATCAGCAAAGCCCTCTATCTGGTGTCGAAAGATAGTATTTTTGCGTCTTTTTATGCTTCTATTCCCGTGGCAGGTCAGACGGGTACTGTATACCGGCTAGGGAAAGGATCGGCGGCAGAAGGCAACATGCGGGTCAAAAGCGGTACGCTTAGTAAAGTGATCTGTTACAGCGGGTATGTACGGTCCCGTTCGGGAGAACTGTACAGCTTTTCGTTGATGGCCAATAATTATAATTGTACGAATGCCGTGATTATTTCCAGGTTGGAGAAGATATTGATCCGGATGGCGGAAATGCCCTGATTCAATCTTCTTCCTGTGTGAATTTTTTACGGTTGAGATGTGTGTTGAACCAGGTGATCAGAATCCCGAGTAAGCCTATGAAGACCACTTCATTGCTATAGCGTATCTGTAGCTTCTTAAGAAAGATGCCCAGTACCAGCTCTGCCAGAAATATGATCATAAAGGCTGTTCTGATAAAGTCCGGGTTGTATTTTTTGACAAAGAATCCCAACAAACAAAGTCCTGACAGCAAGTGGATGATAAGGTCAAGCCAGGCCCCTTCCCGGGAATCGGGAGCAGCTTCTATGCCGAGGTAGCGGTGCAGGAGCGACTGCATGACAATGAGCGCTACCAGGGAAACCATGTATACTAAATCATGTATTTTTCTAAAAAAGGGAGTGGCGGTATTTTTTTTCATTTGAAGAGCATTGGATTTTCCTTTAAAAGACCTGCTGAGTGGGAGAGGCACTGTATAAAGGAGGTATTACATAGTTTACCAACGAAACAGATCGATGATGCCATTCAGTTAGTAGTAGTCAGGAGGGAATGGAATACATTCCGGTCTCCTTTCCCGGTGGTATGTGAAGAACGGTTTATTGTTGCTGTTGCTTTTTTTTCTTTTGTTCCTTGAGATACGTGATGATTACAGGAATCCAGGTGATTACAATAATTCCCAGAATGATATATTCCAGCATTTCTTTTGCATTCGGTATCCACTGGCCTACATAAAAGCCCAGCAGAGTCATGATAAAGACCCAGAGAAAAGCTCCTATAAGATTGTACATAAAATACTCAGAGAATTTCAGCTTTACGATTCCTGCAAAGATCGGTGCAAATGTCCGGATGATCGGAAGAAATCTTCCCAATACCAGTGCTCTTCCTCCATATTTGTTAAAGAAGGCTTCGGCCGCTTCGATATAGCGTTTCTGGAAGAAAATATTTTCTTTCCTGTTCCGGAAACCGTCTCCGGTCTTAAGCCCGAAAAAATAGCCGAATAAACTTCCTAAAACCGCAGCAATGAAGATGCTTAGTAAAAGAGTAGGAAGGGAAACCTGAAATTTTCCGGTAGAAGTGAGCAATCCTGCTGTAAAGAGAAGAGTATCTCCCGGAAGGAAAAAACCAAAGAACAGACCGTTCTCAGCAAAGATAACGATGAGTACCAATAATAACCCTCCGGTATGAATCATTACTTCAGGGTTGGTTAATTGTGTAAACAGGTACTTTACCTCTTCCATGGCGTGTAAAATTAGGTGGTGTAAGTACAATCCCGGAAGGGGATTGTACTTGGGGGAAAATTAAAGATTATTGATGTTGTGAAGGATGTAGCCTGGTAGGATTCCCAGCAGAACAATAATTCCTGCCATGATCACCAGAACAGCTTTGTTAGTGAAGTTTAATTGGATATCAACAGCCTGGCCTTGCTTGCCATACATGCTGATAATGACTTTGAAGTAGTAATAAACACTGATGAGCGATCCCAGCACGGCGATTGCCACCAGCCACAGGTTGTTGAAGTCGGCTCTCAGTACCGCTGCAAACAGGTTGAATTTTGCAAAAAAACCGACCGTGGGAGGAATCCCTGCCAGCGACAGCATGGCGATCGTCATAATGAAGGCCAGGAACGGATTGGTTTTCCCCAGCGAATTAAACGCATCAAAACTGTCATTGCCCTTGGTTTTTACTACATGATAAAGGACGGTGAAAGCAGCAAGCGTGGCAAGAGAATAAGATGCCAGGTATAAGAATAAAGCGGTTTTGGTTTCCTGGTTTAACACAAGGATCGTAAGAAGGATGTAACCTGCTTGTGCAATACCCGAGTAGGCAAGCATTCTTTTAACACTGTCCTGATAGACGGCGATAAAGTTGGCGACCAGGATGGTAGCCGCAATGATCAGTGACAGAGAGAAAGCCCAGCTCGAATTGATGGAGGTAAAGCAAGTGACAAATAAACGGAAGAAACCGGCAAAGGCAGCAGTTTTAACTACTGTGGCCATAAAAGCGGTGACAAACATAGGAGAACCCTGGTATACATCCGGAGTCCAGAAATGGAAAGGAACGGCTGATACTTTGAATCCAAGTCCGATCATGATCAATAGAATCCCGGTATAAAACATAATCGGAAGATGCCCATTGTTCTGTGCGGCATATTCTGCAATATTCTGAAGATTAAAGCTTCCGCAGGCTCCGTATATCAGGGCGATCCCAAACAGAAGAATACCAGTGGCAAAAGCTCCCATCAGAAAGTATTTCAGCGATGCTTCGTTGGAAGAAAGATCTTTCTTCCGGCTTCCGGCCAGGATGAACAATGGTATAGAGAGGATCTCGATGCCCATGAAAAGAAGAGACAGATCCATATATAACGTAAGCAATAAGGCACCTACAGTAGCAAAGAGTACCAACGCATAGTTGTCAGAAGAGTTAAATTCTGTGCCTGCATACTGATCCCTGG
The DNA here is from genome assembly GCA_964437245.1 of uncultured Chitinophagaceae bacterium. Taxonomy (GTDB): domain Bacteria; phylum Bacteroidota; class Bacteroidia; order Cytophagales; family Cytophagaceae; genus JANYCO01. The sequence continues at coordinate 22,720 of CAYTGJ010000029.1, forward strand.
AAATGAAAAACCAGATCAGTACAAGGGTAAGGATCAGTCCTGAAAATACAATAGAGTAATTATCTACAAAAAATATTCTGTCGGCATAAATAAGGTCGGCGTATCCGGGAACGGTGGCATCCATAAAAGTAAGAAAGAGCGCTCCTCCTAAACCAAGGATAATAAGATACCAGATTGATTTTTTAAACCCTAAGATATCGGAAAGCATCGTAATGATCCCGAGTACTGCCAGTAAAATTATTGCATTCATTAATATTGTTGTTAAAATGTTCTAAGTACCGAATATATAGTACCTGAGGCTGTACAAAGTTATTAAACTTTTTAAGATTAGAAAACGCCGGGAGGAAAAGTTATCCTGAAATTTACTTTGTAACAATGTTTTGTATATCAGTTGTTTATTCAAGTGCCTGACGCACGTGCCCCGTTGGTAACCTGCTCATTTCAAAATGAAAACAAGCAGTACCCCGGCCATTGCTTCTGCACCGGAAAAACCATGAATTATTTTCTGCCGGAGAGTTTCTTCTTTTTATATACTCTGTATCTCCAGCTTGAGGTAGGGAGCAGAAGATGGTCCTTACGGTGGAAAACATAGTAAGCTCCAAGTTGAAGTCCGCAGGTCATCTGGTGGGTTCCTCCTCCATTGAAAATAGAGATTCCGTTGTAAGTAGCTCCTGACTGTTCAATATTGTTGAGTCCATAATCAATACGGAGCGAAGCAAACAAGTCAAAGTTTTTGTGGACGGCATAGTTCAGTTCCCAGCCGGCTACCGCATCTATAGAATATTTTTTATAATAAGTATTCTGGTCGGTGGAGGGAAGGTCGAAATAACTGTTTTCTTCGTATACTACTGCTCCTCCATCGTATTTAAGAAGGTAGGAAAACTGTGGTCCTAAGTAAATGATGGATTTTACGTATTTGTGAACGTACCAGGCTTTACGAAAAACAAGAGAAAACTTGAGGTAATCAAAGCGTTTTTTCCCGCGGTGCGTTTCATTTTCATCGGCTATTTTATACCGGAACAGATAGGTTTGATTGTGTGAAGAGTAGGCCACTCCAAACTGAAATCCGATTGGTTTCCTATATGAATCACGTGTCACGTAGATTCCGCCCCCACCGGTAAAAGTAGGCAGGTTATGCTGGTTGACAATATCCTTCTTGAAAGGAATAATACTCGAGGTGGAACTGATCTGGGGAAAAACGGCTGCCCCTATTTTTAACTGGGCCCGGGAGATGGAAGTACTCCCTAAAACCAGCAGAAGGAAAAAGATTATCTTACGCATTCTTATATTGTTCAATGATGCAAAAATATAGCAAAAAAGGCGAAAAACCTCAAAAATAATATCAGAACCGCAGGAGAGTTGTTGATAGTATGAAAAAAAGCAGACTGCTTATTGCTTTTTTGATAAATAAAGGTCGGCTTCTTTTACAACAGATTTATATTCTGCAATATCTCTGCATTTCTTATAAAACTCAGTAGCTTTTTGTTTATCTCCCAGGCGATGATAGTAACGCCCCATACCGGCATAGGCCATGCTGAGGTAATCTACTTCAGGATTACTTGTTTCCTGGAAAGACTGTATCGCTTTTTTGTAAAACATTCCTGCTGTTTCCGGTTCTTTGAAATAGTTTTCATACAGCATTCCGTATAGCACATAAGAGGAGGAAACGAAATATTTCCTTTCAGATTTATAGAGCATATGGGCAATCCGCTCGGCTTCTTTGAAGTCTCCTTTCGCCAGCAGTACTTCGGCATGCCTTAAGGCAAAGAAGATATTCCTGGGATATTTGTCATACAGGGCTTTTGAATATTCATAGGCCAGGAGCGGAGTTCCTTCATATTTGAGATAAATATTGCAAAGATGAAAAGCACATTCCATTTTACAGAATACTGCGTTGTTCCAGGCATAGTCCATCTCCTTAAATCCCTGAGCTTTTGTACCGCTCATAAACATAAACATAAAAGGCTTGAATACCGGATGTACTTCCGGATACATAACCACATAGTAATTGTATATTCCTGTAGGAAAATAAAATTCATTGAGCTTTTCTTTTAAAACCATGGCGGTTTTCAGTGACGAATACATCTTTTTAGCATAGCCCAGAGCACTGGAAGTTTCATCCCTTTCGGAGTAATAAAGTGCGAGATAACATTCAGAAGCAAGTTTAAAAAACACACCTTCTACATCTTTAGCGTCGTAGGTAAGCATTTTTTTACTCAGCTCCATAGACCGGTTCAGATAGTTGATCATCAGCGGCGCTTTTTCTTTATAGGAATCGTTGTAAAACATTTCCCAATAGATGTTAAGACCCATCATGAAGTCCGGTCCCGGATGAGCAGGATATTTTTTCCGGATCTGGTCGCAATATTTTTTGGATTCTTCAAACTCAAAATTGTAGGTATGGTCCAGCGCTATTTTGACAATATCGGTAGTGGCTTTGTCGGGGAGGATGTGATTGCCTGGTTGAGCATATAAAGAGCTTGTCCCCAATAACAAGAAGGTAATTGAAAAAATAATTTTAACTATTGAATTCATGAATCAATAAACAAATATTCGGTCAAAATATTCTTTTTTTAGTCGAATATTTTTGCAGGAATTAGCTCAGGCAATGATCAAAATGAGGGAAATTACGGCCAGAAAAAGTCCTGCATAATTTGCCTTACTCATCTTTTCTTTTAAAAACAAGATCGCTATCAGAGAGTTAACCAGTATGACACAAATGTTCAGTACGGGAAAAAGGAACGCTCCGTTGTTGTCAAAATCCTGCAGCGCTTTGAGCAGAAAGTAGATCGAAAGATAGTTAGGGATACCGAGGATCAATCCCCCCACAATATTTCTCAGAATGATTTTTTCATTTTTAAAGATGATACGGTACAGCAATACCAAAAGCCCTGCGGTAGCCGCAGCAGAAAAAGCGAAAAAAGGAAACAGGCTGCTTTTTTCCACAGGCAGATAGCGGGAATTGGAAATATTGACCATCACGTCTACCAGGCCTCCTCCCAGAAATACAAGGAAAGGAAGAAAATAGACCAGTTTGTTTTTAGGACGATCCGCATCGTTATGCTCTTCTTCTTTGAGCGAGGTCATGAAAATTGCACCCAGCCCCAGCAACAGTCCGGTGATGTTGAGTATGCTGAAAGAGGAAGCACTGTTGAGGTATAGAATACTCACCGTAACAGGTATAATGAGCGAAATTTTACTGGCAATGGTAGAAACGGTAATACTGATTTTTTTTACCGTATAAGCGATCAGGTAAAAAGTAGGGAGAAAGCAGGAGCCGGTGAGCAAGGCAAACAGGAGCCATGGTTCGAAGGTCTCAAGCTCCAGGATTTTTTCATAGTTGTGATAGAAGAAAAAACCGGTGACAGCGCAAACAAAATAATTGAATATAATGGCTTGCAGATGATCAATTTTGTACAGCGTAAACATCCTGAAGCAGATCAATAGCCAGGAGGTGAAAAGGACTGTCAGTACTAAGTTTGACATGGAGGGGATTTTCAGTGTTAAATTGTACAAACATAGAAAAGATTTATGATATTTACGCTTTGAAATAAGCTTGATAATGGGAAGGTCTAACAAAAAAAAGGATATTATTCTGGAAAAAGTAACAGTAGAAGAACTGGCTGCGGAGGGAAAAGGTATCTCCAGAGTAGAAGGAAAAGTTATTTTTTCGGAATATACAGCTCCGGGAGATGTAGTGGATCTGAGGGTATATAAGAGTAAGAAAAACTTTGGGGAAGCAGAAGTCCTTCAGTATCATGAACGGTCTACCGACCGGACAGAGCCTTTTTGTTCTCATTACGGCACTTGCGGAGGGTGTAAACTACAACATGTGAAGTACGATGTACAGCTATTTTACAAGGGAAAACAGGTGAAAGATAACCTGGAGAGAATAGGAAAGGTGGCTTTGCCGGAGATCAAGCCGATTTTGGGGGCTTCCACACAACAGTATTATCGTAATAAGCTGGAATATACTTTTTCCGACCGCCGGTGGCTCACACTCGAAGAAGTCCGTTCGGAGGGAGTACACAACAAAGATGCCCTGGGATTTCATATGCCCGGAGTCTTTGATAAAGTGATCGACATTCATCATTGTTATCTGCAACCTGATCCTTCCAATGCCATCCGTCTGGCGATCAAAGAATTTGCGCAGCAACGGAAATGGCCTTTCTTTAATCTTAGAAATCAATACGGGTTTCTCCGAAGCCTGATGATCCGTACCAGTACTACTGGCGACCTGATGGTGCTGGTGCAGTTTTTTGAAAACGATACAGATAAAATAGATGCTCTGATGTCGTTTCTTCAGACCAGGTTTACGGAGATCACTTCCCTGAATTATGTAGTCAATAAAAAAGGGAACGATACTATTTTTGACCAGGAAGTGATCACCTACCACGGAAAGCCATACATCGAGGAAAATATGGAAGGACTTGTGTTCCGGATCGGAGCGAAGTCGTTCTACCAGACCAATTCCGGGCAGGCGTACGAGTTGTACAAGATCACCCGTGAGCTGGCTGGACTGACCGGAGCGGAAGTGGTGTACGATCTGTACACGGGTACCGGTACGATTGCTAATTTTGTGGCAGGCAAAGCCCGGAAGGTAGTAGGGGTAGAGCAGGTAGCCATGGCGATCGAAGATGCCAAGATAAATTCTCAGGTCAATAGTATTGACAATACTGTGTTTTATGCGGGAGATATGAAAGATGTATTTACAGAACAGTTTATTCGTGAAAACGGCAAACCTGATGTGATCATTACCGATCCTCCCCGTGCCGGAATGCATGAAGATGTAATCCGTACGTTATTGACGATCGGAGCACCCCGCATTGTGTACGTGAGCTGTAATCCTGCCACCCAGGCCCGCGACCTGAATTTATTGGATGGTATGTACGAAGTGAAAGCTGTACAGCCAGTGGATATGTTTCCACATACGCATCATGTGGAGAATGTGGTGTTGCTGGAGAAGCGGAAGTGAGTCAATTTTAACATCGTGTTTTCTTTTGTAAGCCAATTGTTTATATATGGTATTGAACTTTCATGAACTGAAAATAGAGAGAGAATTTTTAACTTTTTATGTTCTATTCAGCCGCATTTCGGTCGGTGGTTTTCTGAAAACATAAATATTTTTAGGCTGAATAGGGATTGTTTTTTGCGTCACATATATACTTTTTTTCAATTATAGCATTTTGTATATTACTTAACCGATTCCAATATAAGTCTGATGAACAACGAATTTAATCTTCAAGAAAATGAGATAATATTTTATACAACCTCTGATGGTGCGGTGCATATAGAGGTGTTTTTTCAAAATGAATCTTTCTGGCTTAATCAAAAGAAAATGGCTGAATTATTCGGAGTAGATGTAAGAACGGTAAACGAACACTTGCAAAATATATATAATTCAAAGGAATTAGAACGGGAACCAACTATCCGGAAAATCCGGATAGTTCAAAAAGAAGGTACTCGTGATGTAGCCCGCGATGTAGATTTCTACAATCTGGATGCCATTATAGCTGTTGGCTATAGAATAAACAGTTATCAGGCTACACAATTTAGAATCTGGGCTACTACAACCTTGCGTGAGTTCATTATCAAAGGTTTTATACTAGATGATGAACGGCTGAAACAAGGTAAAAAAATTGGCAAAGATTATTTTGACGAATTGTTGGAACGTATCCGAGAGATACGAGCCAGTGAAAGGCGTTTTTATCTTAAAATTACCGACATCTACGAACAATGCAGCATTGATTACAATAAGGAAGCTGAAATTACCTTAACATTCTTTAAGACTGTTCAGAATAAATTACATTGGGCGATTACTGGTAAAACAGCTGCTGAGATAATAGCGGCAAGAGTGAATGCTGATGAACCCAATATGGGCTTGCAAACTTTTAAAAATGCTCCTCATGGGAAAATATTAAAAAGTGATGTTTCTATTGCAAAGAATTACCTTATAGAAAAAGAAATTAAAGATCTAGAACGAATTGTTTCAATGTATCTTGATTATGCAGAAAATCAGGCAGCCCGGCAAATACCTATGAAGATGACTGACTGGATTTCCAAACTGGATGCTTTTCTACAATTCAATGAATATCAAATTCTGAAAGATGCAGGGAAAGTCCGTCATGATGTGGCAGTAAAGTTAGCAGAGAAAGAGTATGAAAAATTTAGAGTACTTCAGGATGAAAACTTTGAAAGTGATTTTGATAAAGAGATAAAAAAAATAAAGTCAAAAAAATAATCCGATAAAGATAGTAAATGAGAACAGTTCAAATTAAAAGTTGAACTGAAAAAGAACAGTATATCGGATAATAATAATCTATTTAACCGAAATACCGCCGAATTATTTGTTACATTTTCAAAGACTGATGATATTTAGTAAGTTGAAACAAAAAGACATGCACTATGCGGAGAATGTTGTGTTGTTGGAGAAGCGTGTTTCATAGGGAGAGTGGTTGGTAGGGGACCAACCACAGGTGAGAGGATAAGAGAAAAAAATAAAATGATATGAAAAATATATTATATATAATATCCTGTTTTGTTTTTGTTCTAACTACCAATGGCCAGGCATTAAAAATGGAAAATGGTTATGTCTTAGCTTACTCAAAAGATACAATTATAGATATCGGTTTTGATTCACTAAATATTAAAGAATATAAGGATTATGTTTTATTATTTATTAAAAAAAAGGATTCGTTAGTTTTAAAAAGTAATAAGATTTCATTTCAAGAATTGGTGTGTAATTCCAAAGTAAATGTATTATTTTTCGAACCAAGCATTAGTTTTTTTAAGCAAAAGGATAATAAATCATTGTTATTCGATGGGATAGAAGATTCTATAGATCACATTAGTATAATTCCTTGCTACTTAGTTATTAGTACCGAATTGTATGTGACTGAATATTTCGACAGATACGGTTTGGATAGTTATTCTACTTTTTTGAATAAAGAAATGTTTAAAAAAGGAAATAAAAAAAGAGGATATATTGTAGAATATATTATTTGGTAATGCAAATCACACACTGACTCTCTGGTAATGTTTCCGATGTATCATAATTTAAAAAACTCTCACCTTGGTCTGTAGCAGAAGCGTGTTTCATAGGGAGAGTGGTTGGTCAGGGGACTAACCACGGGGGAGGCTAGAAATAAGTTTGTGAAAGATAGAGGTATTATAGAGGAAAGATTCTTTAAACAGAAAGAAATTTAATATGTCTGAAGTGGGGGAAAAGGAAAAAAGCTCATTACGTTCGATTTTTGAGAATGGTGCAATTATAGTAGTTGTTATAACTCTAATTGGGTATGTTAAACTTTTTTTGTATTACAAATGTTACAAGATTAAAATTTCTTATTATATAAGCTTTGAAGAAATATTAACACCTTTTTTAGATGATCTTTTGCCAATTGTCTACTTAGTTATTTTTAATTATGCAGCTACATATTTTATCGGAGACATTTTTAATAAAAAGAAACTACCCGAAAGTAAGGATAAAGATAAAAAGGAGTCAATAATAAAAAGATTTTTTATACCCGATAATATATTATTCGTATTAGTACTAATAAGTATTGTAGGTTGTTCAATTTATTATACAACATTAGGTTATATTGATACTGATCTCGAAGAAAAGTATGCACATAATTTATGGGGATCAACATTATTGTTGCTTATGTTTTTGGGACTTCTATTCCTTATTAATTTAAAAGATGTTGAATCTTTTATTGATTTAACAAAAACCACACTAATATCTTTATTTGTATTAATCTTTATTCTAGTTTATAACATTTGGGAAGTAAAAGGAAATATTCATGATAATAAAACCCAATTCAAAAAAATAAAATATAGTTTTACTTTTGAAAATAATGTTGTTGAAACCGATAGTATTTTAGTTTTTTTAGGAAGAACACAATCAAAAATTTTTATTCAAAACAAGAAAGAAAATAGAGTAGATATTTATAATGCCAACGAGATTAAAAAGGAATATGTAAAGGATGTCCAAATACAATAAAAAAACAATTGAAGAACTAAAAATTAACCTCTAACTAAACAATCGCTGGTCAAGGCTTTGTCCCTCGTAGCGTCCAAAGTACTTGCTCATGAGTTCCAGGAACTGATATTTATCAATGGGAGCATTTTGCATGATCTGTTCTTCCGTTTTGTGAAGATTGTCATATTGCAGGATCTTCATCCACTTGCAGAAATTTTTAATAGCGGCTCCGGATACTTGTACTTTTTCTACAATTCTACGCAGGTCTTTTTCTTCCAGCACTGCATCGAGCTCACTGGTATAGCGTTTCCAGATGATAAAGCTTTCTTCTTTTTTGGGAAGAAAAAATTCTACCCGGCTGCTGAACCTTCTGCGAAAGGCATCGTCCATATTGTGTTGTTTGTTGGTACAAAGGAAAATAATACCTTCATGTTCTTCCATACGTTGCAATAAGTAGGCGATCTCCTGGTTTCCGTACCGGTCATTACTTCCTGAGTTATCACTTCGTTTTCCGAAGAGAGCATCTCCTTCATCAAAAAATAAGATCCAGTTTTTATTGGATGCCAGATCGAAAATATATTTCAGGTTTTTTTCTGTTTCACCTACCCATTTGGATACAATCTGGGAGAGGTCAATCCGGTAAACCGGCATAGTAAGATCTTTTCCCAGCAATCCCACTGAAACGGTTTTTCCAGTACCCGGAGGACCAAAAAACAAGGCTTTGTATCCCTTGTGGCTTTTTCCCAATAGTGGATTTTCTTTTAGCTTTGTGAAATTTTTAAGCCAGGATTTTACCTCCATTAAATCAATTGTTTCCCTCGAATTTAAACAGAGATCTTCCCAGCTTTCGCTGGTTTGATAAAGTGTAGCAGGAAAGTTGGCGCTATAGGTATATTGGTATTCTTCTTTTCCTTCAGAAAGTAAAGCGTAGATAAATTCAGGCGTACACTCTAAGGGGGCATCTTCTATGAACGGATCAATGCTGATTGGCTTGAGAATATTCAGTTTGAAAAGAGGACTCTGCGGTTGAAACGATTTTCGGATGATCTCTATATGCCTGTTGTAATCAAGACTGGCAAGCGTAAACAAAGCGGTACGAATGGTCGGAATAAAATATTTATCGGGTTCAGAAAGTCTTCCTCCCACATATTGTGTATCCGGGAAAACCAATTGTAGTGTTCTGAATTTATTAAAAATAGCAGGACATAGATGTTTGGTCAAAACCAATAATAAAATAATTTTGTCGTCTTCGTTACTAAGCTTAGATTCGATTGCTGCGAAGTTTTGATTCAGTACATTGTTTTCATTTTCGGTTAAATTGGCCGCAATCATTTCTTCATTAGACCTGGCAAGAGAACCTTCCGGAGTAACTTTAGAGATCGTTTCAAAAATCCGGTTGCTTAGCTGGGTGAATTTTGATTTTAACATAAAAATTATATATTTTTACAAAGATAATTTATTTTATAGTTGTACATAATTTTTTTCTCAAGCTAGTTCATGTCAAAAGAAAATTTAAGTAAGGAGCCTACCGGTAAAACGGAAGAAAATGTCTCTCCGCTTGTGATTTCAAAAGTATCATCACGTCTGCCGATAGGTACGGTATCCCGTATACAGCCTAAAATGCTTACAGGGTTTACACATAAGGGAAGACCAACTGAAACTACAGAAACATCAAATACTACGCTGTTGCCTGAAGAAGTGCAGACGAAAATGGAAAACAGCTTCGATCAGGATTTTTCAAACATAAATATTCACCAGGATTCATCGTCTGCTCAGGAGATAAATGCAAAAGCTTATACACAAGGTGCCGATATCCATTTTGCTCCTGGAGAATACAATCCTGCCAGCAAAGAAGGACAAGAGCTGATTGGGCATGAGCTGACGCATGTTGTACAGCAGGGACAGGGGAGAGTTGGGAATGGTGAAATTCATGGAAAAGGATTGGAAATCAATCAGGATGCTTCGTTGGAAAAAGAAGCGGACGATGCAGGAAAGCTGGCGAGCGAAGGAAAGAATGTGGAAGTGATGAAGTCGGCTGAGCGAAGTGTTCAGAAAAAAGAAGACAATACAATATCGCTTGAAGCGGGATCATTAGCATTATATGGAGAAGGCAATATGTCTGCGATCCGCTCTATCCATTGGCCAGGAGGTATTTCCGGTGTTACCCTTGGAAAGGGATATGACATGGGGGCAAGAAGCGAAGAAAGTATTGTATCGGCACTTACGAATGCGGGCGTTTCTGAGGAACAGGCGACCAAAATATCGAAGGCTGCTAAACTGAAAGGAGAAGATGCTAATAAATTTGTTATAGACAATAAAACAGCTATTGGTACTATCAGTGAAGAAGCTGTATTGAAGCTGTTTCAAGCCGAATGGCCGAAAATGCGAGAGCAGGCAAAATCAGTGGCGACCAATACAAAGGCAGATTCAAATAATTCTAATGCACGAGGACGTGAAATTAAAGATGATGTAGAGGCCGGTACTTATGTAATGTCAAGCCAGGAATGGGATAGCATGCATCCCGCCTTGATTGATTTCATAACCGATTTAAAATTTCATGGAGGGTATTATTTGTATGATCGGGTAGCCGCTATCAATAAAGCAGTGAAAACTCATCCTAATGATCAATTGGGACAACTAAAGGCTGTGAGAGAATTATTTACCAATGGCTATATCGAAACCTATACGGAAGCTCTTGGATTTACAAAATATAAAACAGAAGCAACCGAAACTTTTTACGGGAAAGAAGTCCAAATGAAGGATAAATTCAGACGTGATGAAATCCGGTTGACTTATCTTAATGTAGTAATAGAGGCGCTGGAGTCGAATAAAAAGGTCGAGATAAAAGGGTTAACCAATGCAGGAACTAAAGCACCTATGAATGTTCCGAAAGTTGATATTATCAGCGAAAGTGTTGGGCTGGCTGGGAAAAATAAGGTCGAAGATGTCATAAAGGTTCAACAGCTATTGTACAAAGCAGGATATAATTTATCTATCAATGGCAAAGTGGATCAGGAGACAATTAGTTTTATTAAAAATTTCCAATCTGTAAAAATGCCTGGAGTTCCCCCTGACGGATTGATTACCCCTGGTAAAAATACGATCAAATGTTTAAAAGAATATTCGGAAAGTGAAAGAGTAAAACCTATAGCAAAAAAAGAAGGGAATGCCGTGTTAGCGCCGAAAGAGAATCTTATTCTGCAAGCTTTCGAGAACTATAAAAATGGATCTATTACGATGGTGACGCTAGGGTCTAAAATGAAGGAGAATAATTGGTTTTTCCCTACTACGGCTTTAAATGTATTTAAGGCACTTCCTGTTGCCGATCGTGATAATCTAGCGTATACTATGGCCAATCAAAGCAGTGATGGGGAGCTGCGAGGATTCAATATTGAGGTATTGAAATATATGAACGAAGCTTTGGGCACTTATATATATACTACTAATTGGACAGAAAATTTTAAACAACAGGAAAGAATAAAAGCTGTTTTAGATAAACAAACACAACCGATCAAAAAAGTACCTGTAGCTGAAACACAGGATCCTAATAGATTTTCCGGCATTACATCTGTAGGTACTGATATGTTGAGTGAAAAACGTTATTATAAAGGACGTGCTTATTTTGATACAAAAGTAGGAGACAAAACGTACAAATCAGGAGAATTGATAGAAGGTTCTGTAAATACCTGGTGTAATCAATTTGCGATGGACCTGGCCCGTAAGGTTACAAAAGACGATCCCTTTAAAGATATTCCAGGTGGCCAGGGAAATGCAACGGTATCTGTCATGTTAACTTATATGGCTGGTAGTCCTGCATTATTTCAGGAATTAAAAAAGCCCTTTCATGAAATCTGGGAAAATGAAATTAATAATGGTCAATTGGTATTTTTTATCGAACCGAGCCATATTTCAACAGGAATTCTTACCTCAAAAGATAAATTCGAAACAAGAACAGATCTAAGTGGTAAAAAATGGACATTCGGAGAGGTTGTTCAGGCCGGAAAAAGTACGAATAAGTTTGCCCTGAATTATGCATGGGGGGTAGAGAGTTTTAAAAATTTAAGATGTTTTAAATATTTAGGTAAATAATGATATGCTAAAAACAACAATACATTTCTTCCTCATTTTTCTATTGCTGGGATGTACCCAAAATAGTAACAACACCAATGAGATGGTAGATTCTACGCATAAAACAGAGAACCCGTCAATGATTGAGAAAGTGGTTTCTGATAAAGTTATTAAAAATGACAAGGAGTTTTTTGAACTGGCTGAAAAAATAACGTTGCCTTGCTCTTTTAATACAAGCGATGCCAATAATTATTTTTTAGCATTGCAAGATAAAAATCTTCCTCTGTTGAATGAACGGAATATTATAGACGATACAGAAAAGAAAGATATATATGCTATTTTAAAAAAACATTATGGTAGTCAACATGATTTTTCGCAATATTTTGAAAACATGGAAACAGCTGTTTACCGTATGGCCGGTGTAATAGAGGTTCCCGAACGGCAATTTGTTTCAAAAATAATTTATTACCAGGCAGAAACAAAAGAGGGGATTCATGTCAATCTGTTGTTGATGGTAAACATGGATAAGAATATGGAAACGTATTTGAATAACGCGGTGCTTGCGATAGAAATAGGAGTAGAGGCCGGCGCATCCCATTTTATAAAACTTTCCAGTGAACTGAATTCTGATGAAAAAGATAATATTATCATCAAACAGAAATACCAGGTAGAAGATACGAGCAAAGTACTTGAAAGCAGTGCGCTTGATATTGTAGTGAATACCTGTACATATTGTGAAGGAGATAAGAAGAAATTTATAGAATATCAGAAAAAATGATAGAACATCTCGTGTAAATATGACCACGAGACAGGATACCAACCTTTACTCTGTTCGTCTGGCTGATGGGGAGATCAGCCAGACGAACAGAGTACAAAGTTTCAATTTATTACTAATGTTCA
>CAYTGJ010000029.1:35678-36421 GCA_964437245.1 uncultured Chitinophagaceae bacterium
GCCTGACGCAAAAGCCTTGTTAGGCGATGTGTTTTTTTGAACTTCGTTGTGTTGTAAAAAATAATAAACGTCAGACTGATAACATAATGGCATACACTTTGTTGGTGGTAGTAATTTTCACTCAATCTTTATAAAAAACAGGATCTGTCGGAGTGGGAATAGTTAGACTGCTGTGAAAAACTGGAACGATCATTTTCAGCTGTTCGTTTGTCTTGGTCGTAATGTCCAAAAAAGTCCAGTTCTCTCCATTGTCTGACGATATTGCAAACAGGCTAGCTTTTGATTTCAATGTTCCGTCATTTACTTTCATTGTTATCAATTGAGAAATAATACATTGAATTGTGTTGTCCTTTCTTAATAATTCAGATGGTTCTCCAAATTCAATGTTCTTAATTGTTGTTCCGTCTTTCTCCATTTGAACTCGACCATTGGTTATAATTTTAATGACCATCTCTTTTCCCCCCATTTTTGTAACAGCATCTGGATATATGAAACTGACAAACTTGTCATAGTCCCCTGTTAGTAGTAACTGTCCCATGATATTCGCTTGTTCTTTCACTTTTAGCTTATTTTGATTAGTCTGTCCGTACCCAAAAGTTGAAATAGAGAGTAAAATAATTGTCAAAAGTCTCATTGTCATTTATGTCTGTTTAAAATGATTATCGCCAACGTTTTGACGCTTGGCGAAGGTGGCGGATTTCGGAGCACAAAACTGTCAATACACCACAAAAGTTGATGCGAGG
>CAYTGJ010000030.1:0-5241 GCA_964437245.1 uncultured Chitinophagaceae bacterium
GGAAGCGATGGGGCAGGGATGCCTGGAATATTATACGAGCGGTAGTTTTGGAATGGCTGTGTATGCCACCGAGAAAGAGGTGAAGGGAATCCGGCCGGATTTTGCAACACTCAAAATGTTAGATGCATTAGTGATCATTGTGACGGCACCCGGAGAAAAAAGTGATTTTGTATCAAGGGTCTTTGGCCCTAAGGTAGGAATAGAAGAAGATCCGGTAACCGGTAGTGCACATACCAGGCTCGTACCCTATTGGGCAGAAAAGTTGAAAAAGACTACGATGAAAGCTATCCAGGTTTCCGATCGTCGGGGAGAACTGAAGTGTGAGCAGAAAAATGACCGCATCCTGATGAGTGGAGCAGCGGTCACTTACCTGATCGGGGAGATCTATCTCTGATTTCTACAATTCTTTGTTGCGAAGCGTAAGTGCTTTTTCAGAGATCTCAATACCATTCTGACGGAATGCCCGCAAGATGTCTTTGATAAATTCATGTCGCACCGGTCCCTGGTCTATGGCTTCATTGATCAGCAGATGGACGGAAAACTGGAGTTCCGATTCTGTAAAAGTATGGAACCGGATGAACGGTACATGGTTTTTTACACAATTTGGTAATCGTTCGATTGTTTTTTGAGCCGTTTCAAGTGCGATTGTCTCTACCAGGTCCATGTCGTTATTATAACTCACCATAATTTGTACAGGGAGCATCAGTTCCTTGGCAGGGAAATTAAAATTCTTAAAAATGGCATTGGAAAGTTTACTGTTGGGAACAACGATTACCGTCCGTGCCAGTTCTGTGATCGTAGTGGTTCTCCAGTTGATGTCTTCCACATATCCTTCTTCCCCGGATTGAAGACGTATATAGTCGCCGATCCGTACTTTTTTGGAAGCAATCACAAATATTCCCGCAAACAGGTTGCTGAGGGTTTCCTGCATGGCAAGTGCTACGGCAATACCACCTACACCGAGCGCCGTCAGGATAGGAGTAATAGAGATGTTCAGGGTATGAAGGATGACCATGGCCCCCAGACAGAAAATAGCGATCCTGGTCAGGTTAGTGACAATGGAGGTTCCCTGAAATTCACTGGTGCTTTCATCTGTATATTGTGCTACGCTCAGATAAGCTACGGATATCCTGGAGAGCAGGATGCAGGCGGAAATAATGAGGGCTACGTACAGCGATTTGTTAAAATAACCTTCGAGTGTACTATCAAGAGAAAGGCTGTTGACGCATAAGTAAACACCTATCCCCAGGAAAATTATGAATGTGATGCCCCTTAGCGCCTGTAGTATCTTCCCTCCGCTGTGCCAGTTGTTTTTGGTCATGATGCTGCGCAGCCTGTAATGAAGGAAAAACTCGATCATGATACCAATGGCGACAGACCCTGCAAAGAGTATGATGGGCCAGATATATCGTTCTAAGTGATGGAAAAATGACATCTTGTTGTTTGACGTTATGATTGTATTGGTCCTGGAAAAAGTAATAATGGCCATCATCCAGCGATCATGGCCATTATTACTTTAGTTGTGCCGGGGAAACTTATTTGGTTACCTGGCTCTCTTTGTACTCTGCATTCAGTCCGCCTACTACCTGCTTGGTAATGTCCAGACTGTCGTTTACGTACAGTAGGTTAGAACCCTTGGCGTAGGCCAGTACGTACGAATAGTTATGTTCAATACTCTTCTTTTTAAGATATACCTCGATGTTTTTGAGGAACTGATTGTTCAGGCGCTCGGCTTCTTTAGCATAGTTTTCGGAAATCCGCTCTTCTTTTTCCCGGATATTCTTTTCCATTTGGGCCAGTGTCATCTGGGCTTCCTGGTATTGATCCTGGGTCATGGTCTGAGCTTCGATCTGTTGCTGATATTTCTGGTATGTTTTCTGGAAATTATCATACAAACCTTTGATCTCGGCTTCGTTTGATTTACCCAGTTTTTCCAGTTGTGCTTTTATTTTGATGAAATAGTCGTAGCTGGCTTCAAGAGAATCAATATTGATGTACATCGTTTTCCCTTCTGCTTTAGGCAGTGGTGCTGCTACCGTGAGGGTATCGCTCCCGTAAGCACTTGCGATATGGCTTTTCATGGAAAAAACCATATAAAATAATACGCCTACTGCTACCAGCAACACTGCGTTTAATATAATCGAAATTTTTTGCACGTTATAAGAAGTTAAATTATCCCCAATATTCGTAATATTTTAGCTTTTATAAAAATTTAACGACATGAGAATGGAGGTATAAAAAGGTAAAGAGTGTGATGAAGCTCAGGGACGAGATCTTGTTGAGTGTCATGGTAGAACGAAAATTGGCGGAAGATTCGTCTTTAAGTACCTTTAAAAACCACCAAAGGAAATAACCGAGGGTAGGGAGCATAAAGACAGGAAAAATGAGTGCAATACTCAGGCTGTAGTAAGTATAAAAATAAATGAAGAATCCTGCTGTCCCGAGGGAAAATACAGCGATGGTCCAGTAAAAGGTTCCCCGGATCCCCAGCATTCTGCTGATGGTCTGATCTCCTCTTCGGCCGTCTTCCCCGTGCTGATATACCTGTGTCATGGGATAGGAACCCAGAAGCAGTATCGTACATAGGGAGGCTGCAAAGAGCGTTTGTGGAGTGATCAGGTCAGTAAAATTCAGATCGTCAATGGCCAGGAGCGACATAAGATAGGTCCAGCCTCCCTGAAAGAAAGCGACTGTCAGCAATCCTGCCACCGGATATTTTTTAAGCCGTATTGCCGGATGGCTATAAGCTTTGGACATCAGGCCGATGATGAATACCATGAGGGCGAACCGCCAACTGATGATAAAACAAAGCAGATGTCCGGCAAGATCGACCAGCAGGGACACCGTCAGCAATTCCTTGTCTACCGGCGGAGGAGTTTCAAGGCCTCCGATGCTTTCTTCGTCCTTATCATAGAAGCTGTTGAACCCGTTGCTGGCCGGATTGAAGAATAAGTGAATGATCACAAAGGAGAGCAAAAGATACCAGCCATTTGGATGTTGCGACTGACTGGCGGCAAAACAGAAAAAAGGCATTAAGAAAATAGAGAATGGAATCCGGAGATGCAGCAGTGTAGATTTTTTGATCATTTCGTACGATTGTTAAAAAGCATAATTTTTAAAATTAATCTGATAAGGACAAGTCCGGAAGTGAAAAAAATGGGAGGATCATCCTTTCCTCTTCTGAAGAATGGGGAAGATATAAGAAAAAACAAGAATGATATAAGGAGTTTATACTATTTGCAATAAGCAAAAATAATTCTTGGGTGTTGTAACATATAATTGTTAACTTAGGAAGACAAGGCCTATATCCTTAAAGCCTGAAGGCAAATGAAAAGTTATATAACTTCCATAGGAACAGCCGTTCCGGTATATCGTAATGAGCAGTCTGTGATCGCTGAGTTTATGGCAGAGGCCTCCGGCATGGACGAAGAAGAAAGAAAGGTCTTGCAGACATTGTACCGGGCTTCAGGAATCTCGTACCGCCAATCGGTGATCCCGGATTTTGGCAGAAAGAACGGAGCCTTTACCTTTTTTCCGAATACTCCCGGTCTGGAACCTTTCCCTACGGTGGAGCAGCGGATGAAACTGTATGAAAAAGAAGCCTTGCCGCTTGCTTCTGCGGCGGTACAGGATTGTTTTAAAAATGCCGGCGGAGAGGATCCTGCGGCCATCACGCACCTTGTTACAGTCAGTTGCAGCGGAATGTATGCTCCCGGCCTGGATATCGAGTTGATCGACAGATTATCGCTCAGCCGGAACGTTCAGCGGACCTGTGTCAATTTTATGGGATGTTATGCTGCCTTCAACGGCCTGAAAATAGCAGATGCGATCTGCCGGTCAAATCCCAACGCCCGGGTGCTGGTGGTTTGTGTGGAATTATGCACTATACACTATCAGAAAAACAACGATTGGGATCATATTCTTTCCAACGCCCTGTTCAGCGATGGCGCTGCGGCTGTTCTGGTCAGTCCGGAAAAACGAAAAACGGGCTGCTCTTTTGCAATGGAAAACTTTCATTGTGATATAGCGCCCGAAGGGAAAGGAGATATGGCCTGGCACATTACGGATCTCGGGTTTGAAATGACTTTGTCTTCCTATGTTCCGGATCTGATCAAAAGCGGAATAGAAAAACTCACTCTTGCACTGTTGTCCAGGCTGGACCTGATGCCGGAGGAAATTGATTTTTATGCGATTCATCCCGGAGGGAAAAAGATCCTGGAAGCGATCGAACGGGTATTGAACATCGATAAGCAGAAAAATAAATATGCGCATCAGGTGTTGCGTGATTTTGGAAATATGTCGTCGCCTACAGTTTTATTCGTATTGAATGAGATCCTGAAAGAGATCAGCCTTCCGGACGACCAGAAAAATATTGTCAGTTTTGCTTTCGGTCCCGGACTGACGCTGGAAAGCATGATGCTGAAAATCCACCACACACCTTCGCCCGAAGAAAAGATAGCGATGGAAAAGAAAGCTGTTACCGTCGTATAGATATGTTTCAGAAACGATCCGAAGAAAAAGAATATCTGGATGATCTTCAGTGTGAAGGAGAAGATCTGAAGCAGAATCTTCGCGAATTAAAATTTATCAATAAATGGCTGGGAGGAAACCAGGTGACCTTCGGAGGACTGAACAAAGCGCTGGAAGGGCTGTCGTTCAAATCTCCGCTGTACGTCGCAGACCTGGGATGTGGAGGAGGAGACATGCTTGCGCTGATTGCCCGCTGGGGGAGAGGCAGAAATATTCCGATGGTACTGACCGGTATTGATGCAAATCCTTTTATTGTTGAATATGCCTGGCAAAACACGACCGTTTATCCGGAGATCCGCTATGAAACGTTGAATATTTTTTCGGAAGAATTTTCGGATATGAAATTTGATGTGATCAACTGCACTCTTTTCTGTCACCATTTCGATGACCAGAGCCTGGTAAAATTATTCAGACAACTGAAAGCACAAACACGGATTGCGATCGTGATCAATGATCTGCACCGTCATTGGTTTGCCTATTATTCCATTCAATGGCTTACCAGGATGTTTTCACGATCCTATATGGTGAAGAATGATGCGAAACTTTCAGTGCTAAGAGGATTCCGGCGAAAGGAATTGGAATCGATGATACGGGAGGCAGGATTCTCCGATTATTCGATCCGGTGGCGATGGGCTTTCCGGTGGGAAATTATCATGCATAAATAGCAAGAGGTCCTGTATAAAACAGGACCTCTTTTTTTCAGGATATTCT
>CAYTGJ010000030.1:5251-21084 GCA_964437245.1 uncultured Chitinophagaceae bacterium
TATTCTTATACCAGTATGTTCAGGCATTTGGGGAGAATGCTTACCTTGATATGTTTCCCGGTTTCATAAGGTTCACCGTCCAGGTGTATAGGTCCTTCCTGGGCACGTTCAATGATTACTTCTGTACCCGCCATTGCTTCCATGAAGGAAGATTTATCAGCCGTTTTGTTGAAAAGGCGCAGCGCCAGTCCTGGCATGGAATAAACCGGGAATGGTTTCAGGATACAAATGTCCAGTTTCCCGTCGGTCACGTTTGCCTGGGGCGCAATGTAGGCATTGTTGCCATATTGGGAGGCATTGGCAAAGGTGATCAGGAATGCATTCCTGGTAAGGGTATGCCCGTTTATGGTGACCTGGTACTGCTGAGGTTTGTAGTTGGCGAATTCTTTTAATACCGCTTTGACATAGCCGCTAAAACCTCTGCCTTTTAGAGTGGCAAAAATTTTCCCGATATGAGCATCGAATCCTATTCCGGAGGTACAGAAAAACGGAATGTCGTTGAGAAGTCCGGCATCGTTGATCTTTACAGAAGCATTGTTCAGACGCTTGAGTGCCTTGGAAGGACTGACAGGGATCCCCATATGCCGTGCCAGCCCGTTGCCGGACCCGAAAGGAACAATTCCGAGTGCAGCATCACTGTTCATGATGGATTTGGCTACTTCATTGACGGTACCGTCGCCTCCTACCGCTACTATTTTTTTGATATTTTGTTTTAACGCTTCCTTCGTCAGATCACAGGCATGACCAGGATGTCCGGAGTATGATATGACAGGATCAAAGATGGTCAGATCGAGACTTTCTTTGACCATTTTTTCAAAACCTGATTTGTTGCGTCCTCCCGAAACAGGGTTTACGATAAAAGCTATTTTTTCTTTAACAGTCGTTGACATTGAGAATCTTATTTATCCGCAAATCAACTATTTTTTTTGATAAAAATCATGATAAAGTAACAAGTAGTTTACGTAGAGGGTGTGTAATTTAATATTCGGATAATATTGAGTTTAAGTGTGTTTCTTTCTTTTGTGCATATCAAAATAGGTATGGAAAAGAAAAAACAGAAGTATCTTTTTATTGTACAGGGCGAAGGCAGGGGACATATGACCCAGGCCATTTCGCTGAGAGATATGCTGCTACGGGCAGGGCATACGGTGTGTTGTGTACTGGTGGGGAAAAGTAAAAGACGGGAGATCCCTTCTTTCTTTTTTGAAAAAATACAAACAGAGGTGCTGGCCTTTGAAAGTCCTAATTTTGTGACGGATAAAAAAGGAAAAGCCATCCAGCTCCTGCCTACGATTACAGAAAACCTGAAACGTACCGGGTTTTTCCTGTCCAACCTTAAACAGATTGACCAGAAGGTAAAAGAACATGCTCCCGATGTGATCGTCAATTTTTATGATCTGCTGGGAGGATTGTACTCCTTGCTGTATAGACCTGCCGCAGAATATATCTGTGTAGGGCATCAATACCTGATGCTGCATCCGGACTTTGAATTTCCCAAAGGGAAAATGATCGAGCGGATACTTGTTCAGCTTAATACAAAAGCCACTTCGTTCAGAGCCTCCAAACGGCTGGGACTTTCTTTCCGGGCAATGCCGGATTTTGACCGGGATAGAGTAAAAGTAGTACCTCCCTTACTGAGAAAGGATGTATTTGAGATCGAGCCGGAAAATAAAAATTATATCCTGGCTTATATGGTCAACAGTGGTTATGGAGAGGAAATCATTAAATGGCATGAAGCACATAAGGAACTTGAAATTCATTGTTTCTGGGATAAGGCCGGAGTGGAAGATAATTATTCTCCGCATGAAAATCTGACCTTCCATAAATTGAATGATAAGATTTTTCTTCAGTACATGAAAGATTGTGCAGGATATGTAAGCACTGCAGGTTTTGAGTCCATTTGTGAGGCGATGTATTTGGGGAAGCCTGTTATGATGGTTCCTACGGAAGGACAGTTTGAGCAGGAGTGCAATGCGATTGATGCAATAAAGTCGAATGCAGGCATATCCAGCAAAACGTTTGACATCAGCAAACTGATAGAATACCTGCCGAAGCATACCTCGGTAAAAGAAGAATTCGGAGCCTGGATCAGCAAAGCAGAAGAAATATTCTTAAAAGAGCTGGAAGGGCAGGAATATTATATAGAAGATAATCATGGTAAGAAAGCAGATAGAAAGAATTCTCAGCGAGCAACAGCATAAAGTGACGATCATTTCCGGAAAAATTTATTTTCCGGTAGATATCAGCCTGACAAACGGAAATATTTTATTGCGCTCCTTTCGTGTGATGGAACTTGAAGGGAGCGAAATCAAAGGGCTTACCTGGCAGGAAGAATATTCCGCTCCGAGAGAAAACAGAGAACCGGTTTATACCTATTTTGATATTGACGAGATAGCAGCACTTCATTGTCGCGAGCTTGACATCGACTATCAGAAGGTACTAACAAATGGTAAATAGTTCTTCCCGGGTATTTTCTTCCGGAAAATCGATGTTAATCTTATAGGGACCTTTGGTTAGACTGGAGATGTCAATATCCAGCGAATTCTCCCCTTTATAAATCTCCTGCCAGAGGGATAGTTTGGTACTCCCTGCCAGGTTTACGATCCGCACATGAGCCAGTTGGTTCTTATGAGAGTACAGATGAATGTCTAAAAATTTCCCTGATACTATTTTCCTGATCACTTTCATCGCTGAAAAAGTATTAAAAGTTCCTGCCCTGCGCATATTGATCTTTAATGTATGGTATGTATGTGATGTGAACCTCCTCCCGGGAATTACTACAAAGGAACGATGCAGTTATTAATTGATGTTGTCCGGATTGTTAAATAGATATTAATTTAGATGAAAATCATATCGTTTTGCAATGAACCTCCGGAAGCTTTTTCTTAATATAAAAACCACTACATGTTTTCCGGCCTTTAGTTGTAAAGAAATTGTTGAAAGATTGTTAGGATATTTTTACTGGTTGTAAGCCAGTTTTATAAACCAGTATAGGCCTGTTCCTTCTTTTTTGGGAAGTGGTCACTTTAACAATTCCTTAACATTTGATTAATTTTCTATTAATCACCCAGACTTAATTTTGCTTCGTATCAAAATAAACGATCATTAAGTGAAGCAGTATAACAAATTATTGAAGGGATTGGCGATAGCTGTTCTTTTTTATTTATCCTCATTTTATTCTTTCGCACAGCAGGAGACAGGAAGTGTTTCCGGTAACATAAGCGATTCTGTAGAGACCGTGATAGGGGCTGTAGTAGTGGTAGAGGGGAATAATACCCTCGGAGCATTTACCGATACAGATGGAAATTTTGTTATTAAAAATATTAAGCCGGGGACTTATAATATCCTGGTTACCTATTTCGGATATAAACCGATGAAAGTGGAAGACGTGAAGGTAGAGGCCGGGAAAACAACGGCAATGGGAAATCTGTATATGGAGATTGATGCAGAAGAGAGCCAGGAAGTAATCGTGGTGGGGACAAAGACAACGAATACGGAAGCTGCGGCAGTGAAGGAGACAAAGGAAAGTAAGGAAGTGATCAATGTGATCTCGGCAGAGCAGATCTCCAAATCGCAGGATAGAGATGCTGCTCAGGTAATGCAACGGATCCCCGGAGTTACGCTGATCCAGAACCGTTTTATTATGGTGCGCGGATTAAGTGAGCGTTATAATTCTGTATTGCTGAACGGGGCAGTGGCTCCCAGCTCAGAAGCAGACACAAAAGCTTTTTCCTTTGACCTTATTCCAAGTAACATGATCGACCGGGTGACGGTATATAAATCAGGAAGCTATGACCAGCCGGGAGATTTCGCAGGATCTGTGATCCGGATCTATACAAGAAATTCAATTGAAAAAAATACTGTTCAGCTAAGTCTTACCGGAGGATACCGTTTGGGAACTACTTTTAATTCGTTCGGACGTATGGACGGATTTGGTTTTGACCTGCTGGGTTTTGGAGGAGGAAAACGTGATTTTCCTTCTGATTTTCCTAATAGAGTAACAGATCCTTCTCTTACGGGAAGCATGACAGATGTAGCAAAGGTAGAAGACCAGAGCCGTGCATTTTCCAATAACTGGGGCGTGAAAAATACAACGGCTTATCCGGACGGAAGATTGAATCTTTTGGTAGCCCGGAAAATCAACCTGGGTTCGGTAAAATTGAACACGATCAATAATATTTCTTATAGCAATACTTTGCAATACGCAGAAATAGACCGCTCGTCTTACTGGAATTATAACCTGGATAACAACGAAAGTGTTATTCGTGATGGGTCAAAAGATCAGTATTACTCCAACGATGTTCGTTTGGGCGTTTTAAGTAACTGGTCATTTATCCTGGGGCCAAATCATAAAATCGATTTCAGAAATATGTTTTCTCAGTTAGCCTCTTCTGATGTGACAGAGCGGGATGGCTATAGCAATGAAAAACAAAATGAATTTAAATTTTATTCATTGCGTTATGCTGCCAACACTATTTATACTTCTCAGTTGCAGGGAAGTCATGACCTGAATAAGGAACGGACTAAATTTCTCTGGGTGTTAGGATATGCTAATATTGGCAGAAAGGAACCGGACTGGAGACGTTATTCCTACCAACGTCCGTTGAACTCATCGGATGAATATCGTTTGGTAACACCTTCCAATACTTCTGCCACAGACAATGCAAGATTCTTTACCAATCTGAAAGAGTCCGGATTTACAGGGAATGCAGAGGTAGAACATAAGCTGGTGAAAGATGCGGACTCCAACGGTGTTTCACTAAAGGCGGGTGTTTTTGTAGATTACAAGACCCGTGACTATTATGCAAGATGGATCTCTTATGCGAAAGGGGTTTCCTATAACAGCGATCTGGATACGATCAATATTGATCAGGTACAGGATAATATTGATTATTTCAACGGGCTTTCGTTGAGAGAAGGAACCAGACCTACCGACAGTTATACTGCCCAGGGATTCCTGATGGCTTATTATGCAGGAGCGAATATTCCTTTCCTGAAGAAATTTAATTTATCTGCCGGTGCACGTTTAGAGTCGTACAACCAGAAGTTGAGTGATGCAAACAGTCCTCTGGTAGATACTACCGTAATACGGTTATTGCCTTCTGCAAACCTTTCGTATAGTTTTACTAAAAAAATGCTGCTCCGTTTCGGATACGCAAGAACGGTGAACCGTCCTGAATTCAGGGAGCTTTCTCCATTTACCTTCTATGACTTTGCTCTGAAAACCGATAAGGTGGGAAATCCTTTGCTGAAAACAGCAGACATACATAATTTTGACCTTCGTTGGGAATTATATCCTTCTTCGGATGAAATGATCGCTGTAGGGGTTTTCTACAAGCATTTTATTAATCCGATCGAAGTTTATCAGATCCCTACAGGTTCCAATCCTACCTTTAAGTTTGGAAATGCTGCACAAGCCCAGGCCAGAGGGGTAGAAGTGGAAATCAGAAAATCTCTTGGATTTATTTCTTCCGGGTCAGTACTCGAGCAATTCTCTCTGTTGTTCAACGGAGCACTTATTGTAAGTGAAGTACGAATGGATACAACGGGTACTGTTTCTGACCGTCAGATCGTAAACCGTCAGATGCAGGGGCAGTCTCCTTATGTAGTGAACGCAGGGTTGTATTTCACCAGTAAGGAAAGCGGCTGGCAGGCCAGTTTGATGTACAATGTCTTCGGTCCCCGGATTTTTGCCGTGGGAGATAAGCAGATCAGAACAATGTATGAAATGCAGAGACACCTGCTGGATCTGACTGTTACTAAAAATGTGAGCGAAAAATTAAGCATCCGTTTCGGTGTATCCGATCTGCTGAATGCCGCTACCAGAGTAATAGAGGACGGAGATTTTGACGGGAAGCTGAACAATCCTACGGTAGATAAGAATATCTATTCGTTTAAAACGGGTCAGTATTTTAACCTGGGATTCAATTACCGCTTCTAATCACACATGGATTGTATCATGAGACAGACTAAAAATTATGCTGGGGTCATTGATAAGCAGACAAACCTTGAGATTATTAAACGTTTAATAAAGTTCAGGTAATAATCTGTTAACAATAGGGGTATACCTTTGCTAACGTAAACAATAAAATATAATACTACATTATTATGAAAAAAATCAACCTTATACTGATTGCTGCTCTTGCTGTTTTTGCAGTAGCAGTATCGTCTTGTAAAAAGAAGAAAGAGGATCCTACGGATGAGCCGTCGACTCCTACTACTACTGTTGAAACACTGGAAGGAAATATCGCTTCTAGTATCACATTGGATGCTTCTAAAAAGTATCTGATCAAGGGGAAAGTGTATGTACAGTCTCCTGCCGTATTGACAATTCCTGCTGGTACATTGATAATGGGAGATAAAGCTACTCAGGGAACCCTTATCATCAACAGAGGAGCTAAAATTGAAGCAAATGGTACAGCTTCTCAGCCTATCGTGATGACCTCTTCCGGACCTGCCGGATTCAGAAACAGAGGTGATTGGGGTGGTGTGATCATTCTTGGACACGCTGCTAACAACTCCAGCAACAACGTAACTATTGAAGGTATTGCTTCTTCTACAGGAGAAAATGGTCTTCATGGTCCTGGTGCTGGTGCTGTTCAGAACACAGAAAGTTCAGGAACATTGAGATTCGTTCGTATCGAGTATGCTGGTATTCCTTTGGCAGATGATAACGAGCTTAACTCTCTTACAATGGGTTCTGTAGGTTCAGGAACAGTGATCGAAAACATCATGGTGTCTTATGCGAACGACGATGCCTATGAGTGGTTCGGAGGAACTGTAAACGCAAAATATCTGATCGCTTACAGCACTTGGGATGATGACCTGGATACTGATATGGGATTCACCGGTAAAGTACAATTTGCTTACGTGGTGCGTGATCCTGCTATCGCTGATAAATCAGGTTCCAGAGCATGGGAAAGCTCTTCAAGCTCTGCAAACGCAAGCCCTGCATCTGCTCCTATCTTCTCTAACGTTACTGTACTAGGTCCGTTGGTATATGCAGAAAATCACTCTTCTAATAAAGTGAACTCTCTTTACAGAGGTGGAATTGAAATCAACAGTAACTCTAACATTGAGATCCATAACTCAATCGTTCTTGGATTCGGAGTGCCTAGCTACAACGAAATTACTACAAGTACTCCAGGTACTTCTTCTAAAGTAGAAAACGTAGTATTGGCTCGTGCAATCGGAGCTTCTAACGGAACAGGTCGTGTGGTAGACTCTTTAGAGCACATTTACGGATCTACTTATGCTGCTTATAAGTTACAGCCTAATGGAGTAGCTGGTGCTACTAACAACCTGGCACTTAGAGCTGATTCAAAAATCGGATACAACGTAAAAGTTCCTAATCCAGTACTTAGCTCTACCAGCCCATACAAATCAGGTGCTCCTGCAGTAGCAGCGTTCGCTTCTACACCAGCTTACTACGGTGCATTTGGTGAGACAATTGACGCCGGATGGCAGTGGAATAGCGGATGGGTAGATTTTACACCTAACACGAACAACTATTAATTAAAATTAAATATCTATTTTTTGAAAAAGCCCGGGGTTATTCACCGGGCTTTTCCTATGACCGGAATAAAATTAAGTGAAGTATGAAAAAGATAAGTGACGTTTTAGTGTTTGCAATATTGCTGTTCCTGCTGGAAGGATGTAAAGGGAAGTATGACCCTGATCATTATTTTTCTTCCCAGGCAGAAAAAGATTCTCTGATTAGTGTTTTCCATCCGTATGTGCTGCCAAGACCGAACGATTTCCCGTTGGCAGACCGGTTTAAAGACTCTATGAAGGTGTATTACAGAGAGCAGGCAGGACCGAACGAACTTCAGCTTTATAAATACTACATTGGTCAGGATTCTTTGCACTATGGCGTTTTCGTAAGAAGAGATCCCAAAAGCCTCTATATTGATTACAGAGCTATCGCTGCGACTTTTAACCGGAATAAGGATTCTGTTTATAATATCGAGTTGAAATTCTTAACGCCGATGTTCAGAAAGGATACTATTTTTCGTAAAACAGATGAGCTGTTTGATCTGCTTATTGAAACAGGAGGAGTAAAAAAATATGAAGGAAATCGTGATTTTGTAGACTGGCCCAATCAGGATGTTTACTATGATAAAGTTGAACGTAAATGGGCTTTGAAAAAAGCTTCTGAATGGAACAATGTGCAGGAAGAGATGAGGAAAGAATAGGGGAGTGGCGTTTGTAAGTTAACAAATTAGTAACATTAGCTTAATCATTTTACAATATGGCTACTCTATCTTTGATTGTGTTTATGAAATTGTATCCTGAATATGAGCAAAAAGAATAAAGTATTAATAGCAGATGATGAACAAGATATTCTGGACATGCTTCAATATATTCTGGAGAAGGAAGGGTATGAAGTGAAAATCGCCAAGAGCGGTCCGGAAGCAATTAAAACGGCTCAGGAATTTCAACCAAGATTGATCTTGCTGGACATCATGATGCCTCAGATGGATGGAATCGAAACCTGCCGTAATATGCGGGAACTGGAGGAGCTGAAAGAGACAGTAATTGTGTTTCTTACGGCCCGTTCGGAAGAATATTCAGAGATCGCAGCGTTTGAATCCGGGGCAAATGATTACATCGTAAAGCCTATCAAACCAAGAGCATTGGTAAGCCGGATCGGTTCTTATTTCAGAAAAGAAGCCGTCTCCCGTAAAAATTCCGTTATCTCGATTAATGACCTTGTTATTGATAAAACAAGCTACACCGTATCGGTGGGAGAAAAAAAGATAACATTGGCGAAGAAAGAATTTGAATTGTTGTATTTCTTATGTCAGCATCCTAATAAGATTTTTAACCGTGACGATATTTTAAAACGTGTATGGGGAACCGATGTCTATGTTGTATCCAGAACCGTGGATGTTCACATCCGTAAGATCAGGGAGAAAGTGGGAGAGCATTATATCAGTACAGTAAAAGGGATCGGTTATAAATTTGAAACCGGAGAATAAGCACAATACAATCCTGTAGAAAGGCGTGGATAGCGCCTGTCTGTTCATGAACGGCTTTTTTTCTTGTGAAGGCCGGTTTTATTCTTCTTTAAACCAACTCGCATACATTACATAATTATTGGCAATCCGCATGTTGAGATCGGCAAAACGTTCGGGACTTACTTCCTTTACTTTCTTTGCCGGAACTCCTGCGTAGATGGAGCCGGATTCTACACGGGTTCCTTCCAGTACCACAGCTCCTGCCGCAACAATCGAATTTTTTTCTATCACGGCATTGTCCATCACAATGGCTCCCATGCCTATAAGAACATTATCTTCGATTGTGCATCCGTGTACGATTGCCCGGTGCCCGATCGAAACATTGTTCCCGATCGTGGTCGGAGCTTTCTGATAGGTACAATGAATGACCGCTCCATCCTGGATATTTACTTTGTCTCCGCAGTGAATATAGTGTACGTCTCCGCGTACCACTGCTCCAAACCATACCGTGCAATCCTTTCCCATTACTACTTCGCCTATTACAGTCGCATTTTCAGCCAGGTAAATATTGTCGCCAAATGTGGGAGAAATCCCTCTTACTGGTTTTATAAGTGCCATATGGATATTTTAGATCAAGGTGTTTTTTAGAAATGTTTTTTCTTATGATTTTTTGTCTTCGTCCAGGTATAGATTGTCTACGTCAAGGAGTTTTACTTCGGCGACGGCATTCCCGGCTATTCCTTTAATGGAACCGTACATGCTGCTCATGTTCAGCAGTACTTTGTCCAGTTGTTTGTCACGCTCTGCCCAGATCCGTTCCATCGCTATCTTTTCTTTGGCCAGCGAATTTTTCATGGAAGAAAATCCTTCTACAATGGCTTCGATATGTTGCCTGAATTCATTTCCGGTGAGGAAATCATACAGCATCTGCATTTTGTCTCCCCGGTTTTCCTGTGCGGACTTTATGTCGTAGATCCTGATGAGGCTTTCGCGAAGTACTGCCGCTACCCCTTTGAATTCGGCGAATGAACAGATCCAGATCCCTTCTTTCTGGCCGAACCGGTCCATGTCTTTCGGCATTGCTTCGGTGACAATCACAGCAATGTCAGCCTTTTGCCCTCTCAGGTCATTTTTTAATTTGCTGATCCACTCCATGCTGAAGTTTTTGGTACGCTTACTTTCATAGATAATACTGCCGCATTCTTTTCCGGCAGAGTTCCGGATGGAATGGATCACGTCTGCGCCTTTCACTCCTTTGCCTACTTCTCCGATCAGATCAAAAGGAAAGATCGAACGTAATAATTCCTCCAGTGCCAGTTCCTGTACTTCTCCCTGCATTTGAGTAGATCCCTGCTCAATTCGTTTACGCATATCTTCTATCTGCTTATTAAGCTGCTCTACCAGTACATCCTTTTCTTTCAGTTTGAACTGATTGTCCTCTTCCGCTTTTTTTCTGGCGGTATCTTCGATCGTCCGTTGACTTTCGAGCAATTTTTTTTGCATTTCGATTTCCATCTCCGCCTTCTGTTCCTCCATCTGGCGGGCTTTTTTCATAAGCTCAAGCTCTTTGTTCTTTAGCTCGTAATTTTCTTTTGTCTTTTTCTCAAGGTCTTCCTGGAAACTTTTTAGCTGAAGCTCGAAGTCTTCCCTGATCTTATTTTTCTGTTTTTCTTCGGATAATTTCTTTTCCTGCTCAAGCTCTTTTTTTAACTGTAGTTCTTTCTCCTCAGCATCCTTGGCTAATTTTGCCTGAAGGCCTTTGAACCGTTGGTTGAATTCGGTTCGTAGTTTTTCTTCCACCTCATGAGCCAGGGCTTGTTCGGCATTAAAACTATGACCGCATTTCGGGCAGGTGATCTTATTGAGTGTTTCCATGATAAAACAGTATATAGCAGATCAAATATACTTAAAATCCTGCTAAAAGGAGGTGTACTTCCGGGAGAGTCCTTTTCGGAAAGAGAAAGAAGGATTTCAAAAAGTTCTGTATATTAGGTGAAAGAGGAGAGTGTTTACAGAGCATGATTGCTTGGTGAGGAAGGGCAGAAAATAAGTTATTGGTTACCGGAAAAATATAGTAAGATGAGTCAAAAATTAGAGTATGCTACCCTGGAATGGCTTTGGGATAAGGATTCTATCAGGATCAACCTGCCGGGGAATAAAGAAGAGCTACATACCGGAACGTATGCCGAGGTAGTAAACAGTCTTACCAAGCTGGGAAAAGAACAATGGGAAGTATGTACCTGTACTTCCGGAGGGAATTGGCTTTTCTGGACCTTGAAAAGAACTGTCTCCGGACGTTCGGATTCGGATGATCGCTAACAAATAAGCGAGTAGTACATGAAAAAAGCCGGGATATCCCGGCTTTTTTCATGTATAAAGGGTGGTGGAATTATTTCATGCTTCCTACCATATCTTCCGGTTTTACCCACTCATCAAACTGTTCGTTGGTCAGGTGGCCCAGGCTGATCGCTGCTTCACGAAGTGTTTTACCTTCTTTGTGTGCTTTTTTAGCGATCTCGGCAGCTTTGTAATATCCGATATGAGGATTGAGTGCTGTGACCAGCATCAGGGAATTTTCAAGATTCTTTTTCAGGAATTCATGATTTGGTTCTATCCCCTGAGCACATTTTACATCAAATGAAACGCAGGCATCTCCTATCAGACGGGCCGACATAAGGAAATTGAAGATCATCACCGGTTTGAAAACGTTCAGTTCGAAATGACCGGACATACCCCCTACGTTGATGGCTACATCGTTGCCCATTACCTGGGCACACACCATGGTCAGGGCTTCCGGTTGAGTTGGATTTACTTTTCCCGGCATAATGGAAGATCCAGGTTCGTTGTCCGGGATGATGATTTCCCCGATTCCGCAACGCGGGCCGGAAGAAAGCATCCGTACATCGTTGGCGATTTTCATCAGGCTGACCGCTGCGGTCTTCAGCGCTCCGTGAGATTCTACAATAGCGTCGTGTGCGGCCAGTGCTTCAAATTTGTTTTCCGCAGTAACAAATGGAAGGCCAGAAAGCTGAGCGATCGTTGCCGCTACTTTCTCAGAGTAACCTTTGGGAGTATTGATCCCGGTTCCTACGGCTGTTCCTCCCAGGGCCAGTTCCGAAAGGTGTGCAAACGTGTTCTGGATTGCCTTTACTCCATGTTCCAGTTGAGATACATACCCTGAAAATTCCTGTCCGAGTGTAAGAGGAGTTGCGTCCATGAAATGCGTACGTCCTATTTTGACGATACTCATGAACTCTTCCGATTTTTTCCGGAGCGTTCCCTGTAATTGTTTGATGCCGGGAATAGTAGTTTCAAGCAATATTTTATAAGCAGCAATGTGCATCGCTGTAGGGAAGGTATCGTTCGAGCTTTGAGATTTATTTACGTCGTCGTTAGGGTTAAGGAATTTCTCTTCGTCTGTCAGTTTCCCTCCACGGATCACCTGGCCCCGGTTTGCAATCACCTCGTTTACATTCATGTTGGATTGCGTTCCTGATCCTGTTTGCCATACTACCAGCGGAAACTGATCGTCGAGTTTTCCTGCCAGGATCTCGTCGCATACCTGTCCGATCAGATCAGATTTTTCTTTGGCTAAAACGCCCAGTTCATGATTGGTAATCGCTGCCGCTTTTTTAAGGATTGCGAAAGCCCGGATGATTTCGATCGGCATACGGGTTGATAGTCCGCCGATTTTAAAATTGTCAATAGAACGTTGGGTTTGTGCGCCCCAATAGGCATCTACCGGTACATTCACCGGTCCCATGGTATCTTTCTCTATTCTGAAACTCATCTTAATTAGTAGTTATAAATTATTGATATGTAATTTGAATTAAATTTTTCACCAGGATCGTATTCATTTTCAGGGATATTCATAAGCGGTCAGGCAGCTATGGTTCATGCCGGGATGCGGGTATGAAAGCCCTGATAACAAACCTACATCAAAAATATAATATTCACAATGTGAAAAGAGGGTATTTTTGTTATATTAAGTACTTGATTTATAGTGATGTCTAAAAAGAAGAATAAGTTTGACCGGTACATAAGACTGCTGACGATCCTGATGAGTATTGTACTAGTGACGTATGGCGTATACTCTATGCACTGGAGTTTTTTTATGGTCGTGTATTCTTATTGGTTTGCCGAGTGCATCGTATCCGTATTTGACAGGGTAAAATACTATACAGTGCTAAGGAGAAAAGAATTGTCCTCGGTAGCTAGAGGGAAAGAACAGGAAGGGAAATTTCTTTTCCTTTTTGTGTATTGGGTGTTTATCGTTTTTATCGTTGGATTTATTGCCGCTCCGGAAAATACATTCGGAGAAAATATGAAGGTCGTTTTTTTTATGAATAAGTCATTCAATAGTGTATTGTTTTGTGTGCTGGCGGGAGAACTGACGCGTTATGTTCATAGTTTTGTATTGCACCGTAAATACCATCCGGGAGTAATTGAGGTGTTAAATAATACTTTGCCGGTAAGAACAAAATTTATGCAGGTGTCGGTCCTTCTTAGTTCTTTTTTATGGCTGATGATGTATCAGGACTATTTTTCTCTCGGCTGGTCACCGGGAGGGAATGGGGAGCTTGTCTTACTTCTTGTGTTGGTGTTGATCAGGGCCGTCGGGGAGTTGATAGAATTGAGACGGAAGGTATTGGATGAAACAAAAACATCGCTGTGAAAACGGATTTTTCGCAGCGATGTTTAATGCCTGATTCTTATTTATAGAGCCCTTTCTTGCTGTCTGAAGTAATTTCCCTTATCCGTTCTGTTGTGGGATCCATTTTTTTTGTGCTACAGATTTGTTGAAGAACCAGTAAATGCTCGGGAATACCAGGAGCGTCAGGATCGTGGAGGTCACGAGTCCTCCGATAATTACGATGGCAAGTGGTTTCTGGGATTCCGAACCTATTCCGGTAGACAAGGCTGCTGGCATCAATCCGATGGCGGCCATCATAGCAGTCATGACCACCGGACGTATCCGGCTTTTCACGCCGGAAGATATGGATTCGTTCAGTGGCAATCCTTCCTGTATATTCTTGATGAAAATAGAGATCAGTATTACACCGTCCTGTATACATATTCCAGACAAGGCGATAAAACCCACCCCGGCGGAGATCCCAAAATTGATCCCGGTCAGATGAAGCGCTATGATACTGCCGATCAGGGCAAACGGAACATTTAATAATACCAGTGCGGCGTTTTTTACATTGCCAAACATAGAGAATAAGAGAATAAAGATCAGCGTAAGGCTGACCGGAATCAGTTCTCCCAGTCTTTTGGTAGCCCGGGTCTGGTTTTCAAATTCTCCTGTCCAGGTGATGCTATACCCTTTTGGCAGCTTGATCGCTTTGTCTACTTTGGCTTGTGCTTCAGCAATCGTACCTCCCAGGTCGCGTTCCCGTACGGAGAATTTTACTCCTATAAACCGTTTGTTATTGTCGCGGTAGATAAAGGCCGGTCCGGTCAGTATCTTGATACTGGAAATTTCGCTCAGAGGGATTTTAGTGCCATGCATCGTAGGCACCATCAGTCTTCCGATGTCCTCGGTTGTTTTCCGGTATTCAGTGGAATAACGGATCCGTATGTCAAACTTGCGTTCTCCTTCGTATTTTATATTCGCTGTTTTTCCGCCGATCGCCATTTCGATCACGGCCTGCGCATCGGCAATGTTGACACCGTGTAAAGCCATGAGGTGGTCGTGCATGATGATCTGCATTTCGGGCTGCCCTACGTTTCGTAAAATGCCGGCATCTTTAATCCCCCGTACATTGTCGATCTGCTTCAAAACCTGGTCGGCGATCTTGTCCAGCGCTTCCAGATCGTCTCCGAAAATTTTCACGGCATTGTTGGCATTCATCCCGGCTACTGCTTCTGCCACGTTGTCGATGATCGGCTGGGAATAATTGTAATTGATTCCCTGGAATTGTTTGAGCTTTTTATCTATTTCTTCGATAAGTTCGTCCGTCGATATTTTTCTGGCCCATTCATCCTTATGCTTCAGATTCACCTGCATTTGTACGTAGTAAAAACCACTTGGATCTGTACCATCGTTGGATCGGCCGGTCTGGGAAAGTACTTCGTTTACTTCTTCAAACTCCAGGATCTTTTCCCGTAGTATCTTGACCATCTCTACGGTTTCGTTCAGCGAGGCGCTCATAGGCATTTTCGCTTCTACCCAGAGTGCTCCTTCGTTGAGCTGGGGGAGAAATTCTGATCCGATCCAGCGGACTGAAAATATGCTCCCAAGCAGGGCAAGCAGGGCGAGGGAAAGGGTGATGGCTTTATGCCGGAAGCTCCAGTCGAATGCGGTACTGACTGTACGGTTCAGAAAAATTATAAAAGGATTGTGTTTCTCTCTTACATTCTTTTTTAATAAAACAGAGCAAAGTACCGGTACCAGGGTCAGGGTGAAAATAAGTGCTCCCAGCAATGCAAATCCCAGCGTATAGGCAAGTGGAGAAAACATCTTTCCTTCCACTTT
The DNA here is from genome assembly GCA_964437245.1 of uncultured Chitinophagaceae bacterium. GTDB lineage: Bacteria > Bacteroidota > Bacteroidia > Cytophagales > Cytophagaceae > JANYCO01. The sequence continues at coordinate 20,690 of CAYTGJ010000030.1, forward strand.
CTGAAAAGCAAAGATCGGAAGCAGTGCTGTGATGATGATCAGTTTTGAAAAGAAGACCGCTTTGCCCAGCTCAGTCCCGGATTTTCGGATAAGTCCGAGTTTGGATAATTTATTGAAGCGGTCCATTCCTTTCTTATGAGCAAGGTGGTCGAGCATGACGAAAATCCCTTCCACCATCACGACCGATCCGTCTATAATGATCCCGAAGTCTACAGCACCTAAAGAAAGAAGGTTGGCACTCATCCCTTTCAGTTTTAAGCAGAAAAAGGCAAAGAGGAGGGAGAGCGGAATGATAAGAGATACAATAAGCGTAGTTCGCCAGTCTGCCATAAAAAGAAATACAATGACCGTGACAAGAATGATTCCTTCCATAAGGTTATGAAGTACTGTTTCTG
>CAYTGJ010000030.1:21094-35971 GCA_964437245.1 uncultured Chitinophagaceae bacterium
TTTCTGTACAGTAGTTCATAAGATCGTCCCGGTCATAAAAGGTTCTCATCCGTACATCGCCGGGCAGTACTTTTTCATTGAGCTCTTCTATTTTTGCTTTTACGGCTGCGAGTACCTGGCTGGGGTTTTCCCCCTTACGCATTACCACGATTCCTTCTACCACATCATCTTCGTGGTCGAGTCCTACCTGACCTACGCGTGGAGCACTGGATTGTTTTACATCGGCCACATTTCGTACCAGGATCGGGGTGCCGTTGATATTGTCGATGATAATGTTTTCAATGTCCTGCATGGAGGTCAGAAGCCCGATCCCTCTTACCACATATGCCTGGCCGTTTTTCTCGATTACATCTCCGCCTACATTCAGATTGCTTTTGGCCACAGCCTGGAATACTTCCAGGGGAGTAATATCGTATTCTGTAAGTTTGGTAGGATTTACCTGGATCTCGTATATTTTTTCCTGTCCTCCGAACGCTACCAGATCGGCTACACCAGGTACAGAACGGAGTTGCCGGTCGATCACCCAGTTCTGGATTGTCAGAAGCTCGCGGGTGTCTTTGGTCTTGCTTGTGAGCGTGTACCGGAATATTTCTCCTGTAGGTCCGTACGGAGGCTGTACCTCCGGTTTGACCCCTTCGGGCAGGTCCAGGTTGAGGAGTTGATTGTTGACTTGCTGCCGGGCAAAGAAATCTTCTACCTCGTCTTCAAAGATGATTTTGATGACAGAAAGACCGAACATAGTGATCGACCGGACATTGGTCTTTTTCTGTACGGAGTTCATGCTGATCTCAATCGGAACCGTAACAAACCGTTCGATCTCTTCAGCACTCCGGCCGTTCCACTCCGTTACAATAATGATCTGGGTGTTGGTGACATCCGGAAAGGCTTCTATGGGCGTTTTAAGATAGCTGTATATGCCAACGACGATAAAGATCCCGACCCAAATGAAAGTAAAGACTTTATTCTTCAGCGAGAATGCTATGATAGAATTAATGAGCTTGTTCATATTTGATCTGGCTTATTCGTTAAGGGCGTCGTATATAAATAGCTGGTTTTTGCTGACCACGGTTTCTCCTTCTTCCAAACCGTTTTTAATATACGTCACGCCATTATGCTGTCTGTATATTTCTACTTCCCGGATACTTATGTTGAACTTGTTTTTGAAAATAATTACATAATTTTTGTTCATGTCGAAAATGATAGCGGAGGAGGGTACGGACAGCATTTTTCGGCTCTCCTCATAGGTGACGGTAACCGTTGCATTCATCTCAGGCTTCAGTGCAAAATCATCATTTTTTAATTTGATCCGAGCCTTCATGGTCTTTGTGGCGGGATCAAGGATGTTGAAGATCCTGTCTACTTTTCCTTCAAATAGTTTGTCCGGATAGCTAAGCGTCTGAATAGAGGCTTTCATTCCGGTCTTTATTTTTGAAATGTCAGTCTCGTAAATATTAGCCGTTACCCATACGTCGCTGATCTGGGCGATCGTAAAAATATTGTCTGATTTATCCGAACGAAGCTGCATGTCGCGGGTGATACTTTTTTCCGTGATGAAACCGCTGATGGGAGCTTTTACGATGTATTCGGAGTTTTTCCCCAATCCGTAAATCCGAAAGATCTCGGCCAGTTGTTGCTGACGGGCATGTGCTTTTTCCAGTTCTTTCTGAGCCCCGATTACATCCTTGTCAGAATTGAGCTTGCTCTCGTAAAGGTCTTCAGCGATCTTCAGGTTTTTCTGTGCCATGATCACATCGCTTTGCGCATCGATCATCTGACGCTCGTAGTCGGCTACTTCTCCGCTTCGGATTACGGCCAGTACTTTACCTTTCTCTACATATTCCCCTAGCTCTACGTTGACATCCATTACATTTCCGCCTACGAGAGGAAAGATCTCGACCATCTTGTCTTCATCGGGTACTATTTTCCCGGTGAGCTTTAACGATGTTTTTACCGGCTCTATTTGTACCACTGCTAATTCCGTTCGTTTGAGCATGGTATCGCTGAGAATAAAAGTAGTATGCTGATGATCGTGATTTTCCTGCTGAGAATCGCAGGCCGTTACGATCAGAAGTGAAGCCAGAAGGACGATATAATGGGAATACGACATGTGAGTTTCTGTTTAGAGTGTTTATTCGAACAATTCTGTTCCTACAGTATAATTAAGGTCTTCAAATGCTTCTACCCTGGAAGCATTCAGAATGTTCAGTTGTTTGATACTTTCATTGTATGCTTCAAAGAGGTCAATGAACTCGATCAGCGATAAGTTTCTTTTTTGAAAATTGGAAATAAGTCCGGTGTTTAACTGCTCAAACTGATTTTGAAAATTCCGGTCTACTTTTTTATAAAGCTTCTCAATTTCTGATAGTTTCTGAAATGAACTGGTCACTTCGTTTTTGACGCTGATCTCTTTTTCCTGCTTCTGGTAGTTGTACCGGTTCAGTTGTTGTTTAGCGTATTTTATATTGCCCTGGTTTCTGTTGAAAACAGGAAGGTCAAAGCCAATCGTAAGTCCCAGATAATTGTTGATATAATTTCCTGCCTGATCATAGTTGAGTCCTATGGAGAGGTCGGGTACTGCCATACTTTTCTGAAGACTGTAATCAATTGTGCCGTAGGCTACCATGCTTTCCGCCAGTTTCAGATCCGGACGGTGTGTGAGGGCCAGTTGTTCCAGGTCTTTGCCCTGAAGTTTTTCAAGTGAATATTTATGATACGTATTGTCTTCGTATTTTGTATCAATATGAGCTTCTGTCTGAAGAAGTGTCTGAAGGCTGCTTTGTGCGTCAGAGATAGAAGCCAGTAGTTGGGTCCGGTCGTTGTAAAGTTGATAATAGACCGCTTTCAGGCGGACAATTTCTTTCAGGGAAACATTGTTTTTCTCATGTTGCAGCTCAAAAGCATGGATCGTATTTTCAAGAAGCCCGAGCTGACGGTCGTATCCGCGTACGGTGATTTCGTTGAAGTAGATATGGTAAAAACTACTCCGGAGCTGAAATTTTAAGGTGCGCAGTAGTTCATAGAACATATGCTCGTTCATTTCTTTGCTGGAAGTAGCGAGTTGAATGCGTTTATTGCGTTTGCCGGCAAGCTGGATTACCTGTTCAATGTTGAATACCTTTTCCCCTTTTCGTCCGACATCGAAAAATGTGTTGTTGGTATTGTTGTAGGTACTCCATTCCGAATGGAACGAAGGGTTGTTCCATAATCGGGCTTGCAGGATCAGTGCTTTGCTGGCTTCTATGTTATATTGCTCTGCCAGCAACTGAAGGTTATTTTTAATAAAAATACTGTCTGCCTGATTCAGCGAAAGCTTGAGCGTGTCTTCCGCTTTCATAAAGTATGAGCCCAGAAGAAAAGTCAATAATAAGAGTGATAGACGGAGCATGTTCTTTTATTTTAGGTAAAGGAAAAGTATTAGTATTAAAAGGGGCTTAAACAAAGCCTTAAAAATTAATTAATTTAAGCAGGAACCCTCTTTTATGAATGAATGCTTCTGCGGTTCCATAAAGAAAAACGGAACCATGGAAAATATAAATTTTTTTTGAACGTTATGGAAAATGATGTTTTATTTTGAAAATCCCCGGTACTAATATTTGCAGGGGAGAGTAACGATGAAATCATTTTCTCCGTTTTCACTCTGAGAGTAAGTAATACTACCTTCATGAGCTTCGATCACCCTTTTGATGATGGAAAGTCCCAGCCCGAAACCTCTTTTCCCGGTTGAATTTTTACCTCTGAAAAAAGGCTGGAATATCTTTTCTCTTTCTTCCCGGTCTACCGGATTTCCGGTATTCATGATATGGATGACTACCGTAGTATGGCCAGGTTGTATGTATATGGAAGCGGCATTATCTACAGAATATTTTCATGCATTGTCCAGAAGATTGACAAAGGCTGTTTGCAGGATCAGGTCATAGCCATTGATACGAAGGTGATCTTCTTTCTCCGGGAGTTCTGAAAATTGCAGGGTAATATTTGCCTGAGGATTGTATTCTTTTATTTCGGCAATAGCCTTGAACAGTACTTCGTCTACTGGTAATATTTTGGAGTTGACTTCCAGTTTTACTTTATCGTACCGGGAAAGAAACAAAAGAGAGTTAATGATTCTGGTGAGCTGAAGAAGATCTTCCTGCAGCGAGTGAAGCAAGTCCTTGTATTGAGCGATCGTCAGCTCTTTTTTCTGTGCATTTTCCAATTGTGTGGAGAGCGTGGCCAGGGGCGTGCGAAGTTCGTGAGAAGCATTCTGAACAAAGCTTTTCTGAGATTCAAAAGAGAAGTTAAGTCTTTCCAGCATCAGGTTGAAATTTTCAGCGAGCTTGCTGATTTCGTCTTTTCCTTTTTTGACCTCCAGCTTTTGTTGCAGATTGGAAGCTGTAATCGCAGTGATCTTATTGTTAAGGATTTCAAGCGGCTTAAAGGTTTCCTTGACATAATAATAAGCCGCAATCGCTGTCAGCAGCAGACCGATGAGTACTCCGATGATCAGGATGTACATCAGGTTGGTGAGCTTGCTTAATCCTGTTCTGTCGTAGGCCGATACCAGTACTACGTTTTCCTGCCCTCTTTCATTGTACAGCAATCCGATTACTTCATTGTTGTGTTCGGAATATTCCAATGTTTTTTCTTCGCGTATTTTTCGCAGAAGATTGCTGGTATAGGTGATCCGGTGATCGTCGATACTGCTGTAGATCAACTCGTCGTTTTCGTTAAAAATGAGCACCTTCTCTTCGTAAAGTTCATGGATCGTGTTGTCATCGATGGCCCGTAGCAGGTCCTGATCTATTTCACGTACTTCGGTGAGGAGCCGGACCGTGATTTTTCCCCGTTCTTCCAGTCTTTTATAAAAGGCATCTTTGCGGAAATCCCGGTAGGACAAATAGATGAAAATAGACATCGTGATCAGTATCAAAGCTACCAATCCGCTGAAAAGAAGTGCCAGTCTTATTTTTAGATTCATATGATTTCTTTCATATAGTAACCAAATCCGGGTTTAGTGTGGATCAGTTTTACGGGAAACGGTTTGTCTATCTTGTTTCTTAAAAAGTTGATGTATACTTCTATGGTATTGGAGCTGGTCTCAAAATTGATGTCCCATACTTTTTCCATGATCTCCATTTTGGAGAGTATCCGTCCGTTTGAGCGGGCGAGCAATTCCAGCAAGGCATACTCTCGGGCAGTAAGTTCGATTGTTTTTTCTCCGCGCTTTACTGTTTTCTGAAAAGTATCGATGTGGAGGTCGGCAACCGTCAGTACTTCCATTACATTTTCAGGATTGGTAGACCGTTTTAAGAAAACCTGTATCCTGGCAAGCAATTCTTTGAAATGAAATGGTTTCACCAGGTAATCATCGGCCCCTACTTCAAACGCAGACATCTTATCGTCCAGCTCTCCCAGTGCGGTGAGCATCATGATGGGAATATTTTTGTTCTTGAGCCGGAACGCCTTACACAATTCAAATCCATTGATAAAAGGGAGGTTGATGTCAAGAATGATCATCTGGTATTCGTTGCTCTTGAAAAGACGTTCGGCAATATTTCCGTCGTAGGCTACATCTACTTCATAGCCGTGCTCCTGCAGCTCACTTTTAATGCTTTGTGCCAGTTTGGGTTCGTCTTCCGCCAGTAGAATGGTTGCCATAGGATGATTGCTTTTTAAAATGTGTTGTTCGTATGCTGAGGTTTATCCCTTAAATCATAATATGAATTTAACTGATTTTGAGAAAGAAAGCATAATGCAGTTTCATAGTTTGGTAAAAAAAGGTAATAAAATGAACGTAATGGCGGAAGATCGTTCGGTAGTACAAATCAGGACGAAAACTCATGGGAAAGATGCTTTTTAGTAAAGAACGAAGCATTTTATTAAAAAGACCTTAACTGTGAATTAAAATTGCCTTAAATCATAAAAAAACAAGGTAAGAGTAAGTGCTAAAATTAAATCCTGTTGTCCCTGCGTTGTGGGTATGAAAATTCCAGATGAGAATGGGGAACAGTGAAAATAAGGTCTTATCCTGTCTCCCGCATCCGGCATCCTGGATCTTATTTTTAACACGACACCAGTGAATTTCTCATAAGAAAGAGTGACAATCGTCATTCTGCCGATGGGAGATCCTCCGCTACTTTTGCATGAGGACAACTTATTCAGGGTGTTCTGTCAAAAGTGGTTTTAAAGCCTTATTTTGGAGGAAAATAATGAGACATGGCAAAGGTTAAAACTACTTATTTCTGTCAGAATTGCGGCACCCAATCTCCTAAGTGGTTGGGCAAATGTCCGTCTTGCGGGGAATGGAATACATATGTGGAGGAGATCGTTCAGAAAGAAGAAAAAGGGAGTTGGCAGAGTTCTACTTCACTGCGGATCTCCTCTAAGCCCAAAGCAATCAAAGAAATCTCGTACAGTGAAGAAAACCGGGTCGAAACCGGAGACGGAGAACTGAACAGGGTGCTGGGAGGAGGGATTGTACCTGGTTCCCTGGTGCTGATAGGTGGTGAACCCGGTATAGGTAAATCTACCCTGATGCTTCAGATCGCGCTGGGGCTGACCGGCCTGAAGGTACTGTATATCTCGGGAGAAGAAAGCGAGCAGCAAATCAAAATGAGGGCCGAACGGCTTGGCATCAAAGGGGATAATTGTTATATCCTGACCGAGACTTCCACTCAAAATATTTTTAAGCAAATCGAACTACTGGAACCTGAGATAGTGATCGTGGATTCTATTCAGACCATGAACTCTTCGTTTATAGAATCTGCCGCCGGAAGTATTTCGCAGGTAAGGGAATGCACGGCAGAGCTGATGCGTTATGCGAAGGAAAGCGGTACTCCGGTATTCCTGATCGGTCATATTACCAAAGAAGGAACCCTCGCAGGACCGAAAGTGCTGGAGCATATGGTAGATACGGTGTTGCAGTTTGAAGGTGATCAACATTTGGCTTACCGGATCTTACGCACTACCAAAAACCGCTTTGGATCTACTTCTGAGTTGGGGATCTATGAGATGCAGGCTTCCGGATTGAGAGAGGTCAGCAATCCTTCTGAGATCCTGATCTCCCAGCGGGACGAGCATCTGAGCGGCGTTACGATCGGAGCAACGATGGAAGGCAATCGCCCATTACTGATCGAAATACAGTCGCTCGTAAGTATTGCCACATACGGAACCCCACAGCGGAGTTGCACCGGTTTTGATGCCAAAAGGCTTAACATGCTGCTGGCAGTGCTGGAAAAAAGAGGCGGCTTCCGCTTGGGTGCACAGGACGTGTTTCTGAATATTGCGGGAGGGATCCGGGTGGAAGATCCGGCCATTGACCTGGCAGTATGTGCTTCCATCGTCTCGTCTTACGAAGAAAAATACATTCCTAATCATATTTGCTTTGCTGCGGAAGTAGGACTGGGAGGAGAAGTGAGAGCGGTCAACAGGATTGATCAGCGGATCTCGGAAGCAGAAAAACTCGGATTCAAGGAAATCTATGTTTCCAAATACAATCAGAAAGGACTGGATGTCGCCAGATATAAGATGAAAATTCGTTTTGTGGCCAGACTGGAGGAAGTGTTCACCGGTGTTTTTGCATGAATATGAATAGTAATCAGGATTTTGTATATTTAGAGAATAATCGCAAAACAACGCTATGGCAATTCAGGAAAATATAGAGAATGACCTTTCTTCGGATGCTGTAATAGAGAAAAAGGTGCTTCTTCAGATCATCCTGGTCTCTACCCTGGGGATTGTCCTTTATATTGTCAATGGCCTCTTTTTCTCAAATACCGTAGGAGTAATACGGGAATCTGTCATTGTGTTTGTGATATACTTACTGCTGTATGTATGGGCCCACAGACCGGGGTTATTTGTTGTCAAAAAAAGGGTGGTGAGCCTGTTTATCCTGGTTTCCGTTATTTCTGGCTTTTTTTCTTTGGGAGGATTCCGGGGAGTTGCAGGGTTTGACCTGATCAATATGTTCCTTTTTATCTCGGTCCTTTTTCAGGGAAAAGAACGGAGTTACAGCCTTGCATTATTGTCAGTAGTACTTCTAGGTCTCTTTTATGTGCAGGTGTATATCCCGGAGGTGATCCAAAACCGGGGAATGGAAGATCCGGAGTGGATGTTCAGTCTCAATGTTCTTTTACGCATAGGCTTGACCTTTAACATAGGAATGGCATTGAGAAGTGCTTATTCCCGGGAGCATAAACGGGTGGAGAAACTGCTGCAGGAAATTCATACCCTCAATGCGGATATTACTACGCATAACGAAGAACTGAAGAGTATGCAGGAGGAATTGAAAGCTAATAACGATAAGCTGGAAAGCCTGGTACAGGAACGTACCCGGAAACTGGAATTGCAGAATGAAACGCTTGTCATGTATGCCTATATGAATAGCCATGTGTTCAGAGGACCGATCTGCCGGATCCAGGGAATCCTTAATCTGCTGGAACTGGAAGGTGATGAAAACATCAAGACAGAGCTACACGGCTATTTGCTGAAAGAGGTCAAGGAAATCGACAAAGTAGTAAAGGATATCTCTTTGTTGCTCTATGAGTCGGATGCAGATTTTATAGAAGAAATAAGAATGAAAGCGAAAAGACTTTACAATCTGTAGAAATTTACGAGTAGCATTGTCAAAAAAGTTTCATCGGTGGCCTCTGACTATTTGTATTTCCGGCGATGAATACCCTTCAGACCGAAGTAAGCCGGAAGTAAGAAAAAGCATCTTCAAATAGCTAGTAAACAGTATTTTGTACTTTTATCTTTCTCGCCTTAAACATTTTAGTATCTTTGTAGCCCTTTTCCTGTCAGGTATTGATGTTGAATTTGCTTAAATATTTAAGAGATCGTTTTTCTTCGAAAAAGAAAGAAGAGAAGAAAGAGCCGGAGATTAAAAATCTGGAAGGATATACCCCTGAGGAAATGTTTGGGAAAGAAGATGCTGTCCGAAGTATTCTGGATGATTTTGAAAAAGCATCCAAATATCTGGCGGTAAGGATCTATAACCAGGACTTCATGGAGTCTTTCAAGTTGGAGGAGGTAGCTTACCGTAAAGATCTGGAAGGTACCGTGACCGTGCTGGTGCTTGATCTGCCGGATTCCGTGGAAAGTGTGCTGAAAGCGACGATTGAAAAGTGGAACAAACAGCCCGAAGAACTTTTTACGCTGGGCATGGAAAACCTTAGGGAAAAATTCAAACGGGAAGCCGAACGCACGGAAAATAATTTTCTGAAACTTTCCGGTGAAGATATTTTCGTGACTTCCGACGCTTTATTTTTTGAACGTAATAAAGCATGCCTCGGAAGGTACGGTTCCATTTTCTGTCTGCCCAACCGGGATACATTGGTGGCTGTGGCGATCAATGAAGATCTGGACCTGGAAGTAGGCCTTCAGTTTATGATCCCGTTTGCAGAAGATACGTTTGATAATTCGGGAGACCTGGCTATTACCCGTCATATATTCTGGCATTATGAAGGGAAGAATGAACTTATTTATACGTATTACGGTTTGAACCGGCTGAAGTACGTACTACCGGCCGACCTTGAGGAAATGGTCTATTAAGGGCAGGTTAAATATTTGAAAAAGAGCCGGTACCGGAGGCCTGGTCAGAGAAATAATAAAAATTAAATTGTATTTTATCCTTACAAGGAGTAGTTTTGATCCTTCGTAGTATTTGTGAAGAAAAATAAATGGCATATCGTTCTGGCGGTTTTCCTTTTGGCAATTATGCTGATAGGAAGAGTGGGACTGCATGTCTTTCACCATCACGAAGAAGAGACCGGAGGAAATGCCAACGTTCTTTCAGGCATTTCTCTGCATGCCGGGCAGGATAAAGAAGCAGCAGATTGTGCGCTCTGCGAGTTGGATACTTTTCAGGAACTCGCAATTGAAGCACTTACTGTTTTTGTGTTTTTTGTAACGGTTGTAAAGCCCGTTCATCGTTTTCTACTTACAGAATTACCGCAACTTTCATTTTTTGCCAAAAGCCGGGGCCCTCCTTCCCCTGTTGCTGTTACCGCATAATCGTACGGTCTGAGTACAGACGTAGATGTATGTCGTTCCCTATTATTCAAGAACGTTTTATTGAACCAGGATCTGTCAGCAGATCCGGAATAACTGAATTTACTTTTGTTAAAGAAAGCCCATTTATATTTCTTTTTAGGAATATTTATGCCGGTTGTATTGGTTGCCCAGGTAGACAGTCTGGAGCTGAAACAGGTGGAAGTGGTCGGGAAGAAAAAAGAATCTGTCCCTACGCAGTCATTTGTGGAGCTCTCCGGACAAGAACTGGATCGTACCCGTGGCTTATCGCTCGGGGAAACGCTTCGGGAAATACCGGGGGTAACCGTTTTGCAAACCGGCCCTACTATATTCAAACCCGTCATCCAGGGGATGTACGGACAGCGCGTGCTGCTCATGAACAACGGTGTCCGCCAGGAAGGACAACAATGGGGCTCCGAACATGCCCCGGAGGTAGATCCTTTTGTTGCTGGCAAGATCACGGTGGTGAAGGGAGCGTCTTCTGTCCGTTATGGCTCGGATGCCATCGGAGGGGTGATCCTGATCGATCCCAAACCTTTCCGGAAAGCCCCCGGATGGGGAGGAGAGATTAACCTGGGAGGGTTTTCCAACAACAGGGCAGGAGTAGGCGCTGCTATTCTGGAATACAGTCCCGCGAAGCTTCCTGGCTTGTCGGCCAGGATCCAGGGGACTTACAGAAGAGGAGGAAATTCAAGGACACCGGATTATTATCTGAAAAATACAGGTTTTGACGAGTATAATTTTTCGTATGCCATCGGATATTTAAAAAGAAAAGCCGGTATCGAATTATTCTACAGTCAGTTTAATACCCGGTTGGGAATTTTGTCTTCTGCCCATATTGGGAACCTTACCGATCTGCAACGGGCTATTGCCAGCCCTGCTCCTTTGGAAACATCCGGATTTTCTTACACCATAGGAAGGCCCTATCAGCAGGTCTTACATGAATTGTTCAAAGTGAGCGGGTACCTCAAAACAAGAGGAGGCAATAAGCTGTTGGCTACGTATGCCCTGCAGTATAACGACCGGAAAGAATACGATAAGCACAAGCCGTTAAACGATTCGCTGGCGGCCCTTGATCTTCCCGAACTGGAACTTCATATCACCACGCATACCGCCAATGTGGTGTATGAACATACCATCGGTTCTTCCGTCTCCGGATCAGTGGGGATCACAGGGGTAGCCCAGGGGAATATTTACAGAGGCAGGTTCTTTATCCCGAACTTTCAGAGTTATGCAGGAGGGATGTTTTTGATCGAAGAATGGAAGAAAAATAAATGGACGGTTGAAGCCGGAGTACGCTATGATTATAAATGGATGCAGGTCTTCTATTACGAACGGAATGTATACCAGGATCCGCAATTTAACTTTTCGAATTTCTCCGGATCCATAGGTACTTCCTGGCAGGCCTGGGAAAACGTACTCCTCAGAGTCAACGCAGGTACTGCTTTTCGCCCTCCGCATGTCAGCGAACTGTTTAGTAATGGACTGCACCACGGCTCCGCATCGGTAGAGATAGGCGACCGCAATCTGAAATCAGAGCGAGCTTATAATTTTGCACTGTCGGCCCATTTTGCATTCCCCAGACTGAAAGGCGAAGTAAACGCATACCATACCAGTATCCAGGATTATATTTACCTGGCACCTGTGTTTCCTGCTACCCTTACCATACGCGGAGCATTTCCTACGTTCCGCTATACACAGGTAAACGCCGGATTCACAGGTATAGATGTCTGGCTGAGTGATTCACTGAGTAAAAGCTTTACGGTGACCTCTAAAGCATCCCTGGTGTATGCGTACAATAAAACTTTTGGGGAACGTCTTATTCTTACGCCCCCGGCCCGCTTTGAAAACGGACTGGTCTGGCATATTAAACCGGGAAAAAAACAGGTAAGACCTTATCTGGGGATTTCCCATACGATTGTGCTGCGCAAACAACACTTGCCCGATAGTACGGATTATGCACCTGCTCCCGCCGGTTATACCTTATTAAACGGACAGGCAGGAGTAAGCCTGCCATTGGGGAAACAGATGCTGGACATCAGTGTGGCTTGCACGAATATATTGAATGAAAGATACCGCGATTACCTGGACAGGCTTCGCTATTATGCAGATGCTGTAGGTAGAAACTTTAGCATACGGTTAAAAATGACCTTTTAAAAACAATTTGTTTCACAAAATTAAAATTTAAGAACATGAAAAAAATAGTAAAAAATACAATCCTTCTGTTGATCCTTGCACTGCTGGCGTTTGCCTGCAAAAAGAAAGATGATCCGAAACCTTCTGATCCTAAGGATACCAATGAGGAAGAATTGATCACTACCTTAAAACTGATCCTGACAGAAGATGGGACGAGCAATGTATCGGTTTTCCAGTTTGCAGACCTGGATGGTCCGGGAGGAAATGCACCGGTACAGGACAATATAGTATTGGAGGCAGGAAAGCTGTATCATGGAGAGATCATTCTGCTGGATCAGACCAAAACACCTGCGGATACGATCTCGCATGAAGTAGAAGAAGAGGCGGATGAACATCAGTTCTTTTTTACGGTAAACGGTGCGGACCTGACAGTGACCTATACGGATTATGATTCTCATGGAGTACCATTGGGATTGTTGCCTCAGCTGACCACCGGAGCAGCGGGGTCCGGTACATTGAAAGTAACCCTTAAACATCAGCCGGAAGTGAAACCTACTTCCGGAAACGGAGACATTACCAAAGGAGAAACCGATATTGAGGTGACCTTTAATGTCACCATCCAATAATACCATTTGAATGAAAAATTAGTATCTTGTAGGATAAATAAAGAGGCCCCGGAATTTATAAATAAAATCAGGCGGGTTTAAAGTAGTAACATCGGTTATTTCATGGCCACTTTTAAAAATCCGAACGATCCCGACAATATTATCATTACTGAAAAGGTACAGGAATGGTTCAGGGAACGTATGGAGCTACAGAAAGATACGATTATTCACGTGGTCGAAATAGATTGCGCAGACCCTGGGTGTATGGATAAGGAAACACGGATTACACTTTCTTTTCCCGATGGACTTCGAAAGCAATTCAGGATCCATAAGCCGCTGGTCTTTGTAAGAAAAAAGGATGTAGAGCAACTTGTGATATAAACGGATCAGGAGCCGGCCCGCAAGCCGGCTCCTGGTTTTGTTATAATACATTAACCAAAGAACACGTAAAGATGTTTGCCAATTATTCAGAAAGGAAAACAACAGAGGATACAAGGATCCCGGTGACTATTGTGACAGGATTTTTAGGGGCAGGAAAGACTACCTTGCTGAATCATCTTATAAAAGAATATCCGGCGAAGAAATTTGCCATCATTGAAAATGAGTTCGGTGAGATCAACATCGACAGTGCTTTGATCGTAAGTGCCGATAACTCTATTTTCGAACTCTCAAACGGTTGTATTTGCTGCGTGCTGAACGATGACCTGGTAAATCTGTTGTACGACCTGCTGGAATCCAAAAAAGAATTCAATCATCTGATCATCGAAACCACCGGGATGGCTGATCCGGGCGCGGTGGCCCTTAACTTTATTTCTGATTTTGGTATTCAGCAAAAATTCAGACTGGATGGAATTGTGGCACTCGCAGATGCCGTGAATCTGAAAAAAGAACTTGCCGAAACAGAAGAAGCAGCGCAACAACTGGCTATTGCCGATCTGATCCTGTTGAATAAAAAATCTTCTGTCTCCCCGGAAGAACTGGAAGAAGTAACAGACATCGTTCGTTCGGTCAATCATGCTGCCCGCCTTTATCTCTGTGATTACGGAGCACCTGAGGGGGTTGACGTACTGGACCTGAAAGCGTTTTCTGCCAGGTTTGTACTGGCTACAGATTTTGAAAATTTTACTCCTTCCTCTGTCATGAAGAAAGGACTTCAGAAAGAGCACAAGCATTCGGATGTTTCCAGCGTCAGTATCGTGATGGAGGGGAGACTGCATCCTATTATATTTGACAACTGGATTACAGTGATGTTGTTTTCCTCAGCTCTTTTCAGAGTGAAGGGGATTTTAAATATGGATTCTTTCGACCGGAAGTTTATTTTTCAGGCGGTGGGAAGCCAGTTTGTGAGTGAACTGGGACCGGAATGGGAAGAAGGAAGCCGTGTCAACAAAATGGTTTTTATCGGAAAAAAACTGGACAAGAAAGTGATTGAAGAGGGGTTTGTAAAATGTTTACTGAAAAATTAAAAAATAGACTGGCCATGATTAATTTTAAGATCAGTTCAAGGTACAAGATGCCAGATACAGGATTTCAGATAAAGAACAAAGGAGTTGGTGCTACCTTGTCAGAGACAGGTCTTCATTTCTGGGGAACACGGAAGTATGTCGTAGTGATTCCTGATTTCTTATGATACAGCTTATTGTGTCTTGAATCAGGTGGCCCGGAATCGTAATTAAAATTTATATCAGACAGTCTAAAAAAATATAGTAATATGAGTGGATCATCAAAAGCAATTTTCCGGATTTTTAATCCGTTGGCTCAGTTTTTTAAAGAACAGTCGGTCAGTGGGTTCTTACTGATCTCGGCTACCTTTGTTGCGATCATACTTGCCAACAGTGGCTGGGGAGAAGCCTTTATTCATTTCTGGGAAACACCGGTTCATTTTTCAGTAGGGACCGGACTACAAATTCATTTTACGATTGAGCAGTTTATTAACGATGGGCTCATGACAATATTTTTTACGGTCGTAGGATTGGAAATAAAAAGAGAACTGATCGAAGGCGAATTGTCAAGCCGTGAAAAAGCAATGCTTCCGGTAGCCGGTGCATTGGGAGGAATGTTGTTCCCGGCGTTGATCTTCGTGGGGTTTAACTGGGGAACTCCGGCTCTGTCCGGCTGGGCTATC
>CAYTGJ010000031.1:0-2360 GCA_964437245.1 uncultured Chitinophagaceae bacterium
TCTTCGCGGCACTCCCGTGAAGATTATACTCCCAGCGAAGACGACAACTACCTGGTATACCGCCTTTCCTCCGACAGCCTGGGAATGGGGTTTTTCGGCTATCATTATTATACAAAAAACCGCTCGGTCATCAAAGCACTTAACATCGACAATGAAACGATCCGGCAGCCGGTAGAACCCAACGACAGCACGATCCGGCTGAATTTGTACAAACCGCTTTCGCGTCCGCTCTTCCTGTATATTTCTAAGGAATCACTGCAACGGGAAGCAGTAAAAAATTTCGTTTCCTACTTACTTGCACGGCTTGACACTTTTGTTAAAAACAGCGAATACATTGAGATAACACCGGAACAAACAGGTAAACTGAAAGAAAAAGTAAACAAGCAGATTTCAGGGTCTGATTTTTCCGATCATATTCAATAATTATTAACAAAGCGATCTCTGAAATAACATCAATGCGGTTTTTTCTGCTGTAATTTTTAATGTTGTATCCCTGCTTACATCCGACTTGCAGGAACTGCGGGAAAAAACAGGATCAATTTAATACCATTTGTTTGCCGTAGGCTATGTCTACGGCTTAATTATACCAGTAGGCGTTCCGCCGGGAAACCACTACCAGCATTTATAGAAATAAATAATCTTCTACCACAATTCCTTTATTATTAATTTCTCACAGAACTCTCCGGCTAAAAGCCTAACAGTATAGTTAAGCACGTAGCTGAAAGCTACGGCAAACGAGGGGGCAGCTTATATGGACGACAGAATTCACCTCCATTCACGTTCGTTTTTGTCGTATTCTCTTCTTTCTCCGAACATCATAGTAGCTTCTAATTCATACTCGTTTTCAGTAATTCTATAGTCAATTTTGTTTGCAAAATAACGCTCCACTGAATTCAGCTCTAATTTCTCAAGTATTGATTTAATATCAGCCGGGAAAGTTGTGTTTTGTTCTTTGAACGCTTCAATTTCAATTACTAATTTTTCTCCCACACTTTCGGTTATATTGTCGTATATTTTGATTGTTGTAAAACACAAACCTAAATTTACCATCCCAAGCCACGTAAAAATTTCTGCATACTTCCGGATTTTTGAAGTCTGAGTGCTCCCCCAATGCCAACGCCAGGTAATCGCGGCAATTCCCATCACGACCATAATGATCATAAAGGAAGTATAACTTGACAGTGACAACAAAAGCAGTATAACTGAAAGCAATACGTAACTAAGTATTCTTTGTAAATCTGTAACCGTAAAATTTGTCCTATTTACTTTAAAGGATTTTATCCGCTTTTTACGTTCTTCAATAGTTTCTTTACTTAGTTGGTTTATGAAGTCAGTTAGCTCATGTACTTCAATATTTATTTGACCTACATGAAGATTGAGATTTTGTGCTCCGACTGCCTCATTGATTTTAGCAGCCCATTTGTAAGGTTTTTTCTTGAATATAAATGTGTCGTCCGTAACTAAAGAGATAAATTTCTGGTCAAAAATATCAAGTGAATAGGCTTCAACAATCTGTTCCCATTTCACTTCGTCTTGATTGGTTGTCCTATCCCAAACACCATTTTCCGTAATAATTATTTGTGGTCGTCTGTCAAACGTTTGAAAAAGGCCAACCAGAATTCCTAGTCCGAAGAAACAAGTGCCAACCCACCCCATAATGTAGTTGGTCGTCCCGTATGGTTCTTCTGTTATCATCCATAGTCCAATTACTACGAACGGTAAACACATACCTATAATTTTTAGTCCTTTGGTTGTCGTCTTGTAAAATTTCAGTTCGGTCATTTATTGTCTTTCTGTCCTTACGCAGCACTCTGTTAATATTACCAACTGCTTTCCAATATACACTCTTTTATTAAAAAAAATGGCTTATCGTGAGGTGAGTCCGGACAAGTATCTATAATCCGTACGGTATAAAAAATTTGTCCCTGGCGGATAGTTTCCTTCTATAAACTATTCCAAAAGCCATTTAAAACTGGCCAGGGAATTCATAGAGACTATCGCCCTAAAATACAACCTTTCCCCGGTTCAAATTTGTAGCCAATCCATTTAAAGACATTGACCGTTGCCAAAGCAAGCGCAAATCATAATAAATCCATAATAAGCAACATAACAAAGAAAACACAATACAATCACTCCTCTCACTTCCAGCTCGTTGGTAATTAAACAGATAGAGTAAGCAGGTTACTTTTGTCTCTCCTTTTTGTAGTATTCTAAAATTCTCTTTTTAAGCTATGAAAACGAAAGTAACTATCATTTTTTCAGTTAAGATAATGCTATGGGCAATATTTTGTTTCCTTGCCGGAACAGTCTACGGGTTACAAATTGACTCTGTAAAAACGACGACAAGTACCTGCTACAAT
>CAYTGJ010000031.1:2370-34813 GCA_964437245.1 uncultured Chitinophagaceae bacterium
AATAACGGCAGTATTACCATATACGCCAAAACAAGTAATGCACCTTTGCTATACAGCATCACCGCAGGGCCTATGTTACAACCTTTACAAACCAGCCATGTCTTTAATTCTCTCCCTCCGGGGAATTATGTGGTGACGGTTACGGATGGGAGCGGAAACCACCGGACGGCGAATGCGGTGATCACCGGGAATTATACAGCCCCTGATTTTAATCCTGTACCCACTCCTGTGACCTGCCGGGGAAGCGCAGACGGGAAAATAACCGGGAATATGACTGCCGGTACGGGATATGGTCCCTATACCTGGCAACTCATCGCTCCTTCTCCCAAAACCACCCCTCCCCAAAGCAGCGATGTTTTCACCGGGCTGGCTCCCGGGAATTACACCTTAAGACTGACGGATGCCTGCGGAAATTTCAGGACCGAGGTAGTCAGTATCGTTACTCCTGTTACAGATTTCTTTTTTAGCCAACTTACCACCGTAAAGGTTGGTTGTGATTCTATGTATGTACAGGCAATAGTACGGTTCAACGAAGCCATACGGCTTCCCATCACCTTAACTTACACGACCAAAACAGGTACAGTTACCATGACTACTTTCTCCAAAGTGGATAGTTCCTACTTACGTACAACCACTCCCTATATTATTCTCGGGAATGTACTGCCGGGGATCACCTATGGCGATCATGTATCAATCACGGCCCGCAATGCTTGTGGCGACACCAGAAGCATTAGCTCTACCATTTACCCTTACACTTTTTATCCGCGTTATCTGTACGGTAACTGCAACGATGCCCGTATCTCATTCTATAATACAACTACTATTTATCATGACCATGGATTAATGTATCCTGTGACCGCTACGTTAACCGATGTGGCCACGAATACACTGGTAGAATCCAGGACTTTTAATGACATAGGCAGCTATTTTATCCTGGCAGGAGCTGCTTTTCTCAATAATGTGACTGTCGGGAAAACATATCAGTTTAGCATTACCGACGGATGCGGACGAAATTTCACCCAAAACTATACCATTCCAGCCAGGGGAATTGCGAGAATCGTTCAGGGTGCTATTCATTATTCTCCATGCATTGATTCTGTCGTGGGTACCTACCGGGTTGAAACAACCGGCTTTGCTACAGATGCCGTACTCACCATCACTTCCGGGCCTGCCAACTTCGGAAGTACAAAACCGGAATATGCTTACCAGGAATCATATACCTATCCGATCAGTTATCCCATATCGGGGAACTCTTTTTTCCTGAACAGTATGCCTCCCGGAACTTACCATTATACTATTACTGATGGTTGCGGGAATACCGCCAGCAGTTCAATCGTAATCAAAAAAACAGATGTGGGTAGCCTGAGTAAAAGTGTATCTTACAAAAAAGGATGTCTGGGCAAAAATGTTATTTATTACACGCGTTCATTCGGCATAGTACGCTCTTCCGATTCAAGGGTTATTGTTAAAAACATCACAACCGGCACGGTGCTCAGTCAGAAAGATCTTCCCTATCAATTTAGAATTGACTCTATTCTAAACGTGCCTTCCGGCCAATACGAAATTACCTTTATGTTTGGAAAGTCCGGAGGGAAACTCCTGGATGGAAGACCGGCGCCTTGCGCTATCTTAAAGGATACCATTACCATTGAAGGGTATGAAAATCCGGAAATCTATACCGGCAATTCTATCCTGTGTAATAATAACATCACGCTACAAGTAGTACCCGATAGTTCCAAAGGAGTTCTTCCTTATCAATTCGAAGTTATTTCCGGGCCGCAATCATTTCCGGTTCAGAGCAATCCTCTTTTCACCGTTCATTCAGGAGGTATTTATACGGTCCGCATCTACGATATGTGCGGAAATGCTACGGCCAAACAAATTGAGGTAAGCCCGATCCAGTCTCCCTTACTTCCCATCAGCGTAGTCAAAACCTGCGATGTACTCCGGCTGAAGTATCCTTCTTCGCTATACTACCGGTATCAATGGACAAGACCCAACGGTACTGTTTTCCTGAATGACAGTCTGATCCTTGATCCGATCACCCCTGCGGATACGGGCACTTACCAGATTATCCAGACAGTAAGCATCAACGGTTGCAACGACAGCAAGTCTGCAAGCTACCATGTCGCACTCAATGGTACCGTGTATAACCAGCAAGCAACCATTTGTGCGGGGAATTCTCTCACGATCGGGGGGCATGTATATACTACGCCAGGTGTTTATAACGACACTCTGGTATCCCAGCTCGGCTGCGACAGCATCATACGACTTACGTTGCAGGCAACGGATTACAAAAGAAATACGATCAATGCTACGATCTGTAACGGTCAACGTATTACGGTCGGTTCGCGTATGTACACACTCCCTGGTACCTACCATGATACGCTTGCCACTTCTACCTGCGATAGTATCATCACTCTTCGGCTATCCATTTCTTCTCCTGTCCTTAATTTAGGAGGAGATAGAATCATCTGTCCTGGACAAGCACTCCACTTAAACGCAGGTCCGGACTATATCGCCTATTACTGGAATGATAATTATTCGGATACGCTCCGCCAGTCTATAGCAGTAAATCAAGCCGGGCGCTATTGGGTGCAGGCAAAAAACAGCGCAGGGTGTACAGCCGCTGACACGGTGGTATTGAGTATACAGGCTCCTCCGGTAGCAAATGCCGGCAAGGATACCAGTATCTGTTCGGGGGAGGCAATAAAATTAGTTGCGACAGGAGGAATGTATTATCAATGGCTCCCCGGAGGAATCTCTCAGCCGACCTTAGAAATACGGCCGCTCCATGATATCACCTACTACGTCATTGTATCGGATGCACACGGATGCAGGGACACAGCAGGCATCAACATTTATGTAAAACCAAGTCCGGCAACACCTGTGTTCGACGATCCCGTGATTACCCATTGCCTTGAAGAAAGTCCGGTGGAAATCAGTCCCGCCTGGGGCCGTACTTTCCTGTGGACAGCCACAGGAAATACCCACCGATCTCTGGAAGTGACAGAACCAGGAACCTATGAAGTAAAAGTACAGGACAGCACTGGTTGCTGGAGCACAGGTTCGATTACGATAGAGGAACATTGTGCTCCGAAACTATTTGTTCCATCCGCTTTTTCTCCCAATGACGATGGAGTAAATGATCATCTGGAAATTTTCGGAAAATATTATACGGATTTCAAGATCACGATCTTTAATCGTTGGGGAGAAATTATATTCATTTCTTCCGACCCGAGCCTTCTATGGGATGGGAATTACAGAGAAATCCCTATGGAAATAGGCACTTACCCCTGGACTGTCCGTTACAAAGGAAAATATAACAATGAAGAATATCAGCAAAAAGGAAGTGTAACGTTAATCCGGTGATTTCAAGATTAAATGTATTCCTCATAATAGGAATACATTTAATCTTTTATTGAAAACAGTCCATGCTGATTACAAATACAATAATTCGTCATTCCGAAAAAACAGACCACTCCGTTTTCTACCGGGTTGGAAGGAATCACAGCATAAAAAACATTCTTTACTCGCCTCGATAACGCTTGGCAAGCGACTGCAACTATTAATCCGGGACATTTTTAAATTATCTTGGATTATAGTTATTTTTCGAAAATAAATTTTAAAAAATCAGTTTCACCCTTAAGTCCGATTTTCAATTTAATATTTTTCCGATGTGTTTCTGCGGTATAGAAAGAGATATTTAAACGTTCGGCGATCTCCTTTGTTTTTAGGCCTTCTTTGATTAGCATAATAACCTCCATTTCTCTGTTGGAAAGTCTTAGTTTTTGAAGGAATTTATCCTGTGAGTGATTACTATCAGTCTCTATATCCACAAAATGAATCCCTCCCTGGTGTATATTATGAATGGCAGTGATCACTTCAGAGGCGGAGACGGTTTTAAACAGATAGCCTTTGGCTCCTGCCTTTTTAAACGCCTCGATATGTCTTTCCTCATCGTACATACTTAAAATCAATATTTTTATTGCAGGAACCTTATCCAAGAGTTCTTTGGTAAGTTCGATACCATTCAGATGAGGCATATTAAAATCTACCAGGATCACATCAGGGGTTAATAACATGATTTCATCAACTGCCTTCCTACTATCGTATATCTGCGACAAAACTTCTATTGACTGATCATCCTGAAGCATTGCATTCAATCCATCATTAAACAGTCTATGATCATCCACAATCACTACTGTAATTCGTTTTTCATTTTTTATTTGCATAAGGAATTTCTATAATAACCAATATCCCTTTATTATCGCTCTCAATATTTATAGTGGCGCCAATATAAGCTACTCTATGACGAATATTGCGAAGTCCAATACCTTCTTTACTGGTCTCGTTTATACCAACCCCGTTGTCTTCTACCATTACCACAAGGCTTGAATCCTGATAAATGATCTGAATTAATACATGCGAGGCATTCGAATGTTTGATTGAATTAGTCATTAACTCATTTATGATACGATATATAATCAGTTCTGTTTCTGCATTCAATTTTACGATCTCACCCGTTTGATCGTATTCAAATTCTATTCCCGGATAACCTCTGAATTTATTTACCACCTGACGAACAATATCGGCGAGGTCGTAATTTTCAAAATCGACAGGCATCATATTATGACTGATATTCCGGATATTTTGGATAAGATTATCAATCTCTCTTTCAATAACAGAATAATCCTTTTTCTGAGCTAAAAAATTCTTAATCGCAGCAAGAGAATTCCCGAGATCATCGTGAAGATCCTGTGCCATGCGTTTTCGCTCTTCTTCCTGAATTGTAATAATCCTATGCTGGGTCTCGTTCAGTTGAATCTGTATCCCTAAATTTTGCTTTACATGATTGGAGAAATGGATCCCAAGTCCAATCACCATGCATATTATTTCTATCACCGGGGTAATATAGAATAAATCTGTAATATGATTTATGCCTTCCAATATCTGGAGATCCGCCAGCATCAGAATGGAGGCCACCAATAGAGTAAACAGAAAACCTGCCATATAAAAATACACAATAGGCTCTCTTTTAAAGAGCTTAATAATAATAAGGTAACAGATATAGGCATCAACATAGAATACCACATAATAGGACACCAGAGATAGCCACCATCTTATAGGATCTGAAATCGGACATAACATCAAAATAGCGATAAAACAAAAAAGAAAACCACTTCCGTATCCTACCCAGTATACCCATTTCCGGGGATACGTCTTGATGCTTAATAGTTCAATTGTAAACAAAAGATGCCACCCTATGATCCAGTAATAAAAAATCATATTAAAATTATTAATCAATTCCTGGCATCGGGTATCCTGCCAAAAGGAATGAATAAAGCCACTATCACAGAGTACTAAAATGATAAAGCTAAGGCAATAGACACTATAATAAATATATACTTTATCGAAAACAAAAATACAAAGAACAATTCCCACCAGGCTCGCCAGCAGAATAATCCCGCAGATAATACTTATGTAAATAAAAAAAAGGTGATCGTAATTTGTAAAATGATTTACCTGATGTAAACTTATCACTGCTGCATGTCTTCCAAACTTTCTTTGGGTGTACAAATAACAATTGATCGTCTCTTTTTGACCAATAGGAATTACAAAAGCAAAATGAGTAGAATAAATTTCCCTATCCGTGATCTTCTGAAAGTGTCCTGTAAGTGGATATTTAAGGAGTTCCCCATTTTGTTTTTGGACATATAACTGTACTGAATCCACTCTCCCCTGGTGTATTTTCAGGATCCATCCTGCACTGTCCAGGTTATTGGCAATAGTAAATTTACACCAACCATACGACTGATTAAAACCATAATTTACTTCCTGCAAATATGGGTTTCGAAAAAAAGAATCAGCGGGAGCCGCTATCACATTCGAGATATCCTGTATCCCTTTCTGCTCTTTCAGTAAATAAACATAAGGATTAAGAACATAATCTTTCTTCTGCTGATCTTCCACTTTCATCACCTGTCCATAAATAGAAATGGATAAATGAAGGAAAAAGAAAAACACAAGAAAGTGACTTTTTTTCATCTCATGATAATATACTGTACTAAAGTACAAATAAACACAATTGAGACGTCCATAATTATTCTTTATTTTGAGGACTATTGAATTACCAACTCACGCTTAAAAGTCTTTATTTTTGTTCTATTGAAGAATAATCTTATGATATTCTAATTTATCGCCGACTTGTAGCTTCATAGTATAAATCCCATGGGAAAGTTCGGTGAGATCAAACGTTTTAGTATAAATTCCTTTATAAGATTTTTGTTCTTCTTTCGATACCAGATGGCCATTAAGATCTAAAATTTGTATTAGAATATCCGACTGATTTTTTTGATTAAACTCCAGCGTGATGACTCCTGTTCCTGGATTAGGGAAGCATTTAAAGCCTATGCTATTCGTACCTTCATATACATTCGCACATATACTTACTGTAATTTCAGAAGAAGAGATAGCTTCACATCCATTCGCATCTGTATAAGAGTAGGTAATATTGGTAGTTCCTTCATTGATTGGAGAAAAGATTCCACCGCTTACATGAGTACCGCCATACGTTCCACCAGAGGGAGAGCCGCCTGTCAAGGTTACATTCCCCGAATTCATGCAGACATTATCAAAAGCTGTAAGCGTAACCACCGGCAATGAATTTACCACGATATCGGCCGTTGCCGACGCGGAGCATCCGTTGGCATCCGTATAGGAGTAAATGATACTGGTAGCACCGGACTCCGCAGGGGTAAATAAACCACCCGACACATTGTCGCCGCTATACGTTCCACCGGCAGGAGAACCGCCTGTCAAGGTTACCTCTGCCGTACTCATACAGACATCATCGAAATCAGCAAGTGCAACCACCGGTAATGAATTTACCACGATGTCGGCCGTTGCCGACGCGGAGCATCCGTTGGCATCCGTATAGGAGTAAGTGATGCTTGTAATACCGGACTCCGCAGGGGTGAATAAACCGCCCGACACATTGTCGCCGCTATAGGTTCCGCCGGCAGGAGAACCGCCTGTCAAGGTTACCTCTACAGCACTCATACAGACATTATCGAAATCAGCAAGTGTAACCACCGGCACTGTATTTACCGTCACGGTTACTGTTTTTGCATGGGAACATCCGTAAGGATCGGTATAGTCATAAGTGATATTTTGAGTTCCTTCGGCAGGATCAAAATAGTAAGAGGCAACACCTGTACCACCATAGGTTCCTCCTCCCGGAGAAGCTCTATCGGAAAGATCGATCTGAGCATCGTTGCTACAGACAGAGAAGGGATCAAACGAGACCGGATTGGCTGGGCAAACTACGGTTATACTATACGCCCTCGAACCACTACAGCCGCTGGCATCGGCCACCATTGCCGTAAAGTTGAATGTGCCTGTTGCCGTAGGCGTTCCGGAAATGGTTCCCGAAGCAGAAAGTGTTAAGCCCGGAGGTAAAGCTCCGGCTATGATTGCATAAGAAGGAGTTCCCAATGCCCCTGTCTGATCCAGGGAATATGAATACAATGTTCCCGCAGTACCACCGGGAAGTGCAGAGGCTGGAAGAACAGTTATCGTAGGACAAACATACGGAGTATATTGAAACCCATCGATGCCGATGTACTCGCCATTGGTTCCCGCCGGACCTGCATCGGTTAAATAATAACGAAATCCGATACGACCGGAAGTGGGTGCTGGCAAACCGCTGATCGTGATGGTATACATCGTCCAGGTGGTTGGATATACACCGGTCGTCAGGGGAGAATTAACGTTTAAGAGCAACGTGGTGAAGTCACCAGTATTTATTCCGCTGTTCCCCACATTTGTGCTGGCACCGTTTGAACTCAAACGTATCTGTAGTTCATCAACGCGCAGATCAGGAGATTTCTTACGTGTATAAAACGTGATCACGTCTCCATTTTTAAAGACACGATTTGGACTCACCAGCCAGTTATTGATTGTACCGTTGCCGGCGGTATTGTTAACATCAGCCGCAATGTATGAATTATCGGCACCGTTCTGTGCATCAAAGTAACCATCCTCTTCGGTACTTCCCTGAAACCAGTTCGTAGTTCCTGCCGGACTACTTACATTAATAAGAAACCAACCGTTTCCGGTCAGGGTTCCTATGTTGTCAAAATTCTCAGTGATGCTTTGTGCCGACAAAGGACTGTGGCATACGAGTGCAAAAAACATTGCCGCAAACAGTGTAATTATTTTTATCATAGAATAGATCCTTCTTTTATCACTTAAAAGTAATCTATTCGTCATTATATTGCTATACCTGAGGTCAGGTATAGCAATATAATATATTAATTACCAGTATATTAAATTTACTTTCTTATAAATACAACCTAAAGAGGCCCTCTGAGAGATTCTTTTCGGGGCTATTCGTTAAAACAAACAGCAGGAAATGGAAGCCTGAACAGAAGCCGGACAAAACCTTTTCGCGTTATATATTATCACCGAAAAACGTTGAATTACCTGCAAATTTATACTCTTAACGAAGTACCTCCACCCAGCCCCGATAACTTTTGTTTTCCTTTTTCACTAAGAAATAGTATACTCCCGCAGAAATATCAGGAGCAGGCCATTCGTTTCTGTATTCTTTGTTAGCATACAAGAGACTTCCCCAACGGTTGTATATTTCCAGTGTCCAGCCATGACCCATGCAAGGTAATATAAAAGTATCGTTGAACCCGTCTCCGTTCAAGGTCACTAGATTTGGAATCAACTCGCCGGTGCAACAATTGGTACTTTCTAAAATGGATAACATTCCTAAACCCGTACAACCATTTTCAGTGGTGACCATAACCGAATATTGTCCTTCAGAAGAAATGGAAAAGGTCTGTGTGGTAGATCCATCCTGCCAGCTATAATTTTTATAGCCCGGTCCGGCATCCAGCACAATTGTTTCGCCAGGACAAATTTCGGTATCCGTTCCAAGACTGATAGAAGAATTACCCGAATGGGTAATCACAATGGTATCAGAAGCACTGGCTCCACATTGATCAGTGACTGTTACCCAATATTTTCCCGGGAGAAAAACAGAATAAGTTCTTTCGGAAAATCGATCCTGCCAATCGTAACGGGCATACTCCCCTGCCTCCAGCAAAAGAATATCTCCATTGCAAATAGCAGTATCATTTCCCAGCGAAACAGAAGGCGCTACCCCCTGAAGAACCCGGATGGTATCCGTGAGTTCACAGCCATAAGTGGTGGTCAGGGTTACCCAATATTTCCCGGGAGATGCAGCCGTATAGGTACGCAGTGTAGAATTATCCTGCCATTGATACGCTGTAAAATCCGGGCCGGCATCCAATACAACTGCCGAAGGAGTACACTGAATAGTGTCCCTAATATCTATTTCAGGAGCGTTTCTTACTACGATGGTCAAAGTATCGAATGTTCTTCCGCAAGCAGAGGTTCGTTCTACGATCAGGGTATCAATTCCTTCCTGGTTAAAATTGATCAGTACTTCATTCGCATTACTGCTCATCACTGTCCCCTGTCCGTTCAGTGTATAGACATTGGTAAAGGCAGCACAGGTCGAACCTGAAACTCTGTAAAGCACGTTCTGACTGTTCACACAAACCGTATCCGGTCCGGAGATAGAAGGTTTCGGATCGAAAAAATAACTCTGGCTGAAAGAAGGGAGAGAACTACCAGCAATACCACCTCCCAGGTGAATTGCATTGGCGACAAAATCACAACCTGCTCCGCTAACATTAGGATTGTTAATCACCGACACATAACCGGAAGGATCATTTCTTGCTATGTAGATCTTTCCGTAAGGGCCAATCTGAAAACTTCCAAGGAATCCGGAGGCACCTACCACCGCTACCTGATACCTGGAAGCTACGATATCAGCGGTAGTACCTGCATTGAGATCGAATTGATAGATCGTTCTTGAAGATTCCATCCCCACATATAGTTTAGAACCATTAGGGGAAAATTCGAGTCCGTAACAAGTTTGGTATTCCGGGGTGTTGAATGTAACAGGATTGGAAATAGCACCGGTACCGTTGTTGAAATCAAACAGTTCGATCAAACCCATTCCGGAAACTGCGAGCCCCAGCTTGCATCCGTCCGGAGAAGCTTTTAATTGTCCTATCACATTCTGATTATAAGTGTCCAGTACATGCACCGTTCCTACGGCAGAAGTCACAGGAGTAGTGGACACTCCTGTAGCGGAGACGAGATAAGCATAAAAAACATCCGTATTGTAACCATGTACGATCACCCAGGTATCCACTCCATTGGCATGTTTGACAGTGGTGATCTTTTCTGTAACTGATCCAATCATAAAGGTATTTTTCGTAGCCGGAATGACGTCTCCCAGCCCACCGTCCAGTGTCATATCAATTTCCGAATACCTTAATCCTTCCGGCCCTCCGAAAGCATCCAGTGTAAACAAATAGTACCGGTTAGGATCTGCCGGATTTTGAACAGTGGCCATTTGGGTTGCGGAAGGATGTCCTAAAAGACCTGAGCCATTCGGCATCTGTTCCAGGTTTTTATTATAGGCATATTGCTGATTGGCAAAAAACATAAAATTACCACTCGCATCCGACATCGTAATACATCCTTCTGTCGTAACCATATAGATCGTATTAATATTTATAGGAAGCATTGCTCCTGTAGCCTGACCATCGGAAAATCTGATACTCGCAAAAGTTCCGAAATACCAATTATCACCGTAGTTTCCCGGATTACAATTATTTGCTTCTACAAACTTCCGGGTGGTATCATAACAGGTTCCGTTGAACGCCACAAGACTCACCATAAAGCCTCCAGCGGCAGGAAAGGTATGCACCCAATGCTCATTGGTAGAAACAGGCACTCCATCCAGCAGCCACTGGTACGAAATACCACCTGCCGTAGTATTGGTAAATGTAATGGTTTCCGCAGGTTTTACTTTCTGGGGCCCGGAAAAAGAGGCCTGCACGGCGCACAACACGTCTATCACGATCGAATCCCTTACCGTACAAACATTATTACCGTTGGAAGCGGTCAGAGTAACGGTAAATTTCCCCTGCTGAGCAAATAATAAGGATGGATTGGGAATGCTGGAAACCAGGTTTCCATTTACTCTCCATTGATACCCGGTAGCACCCGTGGTCGTATTGACAAACTGAACATTGGCTCCCATAAACACAGAAGTATCCGATGGAGTGAATGCCAACAGGATCGGGGCAGGACAAAGGTCCTGACAACCTTTTGATCCCAAAAGACTATTCCGGATCAGGGTAAGCGACGAAACCATTCTGTCTTTCTGCCCTTCGGTAAAAGAGGTTCTGCAAACATCTAATCCATAGTCCATATAATTCATAATCATATCAGGCTGATCACCAATCCCTCCAAGTGCTATGGAGCGAAAGGGATTGTGCATTGAGGGGTCGTCCGAATCAGTGGTACAGGAATTGACAGGAGTGCTACAAAGTACTGGCGATACAGAAGCGTCTGGCGGGGTATCGCAAACTCTGTCGCCGTCGGTAAGACAGTCGTTATTGGTGCAGGCTCCTTCAAAGGTATGATACAAACCCAGGTAGTGTCCCAGCTCATGAATATGTACTTTTGAATTATTTGGGGAACTTCCAAAGTATCGTGCTTCGTTGACCACTCCATCCATCGCTAATCCGTGAGCAGAAGGGAAATAAGCATAACCTGCCACTCCTGCCCCTGCCGATTCAGAAGTGACCTCATTTACCAGCCAGATGTTCAGATATTTCGACGGATCCCAACGGATCAGATTTTTCAGTGGCAGATCCTGGGAAGGAGAAAGCATATTGGTCAGCGGAGAAACCGTTCTGGTAATCCCCGATGTAAGGACACCGTTAGCATCCTGTTTGGCAAGACAAAACTGAATTCCTGTAGCAACACCTGTTGCTAAATTAAATGTACCGGCATTACTGAATGCCTCGTTCAGATGCTGAATTCCTGCTAATACCTGCGCATCCGAAATATTTTCTTCTCCGTTCTGATGAATAATATGAACGACCACCGGAATGATATACGAATCGGTCCCCATAATCTTTCCCTGACGTTTAGAGAGTCGTTGCGCAAGAATCTGAGATTCCACCTCTACATGTCTGGCTTTTATAGCAGGATCTGCACTCCACATTTTTTTAGAGTGTTCATCAGCTCCACAGGTAAACGGATGATCCTGTGCCATAGAGACGGACGAACATGCAAAACATAAAGTCATCTGAAAAATCAACCATATTATACCACTTCGCATCATCATCAATATTCAATTAAAATAGTTTTCAGGTAAGTACACTACAACATAACTTCCAACAGTAATCTTTATTTATTGGAAGAAAAGCCCTCTCGAAGGGTAAAAAAGATTCGATGGGGTCACCACCTTGCTATAAAGGTATAATTATTAATAATTTAAATCAATCCTTGTGGAGAACAGCAAAATAAAACACTGAATACCAAAAACTTACAATAAGGCAGTCTGGATTATTTTAGAATTTTAAAAGTAAAAGCAATATTGAGAGAAAACAAAAGGCTCCGATTTATAGCCTGTATAGAAACGAGTAAATTCTATTCTCTTTACACATAAACAGTCTATTATTATTTTTTTATTTTCTTATATACAAAGTAAATAACTGCCGCCAAACTTAGCCCAAGTGAAAAACAGGCCAATCCAAAATTTTCAGATTGTATTGCTAACAATCCTCTTATCACACCCAGAAGAGCAATGACCAAAAACCAGAATGATACGTTGCTTTCCTTTGGTTCTGCCGTTAATCGATCTTCTAGTTTTTTCTTGTCGTTTTTGTTCGCTTTCATTCAGTTAGTTTGTTTGTTACCGCCACTACTCTTATTTCCGATTGTTCTAAAATAAGTCTTTCGCTTTATCCATCAATTTGTCTCCTTCCTCAAAGAGCTGATCTGCCTTGAAAATTTTCCTGATCAATTCCGACTGTTTAGTTAATTTATCACTGAAGTCTTTTAATTTTTGATCTCCGCTTGCATAAAGTTTATCGGCTACTCCGGTTTTTTCAATGGCTGCTAATGTTAATGAAAGACTTAGTCTTGCGATAAATGTTTTATCGCTGATCCTGACAAATGCTTTTTCAGGATCACGTTTTTCGAGATATTGAATTGATTCTGCCAAAACCATTTGAGATTCTTTGTCTTGCATATAAGCACTTTTCTGAAGCTTTCCGAGATAGCGCAAAGCATTTTCCTGATCTTCATTTGTCAATGCTACATAAGCACCACAGAGCCACACCAGTTCATTATCCCAGCCTAATTTTTCTGCATCTTCCAAAAAATATTCAAAGTCTTTAATCGCTAATTCTTTTTTGTCGTCACGATCCATCCCCATACGGGCCAGTGCACGTCCAATAAGATTTACCGAATGCAGTTCCAGACGTGAACGTTCTTGTGGAGTAAGTTTTACCGTTTCTTTGTAGGGCACCACCGGGCTTATAAAAACCGGGACAAATGGACTATTTTCCAGTACATGAAGATTTTCGGTATGTTCCCATTCGGAGAGGTAAACAAATTTGTATTGCGATAACAATAATCCTCGTATGGATTGTGCTATCGCACGAACATCGGTCGTTCCAAGCCTGTCCATATCTACTCTGTCCAATTCATACAATACCAGCGATTGGGGTAATTTTTGAGGCGTGTAAATCGTAATACCAAAAAGAAGATGTTCGATCGTTTGAATATCCTGTCCATCGAAGAAAGACTTGCCGGCGGAAGCATTGATATTGAGAAGAAGTTCGCAAAAAGAAGGCAGGGAGTCTTCGTCTACTTTTATCAGTAGTTCTTTTATCAATTTATATTCCTGGTATGCTTTATAATATACTACAGCTTCTTGTACCAGGTCGATCTTTCGTGCTGAATCGTAAGGAGGTGTAAGCTCTTGAGAAATAGCTGTAATATGCCTGGTTTCAAGTTCGGAAAATTCTGACTGGTAGGGTATGGTTCTGTTTTGATTTTGAGCCAAACTTAAACGGGCAAAAGTTTTCAACCCTTTGTAATACAACACTTCATCCCTAACAAGAAATTCCTGCAGTTTTTCATTCTCTTCTGCACGGTATTGTTCATCGCTTTTCGACGAACAAGCAACTAAAATTACGGTTAATACAATCAGCAGACTTGTATAAAGAGACTTGTAAGGCATACTATGTTGAAGGTTCTTAAGGTTGAGTTTAGATTATTAAAGATAATAATTTTCCATAAACACCTTTATGAGTAGCCCTTCCTTTTTTCCTGATTTCGATCAATGGATACTTTTTGTAGTCAGATCCGCTATTATACAAATGCACTGTGCCCGGTAATAGAGCGGCCTACAATTAAGGTATTAATTTCTTTGGTACCCTCGTACGAGTATATGGCTTCTGCATCGGCAACAAAACGGGCTACATTATATTCCAATAAAATGCCGTTTCCTCCCATCACTTCACGTGCTCCCCGTACAATATCACGGGTCCGAAGAGTACAGAATACTTTAGCCAAAGAGGCATGCTCATCTTTCAACATACCGCTATCCTGTAATTCTGACAATCGATATACCAATGTTTGCATGGCCGTTAGATTTGAGAGCATTTCTACCAAATGATTTTGGATTAATTGAAAGGAGGCAATAGGTTTACCAAACTGCTTTCGCTTCATAGTATAGTCTAAGGCATTTTCATAAGCTCCGCGCGCGCACCCAACGGCCATCCAGGCTACTCCAGCCCTGGTCATACGTAATACATTTGCCGCATCTTTAAAACTATTGGCATTCGGTAAGCGGTCTTTTTCTTCCACCACACAGTTGGTCAGGGTGATTAAACCATTTTGCACGATGCGAAGCGCCATCTTCCCTCTTATTTTGTCTACCGAAAAGCCGGGGGTTTCTTTTCGAACTATAAATCCTTTGACATCTCCATCATTCAAATCTCTAGCCCAAATGATCACAAGGTCGGCAAAAGTAGCATTCCCGATCCATTTTTTTTGACCGTTGAGTACCCAGCCATCATCTGTTTTTTTACATGTTACGGTGAGCCCACCGGCAGCTCCCGAACCTACCTCTGGTTCGGTTAAACCAAACGCTCCGATCTTTTCCATTTTATTCATGGCAGGAAGCCATTCCTGCTTTTGCTCTTCCGAACCGCACATGTATATTGACCCCATCGTCAAACCGCTTTGCACACCAAAGAAGGTAGCGATAGAAGCGTCTACCCGAGCCATTTCCATTGCCAAAACCCCTTCCATTAAAAATGGTAAATTTGGACATCCATACCCTTCGTAAGTAATACCCGCCAAACCTAATGCTCCGAACTTCGGTATCAGTTCATACGGGAATTCATCTTTCAGCCAATATTCATTCACAATCGGAGCTACTTCGTGATTCATAAATTCGCGAACTTTTAATTGCAATGCACGCTGTTCGGGTGTAAGTTTATCGCTCAATTCATAAAAATCAGGATTAATTTCGGGAGGAGCCTTTTTACTTCCGGATGTATTCAGCATTTTCATTAAGCCGTTCAATTGTTTTTCATCCAGTTTGGCCAGTTGTTTCATTGCCTGTGACAAATCCACTTTTTTGTTTAAAACAGCCAGTTGATCAAAATCGATCTCTTGAAAAAGCTGTATTGCTTGCTTTATATTTTTAAATACTCCCATCGTTTTATATCAAAATTTGCTACAATATATAAGCATAAATATATCATTAAACAAGCAAAATATATGTTGATCAATTTATCTTGAAGACTCTATTCTAAAGTTTAATGGTTACATCATTCACGATAGTCGTGTCATGAGGGGAAACAATAAAAAAGCCGCTCCAAATCATTCCTTACATGCTTGAACCGGAAGAGTGAAATTAAAAAACATAAAAAAGACTACAATTCGCTATTTATTCGTTGATTCCAGGAAATACCTCTGCTACATTTCAAAATATATAAACCTCAAAAACTCCAATATAGAAAATCCTTGTAACCTATGCGATTTTTTGCCCGGTAAGTACACCGAGGAAAAATTTCAATAAAATATTTTTGGGACTCATCCGGGCTAGCTCACTTTCCAAACGTATACTTGAAAAATGGGCGGGTTAGCTCTCGCAACACTATGATGGTTTCGTTCATGCTGACGATCCGTAAAAGTGATATGTCTCCGATAGCCCAAAGGCGCTCCATCATCATTTATATCCAATACATCTACTGCGAGTACGTGCCCTTGCGTACCTCCGGCATTAACATCTTCTGAAATGAGATAGCAGCCATCATAGTAACCTTTGATGTTGTCTACAGTAGCTATGCCAGGCTGAAGTCCAGGAAACATTTCATTGAAAGTGCCATTGCCCAGGAAGGCCCATCCTAAGTTTTCCATTATCCTATGCAATATGGAATCCTCTACTTCGCCTTCTTTACTGGAATGCTCAGCAGCAATGGTGCGCTCTTCTTCCAATGTATTTTCCCTTCCTAAACCATAGGCTACAGCAGCCCATACACAGTCATGGTGCTCAAAATCCTCATCCGTACGCCCTATCAACCGGGTTCCATCGATACGTTGGAGTCCATTATTGTAGATTGCATCTATCGCCGCAATTAAGGTCGTGACGTTGAAAGAAGGTTCATTCCAGTTATCATCTTCCTCATCAGCAACCATAGTAGCCTTACACTTCAAACTACGGATGATAATCGCACTGCCCCGAATCTTTTCAAGGAGTTTTAATTTATATTGCACCTTAGTGTTAGGAGGTGCGCCATATTGATTAAGAAAGGGAGCATAGTTAGGAGGTGTAAACTGTACATAATCACAAAGAATCCGAAGTTTGTCATTTTTCTCATCCTGGCTCAGCACCCGCTGTACCACCAAATGATTAGACATGAGTTGTGTTGTCACTCCACCATTGCTTATCCTATTGAAAGGTGCCTGGACTTGGGTACCAAAGGCCTTTTTGGGTTGGGCAATTGTTTTTAAAGAAACAATTCTTTGGCTATGAATACTTTGATTTATCTTGTTTTGTTCTTTCGCTAACTGTTTGATTTCAGGACTATCATTTGCCAACAATTGTAGTTTTTGTTGGGCTTTCTTTTCAAGGCGTTCATCCTTAAACTGGAAAGTGGCTCCCTCACTCTCTCGTTTGGCTGCATTAGCTACAAGGAGGTTTTGAGTTGCTTGAGTTCGGTCGGCGGCGAGTTTCATTTGAAATCGTAATAGTTTTTGAACATACGGTGTAACTAAGCTTAAAAAAGAATTAAAAGAAAGGGTTATGTCATAGTTTGTGCCCTCTCTCATTCTGAAAAATACAACTATAAAAGCCCTTCTTCTTTTCCTAAATAAAAATCTAACCTTACTAATGAAGACATACTTATAAAGTACCAAATAGTTGCAACATGTCCCTTTTACGGTGGAGATATTTATCTACATTGGTCTCCAGACAGGGAAAAGAAAACAATAGAACCTTGAACGAAACTAGTGAATATATATTTAAAAGCAAATTTATTTTCTAATATACAAATTGAAGAAATGCACTATTGTGCATACTCCCCCGGTGAAAAATCTTATGAATAAGGGCTACTTATTATGATGCTATACATAATTAATTTAATAATATTTAATTCCAATCGCATACAGTTTCATCCGTATATCTTTTACAAAGGCTCCATTTATATCCACCTCATCAATTTTATCAGGCGCTTTGGCGATAGAAAAAATTCCCATCTTCTCTATCGCTCCAGGTTTGATCATAATAAGCGTTTCAACCTTTTCTTCTACGATAATAGCATTCACCAATACACAGGAAAGATCACACTTTAGTTTTTTCCTGATTTTGTTTCTCAATAAGTCTAAGGAGTCACTATAATTATTGTATAAGCAAGAATGATCGCACTCTTTGCTATACATTATAGAAAAGTTGTTCATACTTCAAAGAATTTCGTCTATCTATTCAAACAAAGGCCATGGATCATTGAACAATACTCCGGCCCGCATATCTAAAATTTCTTTATCTGTAAGCAAACAGCTTGTCAGTTCATCCATGATTTGCTGCTGATCCAGATCCTGACCGATAATTACAAGTTCCTGCTGACGGTCTCCCCATTCTTTATCCATTCTCTTTTTAATGGATGCTGAATTCCCTCCTCTTAATGACCATTCTTTCTCCGGTACAGAAGCCCACCATACACCAGCCTTTTCAGCTCTAACCGATCCACCCGCCTGACTCCAGTTCAGAGCGTCTGATGGCCTTGAAGCAATCCAGAATAATCCTTTGCTACGGATAATATTTGCGGGCCAATTCAGATTACAATAATTGAGAAAACGCTCCGGATGAAAGGGAACTCTTGCCCGGAAAACAAATGAACCCAATCCGTATTCTTCTGTTTCCGGTGTATGATGGTCTTTTACAAGCTCTTTGATCCATCCTGCCGAATTGGAGGCTTTATCGAAATCAAACAAATTCGTATGAAGGATTTCCTTTACAGGAATTTTGCCAAAAGAAGACTGAATGACTCTCGCATCAGGATTTAACTTTTTCAGCACCGCCTTTAGCTCTTCCAATTTATCCGCAGCAATGAGATCTGCTTTATTGACAATAATTACATTGGCAAACTCAATCTGATCTGTAAGTAAGTTGACAATCGTTCTATGATCATGAGAATCCTCTTCGTTAAGGTTTCTTGAGAATACTGTATCTATTCCGCCGAAATCCTTTGTAAAATTGAAAGCATCTACAACGGTTACCATAGTATCCAATCGGCTGAATTTTGACAAGTCGATGCCCATCTCTTCATCTACATAAGAAAATGTCTGGGCGACTGGCAATGGCTCTGAAATACCCGTTGATTCAATAAGTAAATAATCAAACTTTCTTTCTTTGGCCAGCTTTTCAACTTCCTTCAATAGGTCGTCACGAAGCGTACAGCAGATACATCCGTTCGACATTTCTACCAAACGTTCATCCGTACGGGAAAGTGTATTTTCGTCTTCTACCAATCTGGCATCGATATTCACTTCACTCATATCGTTTACAATTACCGCTACTTTCAAATTTTCTTTGTTATGTAGCACATGATTCAGTAAAGTAGTCTTACCAGCTCCAAGAAAGCCGCTCAACACTGTTACAGGAAGTTTATTATTTTTCATAATTATAGGGTTATCACAAGCCAGGATTATCCGATCTACTGTTTGACGAACCTGGATCGGCATTTATTTATTGCAACATTGTTGCAATTTAAAAATTTAATTTCAAAAAACAATGGATATGATGATAATTATGAATACGCTCCATTGTAAAGAGCTGATTGAATGATTTGACAGAAACATTAAAATCCGATTCCTTTATAAAAATTCAGCATTTTAAGCTTGAAAAGATAATCGTACCTGGCTTTTAAAAATTCCGATTGAGCCAGGGTAAAACGGGTTTTCGCCTGACTATATTCAAAAGAATTAATCAATCCCACTTCCATATTCCTGCCAGCACTTCGAAAGGCCTGTTCGGATACTTGCACAGCCTCTCCCATTGCTTTTAAATTACTGAGCGAGAATTCCACATCTGTGTACGCTTTATGAACATCGTTCTCCATCGTGCGTTTAGTAATCCTCAGATTCAGTTCGGAATTTTCCACCTCTATTTTAGCAAGATTGATAGAGGTTCTTGTCTGTAAACCATTTACTATCGGGACTATCAAGGTAAATCCAACAAAACGGTTATAATTATCTATTAGCTGTGTTCCATAGGGTTTTCGCGCATAATCGTATTGGAGATAGGTCGTCATCACAGGTTCCAATGTATTCTCTGTATAACCAATATATTGCGGAGCAGAAACAAACTCCCCAGTAATGATTCTAGAAGTGCTTGAATACAGTGTGCTGAGAGCAGCGTTCAGGCTTAATCGAGGACTCTGACGTCCTCTGGCGGCCTTTAATGCCTGAATAGTACCCAATCTCCTATACTCCGTCATTTTTACCAGAGGATGGGTTTCTAATATTGTTTTCATCAATTCATCTGCCTCCTCTATATCAGTACTATCAAACTTTATCATCAGGTCTTCCGTGTGTACTACTTCAAAATTTTCATCCGCGGGGAGATCTAAATAGAAGGCCAGTGTAA
Source organism: uncultured Chitinophagaceae bacterium (assembly GCA_964437245.1). Lineage (GTDB taxonomy): Bacteria > Bacteroidota > Bacteroidia > Cytophagales > Cytophagaceae > JANYCO01. The sequence continues at coordinate 22,445 of CAYTGJ010000031.1, forward strand.
TGTATGACTGGGCCAAGGAATTCCTGTTTTTAATCAATTGAACTTCTTCCATCGCTAATTGCGATTTCAGCTCATATAGATTTATTTGCGTCATTTTTCCCGCTTCCACTAAATGGTTCATTCTTTCATATTGTAATCTGGTAACGGCTAGCTGATCAGAAGAATTATGAACTAACTCTTTATTAAAAAGAATATCCAGGTATGCTGCAACGATGTGTATGGCAATATCAGTCTTCACAGATTTAAGCTGATACTCGGCAGCCATATATTCATAACGGCTTTGCCGAATGGTGTTCCGAACTTGTAAACCATTAAAAAGAGTGAGAGAACCATTCAATCCGAAATTATTCGATTGAACCGTTTGATTGGTGAATTGATTGGTAAAGGGATCAATGTTCCGGCCAAAGTTGTAATTATGAGAAGCGCTGCCTGTAACCGTGGGCAATAAAGAGGCACGGTTCTGAAGTAAGGTTTGATAAGAAGAAATACGATCGTTTTCCGTTTGCCTTATTTGCAGATTGTTCTTCATGGCATGCTCCATACATCTTTCCAATGACCATTTATCCTGAGCACTTAAATGGATAGAACTCATCAAGGACAAGCCCAAAAATACATATCGAAACATATTACAAGTATACTAAAAATAATTATTTGTTGCAATATTGTTGCATTTAAAAAATCAGACTATATATTTGCCCTTGTAAAATTTTTATAATTATGACAATATGTGGAATTAAGCTAACTCACGATTCAACGATCGCTGTTATAGAAAATGGCAGATTGCAACTTTCATTGGAACTGGAAAAACTTTCCAATAATAACCGGTATAAAATCCTGGAAGATGTCACTATGATCCCTCAGATATTAGGGGATCACGGATATGACGTTCACTCCATTGATCAATTTGTAATTGACGGGTGGACAGGCCTTGAAAATTCCAGTATCAGAACAAAAGATAACCGTTCGGATATTTTGCTTTCGGTAGCGCCCTACCATGAAAATAATATCTACGATTCCATTCTGAAATCATATCCTTTCAATAGCCTTAAGCTGGATAATAAATGTATCTCCTATAACAGTTATACCCATGTAGCAGGCCATGTGATGAGCGCCTATTGTACAAGTCCGTTTGGGAAAGATCAGGAAGACACACTCGTATTGATATGGGACGGAGGAATGTTTCCCAGACTATATATCGTCAGAGGAGAAAAATTTACGGTAGAAAACCTTGGCCCGATCTTTTATATGGGCGTGAATGTATATTCCATGTTTGCCCAGCATTTCGGTCCTTTCAGGATTAATGAAAATGTCATAAAAGATGAATTGTCCATAGCAGGAAAAGTGATGGCATACATAGCTTGCGGAGAAGTGGTGGATGAAATCGTAACCGATCTTTATGCAATATACAATCAAAATATACAGGAGGCTTCTAAGTTCTGCAACATTCCAAATTTCCCTTATACATTTGCGAATCAGTTCAGGGCCTTCACTAAAAATAAAGGATACAGCGATGAAAACATCCTCACCTCCTTTCATTATTTCCTTGAAAAGCTTCTGATATCCTCTTTAAAAGAAAGGATGAGATGCTTAAATCTTTCTGTTCGTAACCTATGTTTTGGAGGAGGAGCTGCCTTGAATATAAAATGGAACAGTGCTTTAAGAAGAAGCGGTCTGTTTGAGTCCGTTTGGGTTTGTCCTTTTCCAAACGATGCCGGCAGTGCTATCGGAGCTGCCTGCTGTGAAATGTTTGTAGAGCAAAAAATCCGATCTCTTGATTGGAACGTTTATCAAGGGCCTAAAATCATTCACAACGAACTTCCTGCTGAATGGGATTCCAAACCATGTTCTGTGAATGAACTGGCCAAACTATTACACGACAGCGGCGAACCGGTAATCTTTCTAAACGACCGGGCTGAACTTGGCCCCAGAGCGTTAGGAAACAGAAGCATCATTGCCTCTCCTACCTGTGGGAATACTAAAAACATTTTGAACTGGATTAAATACCGGGAACATTACAGACCTGTTGCACCTCTTTGTTTGGAAGAAGATGCACCAACGATTTTTGAGCCAGGTTGTCCGGATCCTTACATGCTTTACGATCACAATATCCGAAAAGAATGGTTAAATAAAATTCCTGCAGTCGGGCACCTTGATGGATCGGCAAGGCTACAAACGGTATCCAGGCAATCCAATCCTTGTATGTATGAGCTTTTAACAGAATATAAAAAAATAACAGGGATACCTGTGCTTTGTAACACCAGTGCTAATTACAAAGGAAGTGGGTTCTTCCCTGATACCTTAAGTGCATCAAAATGGGGGAAGGTAAATTATATCTGGTGTGAGAATATGTTGTATGAGAAAGCAGAAAAGAATAAATTTAATTTATTCTGATTACTTTTTATTACACTTTTCACAATATCCTTCCACGAGAAAACTAAATTTTTCCGGTTTATATTTCTTAGGAATTTTAATAGTCGGAATAGCGACTTCTTCAAGACACAAAGTGGTGTTGCAACTCGAACATTTGAAATGAACATGATTGTCTTCATGAGTATGATGCACAGAATCGTGTTTGCATAAGGCATACATACTATTCCCCGTAGTATCAGGAATTTTGTGAATTAACCCATGATCTTCAAATGAATTTAACGTCCTGTACAGCGTGATCCGGTCAAATTCTTTCCCTAGCATTTTGTGAAGTTCCGCTAAGGATAAAACTTTATTTTTTGTGATAAAAGCTTTTAACACAGTAACGCGCTGAGAAGTGACCTTCAATTCGTGATCTTTCAGCAAATCTTCCGGTATGACTTTGGAAATACTCATGAGCAGACTTTAATTAATTTACAAATTAAACGTAAAATCCTTAAAAATAGGTCATTTATTCTGAGTATTTCAATATTCGGCTCAGTATATATTCCTGTCGGGCCCGCTCCCATCACGACTATAATCTATTGTTTATCATACAAATACACTCGCTCTTTATGATAGATCAAGACTAAATTGCACTGGCAAAACTTCTGCTAATTAAAAAACCAAGGTAGGATTCATCCCTGTTCAGTATGCCTAACCTGTTATTCGTCATATGAATGAGACTGCTGTAGATCGACCATAAAAGCGGTATATTCTTTTCTTTTAAAACCCCGGAATGATCAACGTTCGTGAATTGTCCTGAGAGCAATACGTTTTTCAAATCCTGTAAGTATTCCTTTAGTCCCTCGTGCCAGTCGCTTATCCAGGCATCTTCATACTCCTGAATGTTGTTTAAACCAACCATAAAATCATTCATAAATGGGATAAGCGTATTGTGTATTTGTTCGTAAGAACGTTCAAACGCATTTAAGATATGTTCCTTATGCTTCAGATACTCTTCCTGAAATGCAGGTTGCCTGCGCAACATAGAAAAAAGCCATTGTTGAGAGATGTAGGAGAAAAAAGGGATGTATTCCTTCTCGTTCATACCGGCGGCATGAATAAAGCTAAGGTGCATGCAAATGGCAGAGGTGAGCGCCTTCTGATAATCCCATGATTTTTCTTCCTGCATGATCTGCAAAACAATTTTAGAAGAAAGGAAAAATATCTTTTCAGCGATCACCATCGCTTCCATCCCTCCGTATCTCACTACTTCCGGCTGGTAGGTTTCAAAAACAACGATATTATTTTCCTGCCAGAAAGTGTCTGTATATTTCCTCCTGGAAGAATTATGCCTGAACCATTTCGAAAAATATTCATGCACTTCTTTTTCTACAATTGCTTTATCGGCTTCATTTACTTTCAAGCGTAGGCGTATGTGAGGACCTTTTTCCCAATAGCGGATATAGAAAAATTCATTGATCAGTAAAGAATCCGTTCTACTTTCGACAAAAGGCTTTACTGCTTTTATCAGAAACTCTTCCCATGGTTCAGCATGATACAGGTATGCGCTTATCCAAACTTCTTTCATTCCTCGTACCATTGCAACAGAAATTCTGAAACCAACCTCTTATTATTGACTTTGTTCATTTGGCCAGATGCAGGAAGCATTTCTTCCACCTTAATATCGTACTTTGTCTTGGATGTTATTTTACCCAATAATCTTATAAATAATGGGTGACTCAGTTGAATATATTGAGGTTTATGATCGTCTTTTTTAAACTCTTTTCCGGAATTAATCCGGATAAATATTTCATCCGGGATCTGATGTTTTTTTCTCCATTGCTGAACTTTCAGGTAATAGCGATCGTCTGATTCCTGGCTGTTCTTTTGAGGGAATTGATCCGGGGGAATGATCCATGCTTTCCTTTGTAATATAATGTCTCGCTCAAAAACGATTCTGGGCAGAATATGTATCTCGTCTTTACTCTTATCCTTATTTGAAAACCGGTTTACCGTATTTAGCAAATGGAAAGTATTAAACGGATCACCCCACGAAAAACTTTGCAGCAAAGAGAATAAAGGAGACCTTCCCCGTATGCTCTGGAAACCCAGGTCAAATATAAAGGTTCTTTTGCCAGACGGGATATGGATCAATTCAAGATTTTCCTCTTCCTGATTGAGGCGTATGCTCAACTCGTTAACAGGAATTTTCCCGTCAGGATCTCCATTACTATGTCCTCCCGGTATCGAAACTTCAAAAGGCATCAACGGAGGATGAAGGTTCGCATTAAAGTAGGAAGCATCGTTGATTTCACAAAAAAGAGAATCGGTTTGATAATTACTGTTCCATCGAACAATTTCATTTTCAATTTCATTTGGGAAAACATGTAAAAACCGGCTGAATAACTTCCCGTATCCAACGAAGGTTTTATTAATAACCATTTTTACGGGTTCATCTTTAGAAGGTAAAATTTGAGCAAATATTCCCCATGAGCCAGGTGAAGTAGCATTTGCTTCGTACTTATAAGATTTGTTAATTTCACTAAGCTGCTGCGCTGAAATATGAAATTCATTCTCTATATAATTTGATTGAGACAAATCAGCATATAAGGATCCGCACCATTCTTCAATTACTTGGTTTTTCCTCTTTATTGTTTCAACTTGTGTCGGAAGATCATTCTCGTCCTGTGTTTTTTTAAATCGATCCAGCGCTTCCACTCTTGGCTTTTTAAACTCCCGGATATACGCTTCATAAAACTCCAGTACCGGAACTTCCTTGTCGGACGGATATTTCTGCTTGAAAAATTCAAAAAGGTATTCCTTTTCATAATTGACAGGGGATACAATACGCAGTGATTTCCGGAGCAATTCTACTTTATTCATTAAATCGTTCACACCATAATCACTCATTGTAATATCGCACTTTCGTACTGTATCCTCCAGAAAGAGCTGTTCAGGACGAAAGTTAAATTGAAAGTTACTTTGATGTCTGAATACGTAATTCTCATAAGGTTCTACCCCTTCTCTATTTATACCTGCCATTACGGGTTGTATCGATTCGCATCCTGTGCGAAAAAGTTCATAGGATTGTTGGAGAACAGAACTTCTTTGGTCTGGTGCAACGTACTGAAATTCTTTAGCAAATTTCATCAACCCTTGCAACATAGAAAGTAACTGTTCCACCAATGGCTTTTCTTGTATTTCTTGTGTTTCTAATAATCCGATCAGCTTTGTAGTCCAGTCCGGATCAATTCCTGAAACACCCCAGTCAAATTCCAGTAACCCTAATTCAATCAGTTGCCGTACAAAATTTTCAAGATCCGTTTCAGAGGCATCAATTTCATTGAAGAGAGCAGCGACTATTTCTGAAAGCATTAAGAAGTGGGCTTTTTCATAGATGATTTCGAGCATACGTTCCAGAACAGGACTCGACTCTATGCGTTGGAAGGCTTCAATGTTAAGGTGATTGGTAAGATAATTATAGTATCCCTCTTTTAGCTCCACCGTGGGATTGATAGTTATTCTGAGACAGGAAGAAATTTCCTTATTCACAGAGAGCAATGTTTTAAGATGTTTGAGACAATAGTTGTTTAGCCGGATATGGCTTTCAATCATATCATTACTCTTCCAGTGAAGGAAGTTACCGGAATCGGATAATGATGCATACGTAAGATTGGTAAAGGTACTGAAAGGAGAAGTTTTCAGATAAATCCTGCTTATGTACTGCAGCAGGCTATACTCTGCTCTCAACTCTTTATTTCTGAAGGAAGCAGTATTTGAACCGACATAATCCGGAATTGCGTTTAACAGGCTTTGACTTGAAAGCACCAATCCTTTCTGAAGTGCCTCTTGTTCCTGAATGATCTTCTTCAGCCATACACTTACACGCTCTATCTGACCTTCAAAGAAAAGCTGAAATTGTTTATCAAATTCCTCCGACTTCTTTTTAAGTTCTAAATAGGCGATCAGCTCCTCACGTACTGATCCTGTAACTATTTCCAGCGCCAGTAAATGCTCTTTAGGATTTGGATTCCGGCCGTTAAAAAGATCCCTTCTGAAGTTCTGAAGTTTCTTCTGATGTACCGGATCCCGAAGCTGCTCAATCACTATTCTGAGTTTTTCAGAAATAGCGATTTTTTGTTGAAGAAGTATTTCATATCCGGATATTAATTTTTCAGTTTCCGATTGCAAGGAAGAAGTATCCAGAAATGGAGCAATCGTGTCCAGGTAATCGCCTCCCGTGCGGATCAAAACAAAGGGAAATACTTTCATGTTAGCTTGTTTTATCCGACAGGTGCCGGAATTTGTTAAAGATCCGTTCGATAATTCGTAAGTCATTAGTAATGATCTCCGCTGAACCTTGCATCTCCTGTTTGAACTCCAGCTGTCTTTTATAGCTGCTTGTCAAGCCTTCAGGAAAATGAACTCTTATCGTATACATATTGTCTTTCGGCACAAGGGAAACAGCAACGACTCTCCCTGAAATTTGCCCGTATTCATGCGCCGGATAATTATCAAGCTTTATATTCACCCGCTGTCCGGCTTCTACTTTTCCTGATCCTATGATAGGAAGTAAAAGTTCCCCGAATATTTCTTGACTCTCCGGAACAATCGTGAACACTTCTTTATCAGTCTCTACATAATGATTATTACTCCAGTAAGAGGTGAATGCTACTTTCCCTGATACGGGCGCTTTCAGAATATAATGTTGCTCCCATACCAGGAGCTGGGTTTCCATATTTTTAAATGCATCCTGAATGGCACTTTTCAGGCTGTTTTCTTTTTCCATTTTATCAAGCTCAAGCTCTGTAATCATCGATCTAAGCTGGGAAATCTGAATATCATTCTGGATGATCTCGGAGTGATTCTTTTCATAGCTCTGCTTGGTTTTTAAATAGCTTGTCTTTGTTGAATAAAAATCAAACACAGCGATCATTTTTTCATTTTCAAGCAGTGAATCCGCGATTAATCTTTTTTCTGAAATCCCAAGCTCTTCCCCCAAAAGGTTATTTTGCTTGATGAGCTGTTTGTTCAACAACTCATAATAGGCAATTCGGGACTGAATAGAATGCATCTGTTTTTCATAAGGACGAAGCTGGTCATAGTGATTGTAATCGCGGAGGGCTTTATGAAATTGAACGTACTCATTCTGCGCCTGACCGAGCAAAAGGTTTTCATGCAAATACTTATTTATTTGCAAGGGCGAAAGAATAATATCATTTCTCCATATCCCGAGCTTATTTATTAATTGCATCGCATCTTCCGTTTTGGCTGGATTTTCTATCACTGCCAGATAGTCCCCTTTACTTACCTGCTGGTTATCTTTCACAAAAAAAGTGACTCGTCCGCTTGCCTGGGACATTAACCTTGCAGGAGGTACGGCAGTAGTCACAGTAACCCTGGCTGAAACTCTTTCCGGATATTTAATAATCCAGCTTCCAAGGATCAAGGCTGCGATAATAGAGAAGATAAGTGTCATTCCCCATCGTAAGATCCACGAAGGAGCTTGCCCGAATATTTCCTGCACTTCTTCACTTCTGATTTCAATCTGATCTGAAACAGCCATTTTATCTATTGTCATTTTTAGTTGCCAAGTTCAAGCTGATTCTTCACCAGCCTATAATATGATTCACGTTTATGCGTTAATTCCTTGTGGGTTCCCTGTTCGATGATCATTCCTTTGTCGAGCACAATGATCTGATCGGCGTTTTTCACCGTACTCAAACGGTGCGCTACTACGATCACGGTTCTTCCTTTGAAAAATCGATTCAGATTTTCCATAATCACCCTCTCGTTATTGGCATCCAAGGCATTGGTAGCTTCGTCAAAATATATATACTCAGGATCTTTATACACCGCACGTGCAATAAGAATACGCTGTTTTTGCCCCTGGCTTAAACCATGTCCATCTCTTCCGATCTTAGTATCATATCCTAAAGGAAGCGATTCAATGAATTCCTGTATATTGGCTACCTTCACGGCATAGAGCAACTTCTGCCGATCAATGTGCTCATCATTAATCACAATATTTTTAGCAACAGTATCAGAAAAAATAAAACCATCCTGTAATACCGCTCCGCATTTATCTCTCCATAATTTGTTGCTAAAATTTTCCAATCGAATATCTCCAATCCTTATTTCTCCGGAAGTCGGATTGTATATTTTAAGAAGTAATTTAATGAGCGTGGTTTTTCCACTTCCGCTTGCTCCTACAATGGCGGTGATCTTTCCCTCCGGAATTTCCAGTGTGAGATTTCTCAATACCGGCGTAGATTTAGGACCTTCGTAGGAAAAACTTAAATTCTGGATCAGCAAGGATTTTCTTTCAGGGAAAATGACCACTTTATTATTTTCATTTTCTTCTTCATTCTCTTTATTGTGAATTTCTGCAAGTCTTTCCATGCTGATCCTGGCATCCTGTGTAATATGAATAAAACTGATTAGCTGACTTATTGGAGCATTGAGTTGACCAATGATATATTGAATCGCCAGCATCATCCCTAACGTAATCTCACCGTCTATGACGGACTTTGCGGCAAAAAATGTAATGATGATATTTTTAAACTCATTGATGAATACCGAACCCGCCTGCTGGTATTGATTGATCCGTAATGCTTTCACCTGTATGCGGAATACTTTTGCCTGGATCCTCTCCCACTCCCACCGTTTCTGACGTTCGGCATTGTGCAGCCGTATTTCCTGCATGGCCGAAATCAACTGTATAAGATTACTCCGGTCTTTTGCTGTTTCATTGAAACTTTTATGATTCAGCTCTTTTCTCTTTTTAAGGAATATCAATATCCATCCTGCATAGAGCAGACTCCCCAGAAAAAAGATCCCGAATATAGTAGCGTTGTAATAAGCTAGTACCGCAGCAAATATGATCAGGTTAAAAAAAGAGAAAAGCATGTTTAAGGTTCCTGTGCTTAAAAAAAGCTCGATCTTCCGGTGATCTCCGATCCTCTGTAGCAGGTCACCCATCATTTTACTATCAAAAAAAGAGACTGGCAACTTCATCAGTTTGATCAGGAAATCAGAAATGATGTATATATTGATCCTGCTTCCTATATACAACAGTAACCAGCTTTGAATGAAATCTACCGCTGTACGACTGAAGAACAGCATCAGCTGCGCGATCAGGATCAGATGAATAAAGTTGATTTCACGGTTATTGATTCCTACGTCAACAATGGCCTGAGTTAAAAAAGGAAAAAGAAGTTGTAAAAGGCTTCCTGCCAACAGCCCTATAAGAAGCTGTATAAGAAAACGCTTGTATGGATATAGATAAGAAAGCAGGAATTTGAATGATCCTTTTTCCAGCAATTCATCGTCCTCTGTATTGTAAAACTCAGGAGTTGTCTCTAACAACAAAACAAGTCCCGAGTCTTCAGATGGATTTCTGTTCTTGATCCATCCGTCCAGAAACTCTGTTTTATTATAAGTAATCAGTCCATAGGAAGGATCAGCAACATACACCTTCTCTTTATGGATTTTATGGATAACGACAAAGTGTTCCTCCTTCCAATGTGCAATAAGAGGTAGCGGGGCTTCTGTCTTTAATTTTTCAAAAGATATTTTTGCGGATAAGGTTCTGAAACCAATATTCTCTGCCGCATCGCACAATCCGGCAAACGAAACACCTCTGCGTGTAAGGTGTGTATTCTCCCGCAGGCGTTCCAGCGAAAAAGACTTCCCATAATACTTACAGATCATCCTGAGACATGATGGGCCGCAATCCATTTTATCCAATTGTCTGTAGAATGGAAACTTTTTCATCGGAATCGGTTAAGTGACTAAAGCATTTTACTGTATAAAAACAACATAGCAGACATCGCTATGTCCCCAAATTATTTAATGTAAATTAAAATAATAAAATATTTAAACGCAACATTGTTGCATATATTTATTTTAATAATAAATTTGTATGACTGGCCAGTCACGGGAAAGCCGAAAACCGATAACAGAGTAGGCATAATTTTTAATTTTAAGTAAAATGAAAAATTCAAAAAAACTAAGCCTTGACGAACTGAAAGTTCAGAGCTTTGTCACAAACCTGGATGCAGAAAATCAGAAAAATGTAATGGGAGGAAGATTCCATGATCCTTCTCATGACACTCACACTGAGTTCAGCGATGAACTACATCCTGAAGAATGTGGATGTCTTTCGGCTTCCTTGACTAAAGCGATTCGCTAATCGCATGCTTTTCATTAAGGGGAGTTAATCCCCTTAATGAATTTCCAATAGCCCCGCTTCCAATAACAACCTAATTTGTCTGTTTATACTTTTTATCCATTTTTCTTTTATCCCAGGGATACTAAGAGCTGTAAGATCTTCCTTCTCTATAGAACGGAGTGTATTCTCATTGAGTTCTTCTATTGTATTTCCCTCTTTTAGTGATCGTAAAATAAGTTCACTTAAGGTATTCAGGTAGATTTCATGGACGTATTGAATCCTTTTCTTCAGAAAAACGGCAAACTCTCCGGGTACTGTATTCAGGTTTCTTTCGTAAGCACTGTCTGTTTCCCAGTTCCAGCCTAATTGTTTAACCGTAGAATTATTGACCTTCCGTATTCTGAGTTTTGAAATCTCTTTTTCGGTCAGTTGTGCAATTCTCTTACTATTTTCCGTTTGACGAAGTTCCGTCGCATGGATAAAGGCGTAACTGGTATTTTCCGCCAGCATAGTTAAAATATGACTTTCATGACTTAGAATTTCAGACAAACAATTCTTGGTAGTTTCTTCACTTATTTTATTTATCCTGGATTTAATCTCTTCTATCAAGCCATTGTAGTCCTGCTGGTAATCCACCTGAACAACCGGGTATTGATAAATTGTATCTGTATTATCATCCTTTACGCCCTGAAGACACGTAAGCGTTCTTGCAAAATATTTCCCGTAAATTATTTTTCTAAGTGCCGGCACATCAGCCCGAAGCATTTGATACGGTTCCAGGTCTTCTGTACACACTCTATCAGGAAGTACCGGAGCAAGTATAGAATCTGTCTTATAGGGATCCAGATACCGTAAAAGAAAATACGCCAGCCCTGTGCTCCCAAGGAATAATTCTATCGGGTCCTCCCGATCTTTGACCTGGTTATGTCTTGGCAATTTTCCATTCTCCTGAAAATAGTTCACCAGCTCCTGCGCAACGATCGTCGCATAGTTCAGATATTCCTCATTTTGCGTTACGCAATAAGCTTCCAGGAATAATTCTGCATTACCCGCCTTTCCCTGCGTGTAGATATAATTTTCATTAGTCCCCTCCAGTATATCGGTTCGAATTGTTTTTTGTATAGCCAATTCGGCCTCTCGCCGGAATTTCTCCTTTTTTAATAAGTCGAATGCTTTCCATCGTACAAGCCCTATTCCCGCCGCTCCATGCGTCCAGTGATTCAAATCCAGACCGTTTCCGTTGATCAGGTAATCCGGGTCATGTACCAGCGCTTCCATTGCCCGCTCTTCATTTAGCGGCAACCGGAGATCTTTCCAGTTGTTGATGGAAGCGTTATAGAACTGCTCTTCATAAGCCATACCTTGCTCCGCCAGCCAGAGATAAGCATCCTTCTTAAAATACCTCCCGATCTCTAAAAGACAATAGGCTATTCCCGAGGCTCCGTGAGACATCCCGCAGAGACTGTTTACATTTTTCCTGTGAAATCCCCATTTGAGTCCTTTTTCCGAAATAAGGGCTTTTTCTACAAGGTTATAAAGACCTTGATCGATCAACTCCAGCAGAAATTTTTCTCCTGTGACCGAATATAGGTAGGTGATTGAAAAGACATTTCCTGCCATCCCATTCAATAAATCACAGGGAAGTGTTTTCTGAAGGATCTTTTCTTTTAATTCCCGAATAACCTGTAAAGACAATTCATAAAAGTCATGTTTACCAGAGGCTTCGTATAGCTTCATAAACACATACGCTACACCCGTTCTTCCCACATACATCGCAGCAGATGGATGGTTATTGCTTCGGATCTGATAGGCTACTGCTCTTCCTGCCTCTTCTGCGATGTTGA
>CAYTGJ010000031.1:34823-35834 GCA_964437245.1 uncultured Chitinophagaceae bacterium
TTAATGCTTTTGTTCCACAGCTCTTCTGCATACCTGTTTAACAAAACAAGAATGGACGATTTTAATTTCCCCCGATCACTATTTTTGATATGCAACATAGTTGCAATGTAATTAAAATTTATTTTCATTTGTATGAAACAGAATTTTATATTTATGGATTTTATACCCGTTATAACAGAAATTGAAGGCTTTGACCCACAGATAGGACATCTGGTAGCTATGATGGAGATCACCCGTATACGCACCACCTCCGAAATAAAAAACTTATCGGTAGAACAACTTGACTTTCGTTTTACGGAAGGAACTAATTCAATAGGTACTTTACTCAAGCACATCGCTGCTATGGAGGCATGGTACCAGGCAATCACTTTTGAAGGAAGGGATCTGAACGATCAGGAAAAACAGGTATGGCGAGGAGCTTTATCGGGCGAATTGTCTTTAGGGATTATAAAAGAAAATCCTGTTGGCTATTATACCAAAGTCCTTTCGGATGTGAGAACAAAAACACTTTCAGAATTGGGGACAAGAAAAGATGATTGGCTGTATGAAATGGTCTTATCTGATTCTAATAATTATTATAAATGGTTTCACGTCATGGAAGACGAGATTAGTCATAGAGGCCAGATCATCTGGCTAAAGAAAAGAATGAAAGAACTTGGATTATAAACGCTCATGGAGTACTCCCTTCCTTAATAAAAAGTGTAAAGATTTCTGGAGGGTTTCATAATAAGAACCGTCATCAATACCATACTCTTCCAGAAAATCACTGATCAGTTTTTGTACTGACTTTTGACCGTCAACTTTCATCAATATATCCAGAATGGTCTCTTTAATCTCAATCATCTCTCCTGATGGTGTGACGAGTTTTATCAGCTCTTTTTCGGGTGTGTAATTTTTTAAGCATGCTTCTTTCTCAATCTTTATATTTTCCGCAATACCTAATACTGTCTCCGGATTCAAGATCAAATTATGAGATTGGTTTTTCTTAGCGGTAAATATCCAGTTGGTATA
>CAYTGJ010000032.1:0-2727 GCA_964437245.1 uncultured Chitinophagaceae bacterium
ACATCTCCGTTGGGATAGGGTATACCAAAATAAGACGGATCGTACACTACTTTTTGTTTGGTCAGCACGAGTGCGGAGTCGGCAAGCCGGTCATAAAAACTGGCCTGGCCTGCTGCAACGCTCAGGGTACAAACATAGAGCATTGTGCTCAGGAAGATTCTTATCATATTACTCATTGATTACTTGAAGATTAATTACAAAAAGAGGTATTCTCTATACTTCGGCTTGCCGAATATATAAAATTTACAATAGTAACAAAAATACGGAAATCAGTTTTTGGAGCGGAACTACCTAAAGAAAAGCAACAGGATATCCCCTCAATAAATACGTTCATTCATTTTAGGATAAGCCTCGATCATAATAAAGGCTCCCCAATAAACAGGATGCAGATACTCTTCTTTGATCACTTTTTTAGCCATCCGGAAAGAGGAACGCTTGTCTCCTGTCTGAACCAGGTTTTCATAAAAAACAAGCATGAATTTTCTGGTCACCTCATCGTTTACTTTAAACAAGCTCATCACCACGGCATCTGTACCAGCGATCAGGAAAGAACGCTGCAATCCGAATACTCCTTCTCCCGTCTGTACTTCACCGCGTCCTGTCTCACAGGCACTAAGCACCACCAGCCGGGTATGATCGAAATTAAGGTTGATTGCTTCATAGGCCGTCAGGATACCGGACCTTGAATTTATATAAGCATTCCGGGAATCGTGCAGCAGGTCTCCTCCTTCGCAAAGGATCAAGCCGGAATGAAGGAGAGGGTTGGTAACAGAGGCTTTATCAGTGCTGGTACGCTCTTCTGAAAAATAACCATGCGTGGCGATATGAAACACTTTTGGGCTGTTCAGTTTTTTCAGGGTATCTTCGGTCACTTGTCCGTTCAGAATGGAGAACGTTTTTTTACCTGATTTTTTCAGTAAAGCATCGAGTTCTCTCACTTCCTGTTCTGCTCCCGGCAACGAAGGGATTTGTGCAGTAGTATTCTCTTTGTGAAACACAGGATTTCCACAAAATATATAAGGAGCTTCCTGCTGCCAGGTATTCGTCCTGGTATTTTTATTTTCTTTCTTATTCAACAGATCTTTTGTATTGGTCACCAGGATGAGTTCATTTTTATCCAATACATATCCCTCCTCTCCCGGCAAAGGGATCATTTCGAGATTGAGCTGATTGTACACGCCTTCGCAGGATAAATAGACCGTGGCATGATCCCGGATATTTTCCTTGACCGGTTTCCAGAAAGCTTCATACGACTGGTCGTCGTGCACATTAAATACTGCTGCATTCCGGTGGTACTTCAGGTATTTTTGTTCCATGGATCTTCCGTCCGGCATCAGGATAAGTTCCGGATATTCTCTGGACCGCTGGTGCAGGATCAATGCTCCGTAGATAACCGAATCGGTAAATTCTTTATTAAAATACCGGAACCTGATTAATTCGACTGCGTATTCATTTTCTTTAAGTTCGTCGCGAATATCCTGCCACCGTATGCGAAGCTTTTTTCTTCTTTCCTCAAAAAGTGAGCTCCGGTTGCTCATTGTTCTTTCAAGGTGTTCCATCGCTTCGGTTTCTTTTTGAAGATCAATCCCCTGTTCTCTCAGTTGTTCCTTTGGAATCGACAATACAGAGGTAATCAATTCCTTTTTCACCGTCCATTCCTCAAACAACCGCATAAGAGTTGTATCCCCGGATCCTGAGATACGCTGTCTCAGTTTAATATCAGAAGAAAGCAGCAATGCTTTCGTGGCAATGACCTGATCGTAAATACGGCCGTTCAGTTGTGGCTTGGAAGCGGATAAATGACCTGCCGTTAAAAAATTATAAAACTCAAATTCTTCTTTTAACGTATTCCAGAACTTCTCCTTTTCGCTGAAGCTAAGTGATGGAAAATATTTCTCAGTGTATTCGAGGTAAAGCGGTACAATTTCTTCCATCGTTTTAAAAGACTTTGAAAGATCTCCGAGCATATAGTATACACGGGCTGTTTTCCCCGTCACGCTGGCATAAAGAGGGTGTTGACGGCTGAAAATTTCAGCATACATTTTTCCGCCTTTTTCATATTGTTTCTCTGCTTCCCGGTATTCTTCCATACGATAGTAGGCACCCCCTCTCAATACTGCAATATCGGCGCTGTAGCGGTTCGAAGCTCCCAGCTTTACCGTCCAGTATTGATCCGCATCCGTCAACAATCTCTGTGCCTCCGGATAATTTCCTGTAGAGATCAGGAAAGCAGCCGTTTTCTGAAGATACTCCGCATACAATGCATTGGACGTTCCAATAGCCTCTTCGATGATCTTTCCTGCCTGACGATACAATTGTTCAGTTTCTTTCTTTTTTTCGGGAGCCAGGAACGAAGCAACAGTAGCTAACTTCATTCTTCCGGAGGCCAGCAACAAATGATTCTCCCCCAATCGGGACGATTGTAAACGAAGGGCTTGCTGGTATTTTTCTTCGGCTTTCTTAAAATCACCTAATGCAACATAATAATCTCCATATAAAAACAAACTTTCACTGTACAGGAGACCATCCGGTCGTATTTCCGTCTGTCCGGAAAAAAGCCGCAGATACCGGTCTGCTTCTCCGTAATTTCCGGTGATAGTATAAAGACGGGATAATCCGGCATATGCGGAAAGCAATAACGGAGAATCGCTTTCCAGTTTGTCCAGTTTGAACGTATAAGATTTTTTCAGCAATGATTCTGCTTTATAATAATTCCCCATCTGAATG
>CAYTGJ010000032.1:2737-6187 GCA_964437245.1 uncultured Chitinophagaceae bacterium
TGAATGTACAAGGAAGCAAGCTGCTCCCAGGTATTCAGTTGCTCCAACGCTTCCGCCGTTTCAGCATACTGCAGCAGGCTCATACTTTTTTGCGTATATTTTCTACTCAGATCCGGCTCGCCTGTCAGTCTTGCTATTTCAGAAAGCTGATACAATAAGCCGATCCGCTGAGTTCTGTGAAAATCACTTCCGGGAAGTGATTTCTCCTGCTGAAGCAGCAAAGGAAAAATTTCCAGTGCTTCTTTGGAATGTCCGGACATTAATTGGTATAAACAGGTCCGGGCAGCGGCCTGTGTATATTGGATCGTTTGTTCTCCGAACAGGTGGCGGGTCAAGGACTGTAACTCTCCTGCTTTCACAAGAGCAGAGTCATAACGGGCTGTTTTGTAATACAATTCTCCCAGGCTATAAAGATAAAGAAGACGATCCGGATCATGTTTCCCGGTATGGCGGAGCAGCCGCTGAGTATAAGAGGTATTAAAAATATCTTCGGCCCGTTTATAATTATTTCCATAGGTTATTTCATAAACAGCCAACCATAATTTTGCCTTATCGACCGAAGGGCTTTCTTCTCCTGCGGCTATTATTTGCTGCTGAATATTTTTTTTCAGCGATTTCTCGTAATCGGAAAGTCTCCAGGATTTCAGGAACAATTCCGTTCTCCGGCTTTCGGACAGCAACCGGAACGGGTGTGTAGCAGGGAGAAAAGAAAAGCGGTCCAATAACTGTTCAAACTGTACGATCGCTCCGTTGTAGTCTTTCTCCCTGTACTTTCGAAAAGCCTGGATATACTCGTAAGCGAAATAAGAAAGATCTGTTTTGCCGGCATAGCGGTCCGCATTCATCTGAAGTTTTCGCTGATACCGGGAATAAGTCGCCAGGTCTCCTGCCAGCAGTGATTGTTCGGCCGTTTTACAGAGTAAATATATTTTTTCTTCTTCATACCCGGAGGCGGGATGTGAAAAATAAGCGTTGGCGTACTGGCCCGCTATTTTTTCCGGTTTATCCTCCGCTTCGTACAACAGGATCTCTGTTTCCAGCAATGTGGTATAGGCACGACTGGAGGTTCCTATATGCGAAGAAATCCATTTCCTGGTATACAAAATAGTAGCCCTGGCCTCTTCAAACTGCCCGTTGAGAATGTAAGCCTTTGTTTTTACAATAAGAAAATGAGCATATCGATCTTTATGTTCCATCGACGGTACTGTACGCTCAGGAGTTTTTTCAGGAAACAGGCTCTGCCATGAAGGTTCCTGTTCTAAAAGCGCTTCCAGCGCCGACAGAATATATCCCTTACCCAAAAGGATCTCCGCTTTCAGCAGTTCGTAACGAAGCTTTTCTGCTTCCGTCATACTTCCAAAGGTCGTCTCTTTTTCATGCCATTTTCCTGCATCCAGATACCGTCCGGTCTCTGCCAGATATTCTCCTATATATATACAAGAACGAGGATCCGAAGAAACTCCGGGAAGGGTTGTTGTTTCCTCAAAAAGAATCTTTGACTTTTCAAACAATAAACGGGCTTCGTATATACGAACCAACAACAACCTGGCCGTTACTTGATGATGCACCGGCATTGCTTTTTCCTGCTCCAGTTTCCAAAGCACCTGAACGGCATACTTCCCTGCTTCCTCATAATAACCAGAACGATACTTATGTTCTATAAAGGACAGCTCTTTTTGAAATACAGTACTGTCGCTGTACAAACCAGCGCCCCGGGAAGGTTCTGTAAAACAGCACAGAAAAAAAAGCACCGCAACCATACCTTTCAGTTGCCCGAAACCTGACCGAAAATATTCTATCATCGTACTTTTTTTTCCTGTATTCATTCTCCCATACATGCTAAACTATTTTTTACTTTTGATCAGGCCATGAAGGTTCAACAGCAGATTCACCTCATGCGTATTCATCAGGATAGGTAGATCCTTTCCTATCCGGAACTGATAAGCATACGAAAAACGGATACGGGAACTGATATGCGTTCCTGCCATGAGCGAATAAGTATGGGAAGTAGAATAGGTAGCACCTGCCCAGAAATAGTCGGTGATCTCTCCTATCAGGCTTATATCTGCCCTCCATCCAGAGAAAGTATAATAGGCGATCATGGCATTCGGAAAAAGGGCATAACTGTTGTTCAATTTTAATTTATAGCCTCCCATTGCCAGGTAATTTCTCCTTTTCTGAAAAAAAGAACGATCCTTATTACCCAATACATCGTTTTGATCTACCACAATAAGATCCGGAGCAGAAAGGCCTGCATATAAATTCCCTGAGTTAAGCTGAAGGCCGAAGCCTGCTTTGGGCAAAGTGGCCTGCAACGCAGTGCTGTTTTCCGGATGGTAAAGATCATCGCTGTCCCATACATTTTTCAGTACGGAAGCATCGTAGCGAAGCATTCCTGCTCCCGCTCTCAACCCCATCGAAAGTTTGGTCTTCGGGGAGAGATTGAAACTATACGCATAGTTCAACAATACGTCTGTGTTCCGGTAGATCCCATAACGGTCGTGTTGAATATTCAGTCCCAAGGCAGTTTTATTTTTAGGGAACCGGCAATCCATCCACATAAGATGACTGACAGGCGCTCCGTCAAAATCCGTCCATTGCAGGCGACTGATCAGGCTGGCATTTAGTTGCGTCTCATGCATCCCGGCAGAAGCGGGATTAAATACCAGTTGATTCTGCATATAGTTGGCTACTCTGGGTGGCTCCTGGGCGTACAGTCCAATAGACCATAGCAGCAAAAACAACATAGAAAACGATCGTTCAAAAAACATGATAAGTGTGTATAGTAATATTGTTTGGTTCTTCCGGATCAAAAGGGGCGGATTTATAAACAGGCTCTTCACAGAAACTTCCCCGGACTTCAGACGACTATATCTTAGTAGTTGATCTGAAAGAATCCTTTCAGAGTGGCGTCACCGTTTACAAATACATAGTAGTAAGTTCCCTGAGGCAATCGCTCTCCCGATGCGCCGATACCGGCCCAATCGTTGGCATACTCTTTCTGTGAGAACAACAAGGTTCCTAACCGGTCGAACACCACCAGGGAATTGTCCACTTTACTGTTGATACCCCGGATGACCAGGAAATCATTTTTCCCATCGTTATTGGGAGTCAGCAGATGAGGACCTTCCAAACGATCGTGAGGAGTCAGTACAACGAGGTAATCTTCGGTTTCACCTGTTTCTCCGAAAGCAATACAACCGTCTTCCGCTTCAAAAGGGCCGGATGTTCGTACCTGGATCCTCAGTCTCCTAGGTCCTTCGTAATCAGTATTGTTGCTAATTGACAAGTGTGATAAAGAGATCAATGAATCACCTCCGAAAAAGGAAGAGAGAAACTCGCCCTGATCGCTGAACGATCCGTTGTTATTATAATCGATCCAGAGTCCTGTATAAAATACCGGACTGCCGGTACCATTATATCCAAGGGATAAGGAAGCGTTGTAAACAT
>CAYTGJ010000032.1:6197-34979 GCA_964437245.1 uncultured Chitinophagaceae bacterium
CAGGTACAACTTACTATTCAGCTCCGACTGCGTGTGATCGCTGTATCCGGAAGGAGTACAAAACGATGTACTGTGTATATCGGCCAGGTGGAAGGCGCTGATATAACTGCCGGCACAAGGATCCGCAGGGGTGATTTCGGGACATAGCGTATTGGGGAGTGTATATCCTATTCCTTTATTTATGGTGATATTAATCGATAAAGTATCTATGACCATTTCCGGAGCTATTTTTCGCACCACACACTGTAATGTTCCCGTGCCCTCTTTATGAAAACCTATAAAAATATTCCGGCTGGTAGTATCCGGCATCGAAACGTTTTCGTCAGAATATGACCACTGATAAGAATAAACGGTATTGTCGGGAACAATAGAATACGATTGAAATGAATTTTGGCTGACCGATTGTAACCCTTGAAGAAACACATTAGGAAGTTTACTCACATGAATCGTGACAGTGCCTGAAGAACTTTGTCCATTATTATTTATTTCTACCGTAAGTACATAAGTAGAGAGAATTTTATGTACGAGTGTTCCTGTTATCGTTATCTCCCCTGTATTACTATTCATGGAGAATACGTTGTCTTCATCTCCTGCCACAATGGAATAAATAAAAGAATTTCCTCCCCCAGGATTAGGATCCGTAACTACTACTGTACCGACAACAGTACCCGCTACGCTATATTCCTGCGCTGTAAAAGACTGAGCATTGATAAGGAGTGGATAATAATAATAGGTCTTCCAGAGCTCAATACCATGAGTACCATTCGTTGCTCTAAAAAATAAACTACCCTCAATATTGATAAAATTTGAGGGATTGGAACTTCCTGCTCCCGGATGAATATCTCTGACTATAACAGTACCGGATTCTGTGCCGTCACTTTTCCATAGCTCCGTACCATTCGTGTCATTTGCGGCTCTAAAGAATAAAGTTTCCCCAATATTGATCAATCCAGAAGGATTGGAGTTCCCCGTTCCCAGATTAATATCCCTTACCATTACGGTTCCGGGTTCCGTTCCATCACTTTTCCATAATTCGACTCCATTCGTCCCATTGGTAGCAGTAAAAAAAAGTATTCCGCCTACGCTTACAAAATTAGCAAGACTTGAACTAGCCGATCCCGGATTAATATCTTTAACCATTACGGTTCCGGATTCTGTACCGTCACTTTTCCATAGCTCCATACCATTCGTTCCCCCATTAGTGGCCATAAAGAATGCCACCCTATTCACATTCGTAAAACCAGAGGGGTTCGAGGCATAAGCGCCTGGATTAATATCCCTGAGCATCACGGTCCCAGAGGTAGTGCCATCACTTTTCCACGGTTCCCGAAACGTAGCAGCATCATACCCTCCAAAAAACAAGGTGCCATTTATATTTGATAATTGCGTAGGATTTGAATGATAAGGTCCCGGATTAATATCCCTGACTATGACTGTTCCAACTTCCGTTCCATCACTTTTCCAGAGCTCATTTAAATGAGCAGGAGTATATGCCGTAAAAAACAGTAAGCCGTTTACATTGATAAAATTGGCAGGATCTGAATTGCCGTCAGTATTAATATCCCGCACCATGACCGTCCCCTCCTCCGTACCATCACTTTTCCATAGCTCCGTACCATTCGTACCATCATTTGCCCGAAAAAATAACGTTCCATTAACCGCAGTCAGATACGCGGAAGCTGCTGTAATACCGGAACCAGCACCAGGATTAATATCTTTGACCATGACAGTTCCAGCTTCTGTACCATCGCTCTTCCAGAGTTCAGTACCATTCGCCCCATCGTCCATAGTAAAAAACAACATACCATTTATCCCAACGAAATTTTCCTGATTTGAATCTCCACCTGGATTGAGATCCTTGATCATCATCGCAGAAAGAGTTTGTGCAACGCTTCTGCTATGAATCAAGAAAACTACCAAAATACACAGTAGTACTTTTCGTTTGACAAAACGTGTCTCAAAAACATGCATCATATAATACAGCACCTGGCTTTAATTTCAATAAGGAAAGTGTTTAAAATACGCTTGCTATAGGATTGCCAAAACTAAGCGTTGAAAAATAGTTTCCAGTGTAAAAATGCGAACTAATTCACCATTCGATAAAGGCATTCTTCCCTGACAAAAAGTTCCATCATAGGATAATCGTTGCGAAAATACTTCTGAGGCTTCTCTCCCATAAAACATTCAAAATCCTTCATGAGATGTGAAAGATCGTAATAATTAAAGCTATCCAGTATTTTTTGAATAGAAGCTTTCTCCTGGATGATCTTCCGCATCACCATAAAAAAGCGAACCCGCTTGGCGTATTTTCCAGGACTCATCCCTACTCCATAGATAAAATGTTTTTCCAGGTAGCGCCTGCTGCAACGGTATTTTTCTACCAGCTCGTCTACCAAAACATTTCCTTCGGCCATATGGTTGTCCGCAATGCATTGATCGACCACCGGAGGAAGTAATTGTTCCGTTCTCAGTTTTTTCAGCAGAAATGCTTCATGAAGGGCAATGATCTCTTCATCGGTCTGAGCCGTTTTCACCGCTTGTTCATATTCCGGTTCGTGTAGAAAGGTCTTCATGGGCTCTATCCTGTTCACAACGGCTCTGCCATCTACCCCCAATAAACGGTAAAGTCCTGTAGGAAAAAAAGAAATTCCCATGAACTCCGTACCAGGAGATAAAGACAGTTCATAGAATTGCTTAAACTGTCCGCTCAACGTAGGTTCAGACCCACAAAAAGTAATGCCGTCCAGGGTCAAATGAACAGTTCCTTTTGTATAAAAAATCAGACGGGGATTGCCGACCGGGAACAATTTGAAACGTCCCGGGCTATTGCTCTGAAAGAAAAAATAATTCCGGATATACGGAGATAATGCTTCTGAAGGGGAATAATGACGGAGTTTGACCTGCATACTGATATAGGGTGGCTGCTTTATTAAACGGGTTGAATACATGAATAAGCTATCCTGCTCTCTCCTTCCCTACACTGCTCACCTAATCATACAATAGCTGTTTTTATCAATCACTAAGAGATGCAAATTACAAAAACAGCATTGTTTTCCAATCCGACAAAACTAAAATTCTGCAAAAAACAGTTGTACACTATTAGCAGGGAGTGAGTAGCGTACTTATAAATTCTATTGACCGACCGGTATCACCTCAACAAATGAAGCCATCCCTTATAGGTCTTCCCATCTTCCAATAAAAGATCGTAGTAATAGATTCCGTCAGACACATCGTTTCCCGCCCATGAATTTTCATAAGACTCCGCTTCAAATATTCTCTTCCCCCATCTATTGTAGATTCTTAAGGTTGAATGATCGGGAAGACCGGTGATTTCGAAGCTATCATTCTTCCCATCGTCATTAGGAGTGATCAAATTAGGAATAAAAAAATCCTGTCTGGGAATGGCACGAACCGGCACTCTTCCACAGGTAATGGTTCCCGGAACTATATGCTCCACGTAATACTCAACGGTCTCAGAAATGACAGACGTGATCAGCACCGTTCCGGTAAAAACCAGATTACCTCCTACGGCCTGATCGTACCAATTATAAATTCCCCCGTTATTCTCCACCGATAAAGTAGCCGGCCCCGGAGCTAAATAAGTATCATGATGCACTACGGCCAGGTCACTGCACGGAGGACACATTTGAAAAAGCTGATCAGCGGGATTGTATGCCTGTGTGAGAGGCGAAGTAACGGAATATCCATTCCCTTGGACAAATCCCGATCCTTCCGCTGAATTTGCAACAGTGGGAAAAGAGATCGTTTGAACAGGACACTGATGTATAGAACCTTCGGAATCTGTTTTGATCATAAACACATCAAAACTACCGGCTCCGTTGCTGGCACTGAATCCTGCCATGACAAAAGTATTATCGGCCAGATAATGTCCGGAAATTGCCAGGTCATCGTCTGTACCGCCATACACTTTCGTAAAAACAGCGTTCCCGGCCGCATCCGTTTTGAGCAATAAAGCATCGTAGGAACCAAACCCTATGCTGGACTCGAATCCGAATACCACATAGCCTCCGTCGGAGGTCTGCCTGACCACATTTCCCTGGTCATCCTGAGTCCCTCCGAAAGTCCTGGACCATGTCAGCACTCCGTCGACATCTGTTTTAAGAAGATACACATCATTATTGATCCCTGCATTATTATCTTTATTGGCAAAACCGGTCAGGATATATCCGTTGTCATTGCACTGAGCAAGAGAAAAGGCCTGATCATCGTATAACCCTCCGTACGTTTTCGTCCACTGTGCATCTCCACTGCTATTCGTTTTTACAAGGTATACGTCCGCTCCTCCTGCACCGTACGACGTAGTATATCCCGCCAGAGCGTAACCACCATCATGCGTTTGTACGACAGAAAATCCCCTGTCGTCGCCTGCATTGCCGAAGGTCTTTGCCCAGGTCACCACTCCATCCGCATCGGTCTTAACGAGATAAGCATCATTTCCGCCGCCGCCATAGCTATCGGTATGTCCTACCAGGATCAATCCTCCGTCAGAAGTTTCCTCGACAATGAATCCATAATCCTCTCCTGCTCCTCCTATCGTAGTAGACCACAAAAGATCTCCTGTGGCATCTGTTTTTAGAAGATAGACATCACTCAAGCCCGCGCCGAAACTATTGGTGCTGCCGATGATCACATACCCTCCGTCGCTGGTCTGGCAGACGCCCCGGCCATCATCTTCCTGCGTTCCGCCAAAGGTTTTGGACCAGAGAACCGTACCGTTCGAATTGGTTTTAACGAGGTAAACATCCTGTCCTCCTCCTCCGAAGCTATAAGTAGAACCGACTATTATAAAACCATCGTCCGAAGTTTGCCGGACTGTTCTTCCCCTGTCGTCACTGGCTCCTCCAATCACTTCCTGGTAAGTTGCCTGAGCACGCAATTTGTCTGGTAGAGTACACAATACCATTGTAAAAACACTATACCATACCGTGATTACATAAAATTTATTTTTCATTACAATGACCCTTCTTTTAAAATACTCTATTTTTTAATTGCTTTAACTATTACTTTCTTATTCCTGCCCAGCACTTCTATGACATATACACCGGAAGAAAGATCTGCTCCGATCTCGTACAGCCCGTGTCCCGGAGGAATTATCAATTTCATTTTTGCGATCTGCTGCCCGATCACGTTGTGTACCATTACCTCCAATTCTTCCGCCTCCTCATTACTGTTGTTCACTTCCAAAAATATTCCATTATTCGATGAGTACACATGATAAGCATGCTCCTGGCCACATGCATTGGACAGTATTCCCAGATAACTGCGTCTCCCGTCATAATCTGTCTGACTCAGCCGAACAATTTTTGCTGCTGAAGATTCAAGGGTATGTTTATAATATGAAATTTCCTGACTATTTCCTGTCGCTTTTATCATCGCAACAGGTTCAAATGATTTACCGTCCATACTGGATTCGATCGTAAAAAAATGATTGTTTTTTTCAGTAATGGTAACCCATGAAAGTAATAGTTGTTCCTTACTGCAATCCATAAAGAAATTCAGCAGATTGACGGGCAAGGGAGGTGGAATTTCATAGGCACCGATATCCGATCTCGGCCCCATAGGTCTTGAGGTCTGATATATATCGTCTGCTACCGAGGCTATATATACTGCATCCATCGCAACCGACGTACTTTGTAAATCTAGATTTCCGGTAGCAGGACTGATGTAATCGGGATTTACGTATATTCCATTGGCTTCGTTAGATCCTCCGGGAAGCGATGCCTGCCAGGCCGCCAGTGTTAAATTCACCCCGGCTTCCAACACAACATTTCCGCTGGCACCTGGTGCATAATACAAGTTGTTGTCACAATTCTGAAAAGCCACATCCGCCCGAGGTATATCAAGGCAAGTATACGCTGTTGAATAAAGAATATTATTCGTAAACGAAACGTTCGTTATATTCACCACGCCGGTAAGAGGTTCCAGGTGAACACACGGGCCTACGCTGTAGATCGAATTATGTATAAAAGTGGTCGTGGAATTATCGTCAAACTCAATGGCTGGATTCCTATACGTTCCACCGGGAGCAGATTCATTTGTAATATAGTTATTGGTAAATACATTCCCGGAAGAAAGCTGCCCCACATGTACAGTACCTTCGATACAGTCTCCTCTTGAAGAAACCTTATTTCTGTATATTAAATTATTATAAGTGGATTGCAACTCTACAGAAGAATACATGACCCCAGAGGGTACAGAGGTACGTATAAAATTATCATACACCTGATTGTAAGAAGCTCCTGACTTCAATCTTATACCCACCCAGGTACTTGATAAGATACAATCATGAATAAGATTATAATCCGGAGTATTTCCACCGCTCCCTAATACATCAAATGCATATTGATTCCCTGTGACTATACAATTGACAAATTCATGATGATCACAATCTCCATTGAAAAAAACAGCCCAGGTCCCTGTGATCGAAAGGTTACTCCATTGAGTATACCGGCTTCCTGTCGTCATCCTGATCGCATACGTAATACTTGACTGTATAATGGTAGTAGCAGCATCTGCTCCTGTAAAAGAGATCCTGCTCCCTGCCGATCCATTGTCCGTACCGTTTAATAGCAAATCTTCCACATAAGTCCCCGGATCGATATAAACAGTATCCCCTCCTGTTAACACATAGGTATTGAGAATGTATTGAATCGAAGATTGCGGGGTGGCAGGAGTTAAACCATTATTACCGATCATACCTATATTCGTAGTATACACATTGCCAACATTAGAGCCATCATTCACATAATATAAGGTGGCTCTACTACTCGTATAAGACATAATCCAAAAAATAACGGGGATTAGTAAGGTAGGCTTCATAAGATCTTATTTTTTAGTTAAATTTTCATATTTAATCTATTTAATTTCGAATAAATACCAAACAACAATAAAAAGTAACCAAAAACAATAAAATAAAACAAATAAATAAAAATAAACGAAAGTATTCGAAAGATAAAATTCACCATATTTACTAAGGACAGAAACGGATTTTCGTCTTTTAATCGACAGTATATGCCTTTTCGTTATGCCTTTTCGTAAGGAACATTCCGGGATCAGTTTTTAGAATATTCTACCACAAAGTGTATACAAATAGTCCCTACCTATAACCCACAGACACTAACAAGGTGCCACTTCTAAAAGAAAGACCCGGCTGAACTGTAAAAGCCCCTCCCCTGAAAGCTGTGCATTACTTTAAGTCTGTTTGTGACTATCTTTGAAGAAATGTAGTTCGCTTACGATCTAAACATCTTCCGGTTTACTGATGATGAAGTACCTGGTACTAACCGTTTATATTGCCCTGCTCTGCCTGAATCCTGTATACAGCGATCCGGTCCGTCTGAACAAGGAATTGTATGCCATCCATTACGGACAGCATAACGGATTGCCGACCACTACTATTTTCGATCTGGTGCAGGACGACCAGGGTTTTCTGTACATGGCTACCGGAAAGGGATTATACCGCTACGATGGTTTTTCATTCCAATCGATGAATGAAAATATAGACAACTACATGGGCGGATCGGCCTTATCCGTCTTTAGAAAAGATCATATATTTTTTGAAAGCTTTGACGGGTATGTATACCAGTTTCATCAGAAAAAATGGACCTCTTTTAACGTCCATAAACCGGTTCATTTTCTCCCGTATGGGATTCACGAAGACACCCTTTTTGTAGTACAAAAACGAGGGGTGGACATTTATCACATTACTGATTCTGAATACATACGAACGGTCAGTTTTCCCGTAGGCGCTCCGCAACATACACTGCAGGTAGGTCCGGACTATTTCCTGATCAACGAAGACCATCTTATCAAAACCAACAGTCGTACAGTGCTCAAGAGCATCCCTGTTAAAAATTTATCCTCCACCAAAACCATTCGTCAGCTTTATCATTACCAGGATAAGCTCTATGTAACAGGCAGGTCTGCTTATCAGGAAGGGATCTGGGTATTTGACCGGAACCTGAACCATCTTTACACGATCAGGGTAAACGAGCTGGAAGGGATTATCCAGCATATTGATTTTATTGACGGGAAAGTATGGATCTCTACCAACAAAGGGATTTTTGTATATGAAAATCCCAATGATCAATGGAAGTTCAGAGACAAGCTTTTCAGCGGGGCCAATGTAAGCCGTATTCTTAAAGGTAAAAACAATGAATATTGGATCTCCGTTATTGGCAAAGGCCTGTATCTTGTTCCAAACCCAGAACAATTCGTGTATTCCTTGCCGGACGAAGGAATCTCCCGGATCATCAGTGATACTGAAGAATACTGGGCGGGCACTAGCACCGGAAATATCTACCGGCTGAACGATCATTTTTCTTCAGCCAGTTTTGTGCTGCAAACACCCCAGGTGAACACCCCTATTAACTTTTTATACCACAACCCATCCGGAAAAGATCTCTTCTATGTCTCCGCCATGGGTTTCTTCCATAATACTCCCGGCGATCAGCAGTTCTATGACCTTGCCCTCAAGTCCGTCGCCGATATAGACCCTCACTACTATGCGTTGGCTACCAGCAGCCATTTGCTGTTGTACGCCAAACCAGATCAGCCTGTATCCGATCAAGCCTCTTTATGGGATGTTTGGTTCAACCGGCACAAAGACGCTGGCGGTTTTGCCAGCTTAATGGACGGCCTGCGCTCCAAAACAGTTTGTTATGATTCCAAATCGGGGACACTCTATGTATTGACGAATGCCGGGATTTTTGTAGCCGATAAAACAGGTTCGGTTGAAGAACTTCTTATTAACCAACAGCCGGTCGTGGCCGATCAGATGCAACTGGCGGAACAAAAGCTTTATTACCTGACCTATTCGGGGGAATTGCAGATATTCTCAGAAGGGAAAGTCACCAAACTGGAAATTGATTCCAGGGTGCTGGATTTTAAACTTTTCGGAGTATCACTGGTATTGAAGACCAACAGCGGGTTTATAATCTACCATATAAAAGAGAATAGTTTTACTCCCGTTCATTTCAAATGTGAGCCTGCTTCTGTCGGCGATTTTTTACTCCATCAGGATAAACTGATCGTACTTCTGCCAACAGGCCTGACCGAAGTACCGGTCACTACCACAGCCGGCTACCATGACCTTCCCGGTTTTATGATCGAAAGCATCAAAACCGGTGAGAAATCAGTATACGATGTTGAGGCTCCTCTCAAACTTTCGTACGATTCGAACTCCCTTGAAATAAACTATACGATCCTGGATTATACCTATGCCTCAACGTATTCATTATACTACAGGATCAACCGGGGCAATTGGGAAAAGCTGCCGGCCAATTCCAGGAAATTACAATTTCACCAGTTATCCTCCGGCAATTACCAGGTAGAATTCAGGATCAATGATCAATTGCTCAACCAGTCTGTATACTTTTCCATAGAACGTCCCTATTGGGAAAGCTGGTGGTTCTATCTACTGCTTTCCATCGGTACTGCCCTACTGATATCCTATTACTACCGGCAGCGCCGCAAGAAGCTTCAGGCCAGGATAAAGTTGCTGGAAGATAAAGTGATGCTGGAAAAACAACTGGGGAAATCTTTACTCACCAGTATTAAAGCGCAAATGAATCCTCATTTCTATTTTAATGCACTCAACTCTATTCAGGCTTTCATATATAAAAACGATAAAGAGCGGGCGCTGGAATATCTTTCCAAATTTTCTAAACTGACACGCAATATACTTACCCAGACAGAAATGGATAGTATTCCACTGGAAGAAGAAATAGCCACGCTCCGGCTTTACCTGGATCTTGAAAAAGTACGTTTCAGCGATCGTTTTTCCTACACTCTTGAATCTACGCCGGAAAGTGCTACCAGCAGGATCCGCATTCCGGCCATGCTTATTCAACCCTATGTAGAAAATGCCGTCAAACATGGTTTTACCAAAGCAACCACCAATGGTCTGATCCGAATTATCTTTGAAACTGCCGGAAACTATCTTATTGTGACTGTGGAAGACAATGGGATCGGAAGAGAACAGTCGGCAGCACTCAGAAAAAACGATACTCAACCCTCGTTTTCCTCCGACGCCAATAAACGACGGCTGGAGATCCTGAATGCCAATACTGACGATAAGGTCAGTGTACAGTACGAAGACAATATCAACGAAACGGGAAGTGCCGGAGGAACACGTGTTAAAATATTCATCCCGATCAACCTCCCAAAGCCGTAAAACAGGAGTACGTTGTTTCCTTTCATTAACTATTCAACCTCATTCGTGAACTAATCCCCCTCCCTCCTAAAACGATCCTTGCAATCAGAAACTGAAATGTATATATTGTTTTTTTTACGAATGGAGACATATATTTATTTAGTATCATTACACTCACGGGTTGACTTTTCATAGTTCCCTGAATTATACCATATGACCTATAAAGCCATCATTGTAGACGACGAAAGTCTTGCCCGGGAAATGCTGCAGGAGATGCTGCTGATGGTAAATCCTGACATTAAAATAGTAGCACTCTGTGAAGACGTTCCCGATGCTGTAAAAGCCATTCATAAATACCAGCCGGACCTCGTCTTTCTGGACGTGGATATGCCGCGATACAAAGGGATTGATATTGGAGAATTTTTTGAGATCATGGATTTTGAGATCGTCTTTACCACTGCTCATCAGCAATATGCCATCAATGCCATTAAGCTCAATGCCTTTGACTATCTTCTGAAGCCTATTGACCTCCAGGAGCTAAGAACGACCCTTGATAAATTTGTCAAAAAAAGAACACTGGCCGAAGCAGAAGGAAAACAAAAAGGGAAACTGCTCGTCAACACTGCACAAATAGTTCACTTCATCGACCTTGATAAAATTATCTACCTGAAAGCAGAAGGAGCTTATACACAGATCATATGCACCGACACCCAGATCCTGTCGAGCAAAAATCTGAAATTTTATGAAGACCACTTTTCCGGAAACGACACTTTTCTACGATGCCATAAATCCTACATTGTCAACAAAGATAAAATTATCAGCATCAACAAAGCCAGGCAGGAAATCTCTTTACAGAACGGAGACTTCATCCATATCACCCTTGATAAGATCGATGCTCTGATGAACCTCTGAACAGCCTCCTTTTTACCATTCATCCAATATCTCTTTGTAAGAGTGCGGAAATTCTTAAAAGATGGAATGATCCGTGCATAAAAACCAACGTCTTTCCCTCCGGGAAACGGACAGTTTCGTTCCGGATTGTGTAGCCGTACAAAATGGATCCGGGAGCTTCCTACAACAAATCCCCCTTCAGATAAAATAAACAACGGACTTCCTTAAAAGCCCCTTTCTTCGTGTGATGATCCACACTAGCTTAGTAAAATAATTAAATCTATAACAATGACTATTATGAAAAAATTACTTTACGTATTGGTTGCCTTAATTACATTCAGTGCTTGTAAAAAAGAGAAGGAAGTGGAGCCAAAAGAGAAAAAAGAGAGCACCCAGGTCGGCACATGGCGTCTTGAAAGCATAATTACCTACGCAGACTCCGGTAGAGGTCCGGTAGATTCGAGTATGAACTCAAACCGTAGTATTGACCATTATATCCAGTTTGAAGAAAACGGTTCATTCAACTTTGTATCTTTTTTAAATGGTGAAGACCAAGTCGGATACTTTGGGGATACTTATTCTTATAAGGACGGGGTCGTTAAAATTAACAAAGGGTACGCCTTTGAAATAAGTGGAGGATTAGAAGGAGAGCTACAGTTTCCAGACGACAACACCCTTGTAATTAGCTTCCTCTACGGTGATTCTAAATTAGTACTAACATACTACCGTTCTCAAATAGATATTTCTCATTTAAGAGAAAAATATTTATTAGCCTCTTAAAGTCCAGAGCTTTTACAAAAGAGCATAGAATATTCTTCCGCCAAACAGATCTGATCAAGAATGATCTTTACAACCAGAATCATTCTTCTTGTTGTAAAGATCAGAAGATAAAAGAGAAGTGAAGGATGGGTTAGTATCCGGTGGAGCTCCGTCAAAGTGTATCAAACCGCTTTGCCGAGTGCTCTCCGGGTATTGGTTGAATACCACGTGATCCAATTATAATCTGACTGCCGGACAAGTATAATAAATCCGGAATATCAATGATGTACATTGACCCGGAACAGGTAGTTACCGGCTACTCAATGCAGGCCTGTCTCTTAAAAGCCGGCTGTTAGCTTTTAAAGCGTCACATTTCGTTCAATAAAATTCTTCTTATAGGCTCTTCCGATGGGGAGCAAATGTTTCCCTGCCAGATGAACCTTATTGGAAGAGATCTTGCTTAAATGATTCATGTTAATAATATATGATTTATGTACCTGGCAAAAATTAGGATCCAACTTATGCAACCAATCTTTTAACGAGTGACATGTCAAATACTTTTTGGAGAGCGTAACTGTTTCGGTATAATCCCCGTCGGATTTGATGTACAAGATCTCACAAGATTTCAGTTTTATGATTTCATATCCGGATTTAATAAAAATCTCATCGTTTGACGTAGTATTCAGCACATTTCCAATTTTAGAAACGTGATTCGTGATCGATAAAGCCTTCGCGACGGCCTGGTTAAACCGTTCAAATGAAAAAGGCTTGAGTAAATAATCCACGATGTTGTATTCATAACTTTCCAGAGCATATTCTGAAAAAGCAGTGGTCAGAATGGCCGGAGGCAAATTTCTGTTCACCCGGAGAAATTCCATACCGGAAACCTGAGGTAAATTAATATCCAAAAAAATAAGATCGACCGCATTTTCTTTCAAAAACCTGCTTGCTTCAATAGTATCGGTAAAGGTACTGGCCAGGGAGAGCCTTTCGTGGTCTCCGATATATTTCTGCAAGATCTGTTGTGCAGGATATTGGTCTTCGATCACCACACACTTTAGCATGACTCAATAGATTTAAGGTTTATGGAAAGTTTTACCTGATAAACGTTGTTTACGACAGAAATAGCCAACTCATGCCTTTGAGGATACAAAAGGAGCAGACGTTGTTTTACATTTTCCAGCCCTATTCCGGAATCTTCCTTCCATAAATGTTCAGAAGAAAAATTGTTTTTGCAGTGCATCGTCAACACCCCGTTTTCCCGGACACTGATATCAATTAAAATATCAATATCATTCAAGAGACTGACAAAACTGTGTTTAAAAGCATTCTCTACAAAAACTACTAAAATAAGTGGTGAAATGACAAAATTCTCCGCGGCTAAATCAAGTGAAAACCGAACATTTCCCCGATGCCCCATTTGCAATTGATGAAGGGCCGTATAATTTTTCAAATGCTTTATTTCCTTAGACAAAGGGACGTAATCTTCTTTACATTCGTATAAGTTATACCGCAGGACGGACGAAAGCTCCAATATAATACCTGGGGTCTGAGGAGAATTGGCGATCGCATGGGCGTATAAATTATTCAAATTATTGAACAGAAAATGTGGGTTGATCTGATTCTTTAAAACCTGCAGTTGACTTTCTTTGATAAGAGCTTTCAGGTTTTCAAACTCCCTCTCCTTTTTATTATAATCCCAGGCCAGTTTAAAGGCCACCGCAATGATAATAATCGGCAACGTTTCGAGGAGAGTGTAAGGGATTCCGGGAAAATAAGTGCCACGTGTATCCGGATAATAAATTTGTTCGAGAATATGCTCGTCGACCAGGATCACCACTATGATCAGCAAAACAACAAGCAGGCAAAATTGCCAGGTTCTCTTTTTATAGTAAAACTCTGGTAATAAATAATAATTAATCACCATCGCCGCACTCATATAATTCCCAAAGAAAGCAAGTTTCTTACTATCCAGAAGCGAAACGATCGTAGAATTGTCTTCAAGCTCCTGATTATAGGAGAAGAAAACCCCCAGTACTGTAATAATTGCTGCCTGATAGACTATTTCCTTGCGACTGGCGATCAAGGTGTTTATTTTTTTTTTCATGATTCTAGTATGTTCTCCCCTCCGTACAACATATGAATTACTACTCGAAACAGAATTTTGTTGTGCTGTTCAACCCAATAAATTAGTCGTTTGTAGAATTCCCATTTACTCTTTCAATTTATATCCCGAACTTTGTTATTAAGAATTAGTCTAAATAAAAGCCAAGTTATAGTATTGAAGCCAATTATCCTCCTGTTAGTCAGTTTTATTTTCATACAATCTGGGTTCGCTCAGTCTTCCCAATCCCGCATATCTGGAAAAATAACTGATACAGAGGGACTTCCTATTCGGTTCGTCAGTATTTCCATTGATTCACTGAACCTGGGTACGATGACAGATTCCACCGGTTCCTTTTCGTTAAAAAATATCCCCCCGGGCACACATGTGGTTACGGTCTCAAGTATTGGCTTTACCAAACAAACAAGAGTTATTACGCTGAAAGAGAACAGCCACCCGAAAATTCATCTAAAACTAAAAGAAGATGTCCTGGCCCTTGAGGAAATAGTGATTACCCAGCCAAAATCAGAGGCTCAGAAAATAGAAGAAACCGGGTTTAGCGTCGAATCTGTAGAAACCAAGGAGTTACAATCCCAAAGTATACAAATCAATAAGCTACTGGACCGCACGGCAGGCATACGGGTGCGTCAGAACGGCGGCATGGGCTCAGATTATAAATATTCCCTGGATGGCATGTCCGGAAATACGGTCAAGTTCTTTATAGACGGTGTACCAATGGAATATTTTGGTTCCTCTTATACGATCAACAATCTTCCTGTTTCGCTTATCAAACGGATCGACGTGTACAAAGGAGTAGTCCCGGTGGATTTAGGGTCTGATGCACTCGGCGGAGCGATCAATGTTGTTTCCCAAACCAAAAGAAGAAATGCCATGGAAATGAGTTATAGTTATGGCTCATTTAACACTCATCAGGCGGTGCTTCATGGCCAGTATA
Source organism: uncultured Chitinophagaceae bacterium (assembly GCA_964437245.1). Classification (GTDB taxonomy): domain Bacteria; phylum Bacteroidota; class Bacteroidia; order Cytophagales; family Cytophagaceae; genus JANYCO01. The sequence goes on from CAYTGJ010000032.1 coordinate 21,081, forward strand.
CTGACTCCGCCAGCAATTTTGCAGCCCGTATTTCCACCTTTTATACATATTCGGACAATAACTACAAAGTGTGGGGACAAGGCGTCAATTATGCAGATGCAAGTACAGGCTTCAGAGCAGTCGAGTTTACGAAAGAAAACCCGGCCATAAGGTTCAACGATCAGTTCCGAACGCTCAACGGAAAAGTAGACCTTGGTTTTGTAGACAAGAAATGGGCAGACCAGTTTTTTATAAGCCTTCTGGCTTCTACGCAAACCAAAGGTATTCAAAACGGACAGACCATGGCTACCGTGTACGGTCAGTTGCACTACAAAGAGATCCTGTTTATGCCACACCTTACCTACCAAAAAGAGGGTCTGTTTACCAAAGGACTCAATCTTAGCCTGTTTACAGGCTACACAAATAAAGAAGGACAAACGATCGATACCTCAATGGCATTTTATAATTGGAAAGGAGAACAAATACCGCATCAGCAAGGAGGAGGAGAGATCTCACGCAATGGACAGTCCTGGTACACAATGTATGAGCAATCATGGATTAGCAGAGCCAATGTTACCTATCAACTTCCTGCCGGCTTTAAACTAGGGCTTAATTACTTCAACTCTACAAGCAACCGACACGGAAAAGATCCTTACACCTCTCCCTTCCGAGTACCGCATACGGCCCCGCAGAGCATCAACAGACAGTTTGCCGGCTTGTCTCTTGAAACAAAAAAATGGAACGAAAAACTTTACGTCAATACATTCATAAAATGGTATGATTTTCAGACCTCTTCCAACGAGCTTAGATACTTTCTCATTAACAATGAATACCACACTACTGCCGTTCCTATAAAAAATCATAAAACAAACTGGGGAGGAGGAATAGCAACTTCGTATAAATTCCATCCTCTCTTTCTGACAAAGTTCTCGATCGAACAGGCCACCCGCCTTCCCACTCCTACCGAAGCATTGGGAGATGGTGTACTCGTGAGAAACAATCCGAATATCAAGCCCGAACAAAGTCTGAATCTCAACCTTGGAGTTACCTGGGGAAGGATTCCTGTCGGAAGACTACACGGATTAAAACTGACAGCCAGTACTTTTTTCAGGGATACCAAAGATCTACTGATCTATACAATTGCGATAGACGATGGAATCTATGAAAACGTACGAAAAACCCGTGGGAAAGGAGTAGAATTTGCAATCCTCTACGACCTGAACCATTGGCTGAAGGTAACGACCAACATGACCTATCTGGACATCCGGAACAATCAACGTCTGGACAATGGCGTAACCAATATACTGTATGGCGATCGCCTCAGAAACACGCCCTATCTGCTGGGTAATGCAGGCGTTTCTGCCAATATACGCGACGTGATCCGGAAGCATGCAAAATTATTTACTTACCTGCACGCCAATTATCTCCATGAGTTTTACCTGAACTGGCCTAGCCTGGGCAGCAGGCATACAAAGTCTATGATCCCAAGTCAGTTGGTCTTTGACCTGGGGATCGGGTATACATTTCCCAGACAAAACATAAGCCTGGCCTTTGATGTATCCAACTTTACAAATACACAGGTCTACGATAATTTTCTGCTCCAAAAACCAGGCAGAGCCTTTTTTGTCAAAATCAAATATGTAATTAAGTCTAATCACCAATCATAAATTAATCAATTAAACCATGAAACATTTCAATCGATTTTACACCATCAGCGCAGTTGCCTTAACAGCACTCCTACTCATTGGGTCATGCAAAAAAAAGAAAGATCCGGATGCTGTTCCGGAACCTAACCTGATGAAATATTTTGTCGGCGTAACCGTAGACAATGAATCTTACCTCGTTCCTACCAACGACATCATGTCAGGACAGATATCAGTACTTGGCAATGGTATTGAAGGAATCGCCCATCATAACGTCATCAAAGACGGTTATTTATATGCGATAAACGGAAATGAAGCGACTATTGTGAAATATAAGATCACCGAGGAAGGGCTTACTGCAGAAGCGACAATCTCTACCGCTGCTGTAATGTCCGGCTCTTTCGCCCGTTATACAGACTATACAGAGACGAACGACCTGATTTTATCAAACTTTCCAAATGCAAGCGGACAAGTACCGTACGCTATTATAGACCTGGCAACCTTTACGGTAGAAAGTTATGGTAGTTTCCAGATGCCGGATATTGAAAACTACAGAGCAAACTGGGCGCGTACAACTGTTTCGGGCAACAAGGCCTATGTAGCGGCTCAATATATGATCCCGGGAGTAGCGGGTAGTTTGCCAGACTCTCTTATCACTATCAAATATGACTATCCTTCTTTTACCAATCCTGTAGTGCTTATCAACGACGCTTCACAAGGAAATGTTGGCGGTTATAGAACGAATGGCACATTTAAAGATGAAAAAGGAGATATTTATCAATGGAATCTTCGAAGTGCGCTATGGGAATCAACGACAGATGATGTAGACAATACTTCCTGCGTTTTTGTAAGGATTTCCAACGGCCAGTACGATGATTATAAACTGGATGTATCCTCTCATTTTACGGATGCAATCAGCATCTGGAATGCCTGGTATGCCGGAAACGGGATCGTGTATGCCAATATAATAAAGGAAAGTGACCTGAGTGTCTTCGCCGATTTAAAGGCAAACTATGGTCAACTCTACAAGATTGATCTGAATGGAAAAACTGTCACACAGCTAAACATTCCCAAAGGTCCGTACAATGAAATATTTAGCTTGAGATCCGTAGAAAACGGTAAGTTTTATATCCCGGTTTGTATAAAAAATGGAAATGCCAATATCTATGAGATCACTGTAGGTGGAGGACCAAATGATTTCAGAATAGGTGCATCACTTGATGGAGCCAACGTGTATGCTCCGTCGTTGAACATACTACAGTAAGTAAATAAATAAAATCCAGGATACTAAAAAGATCATGCCACTTCCTTTTCAGGTGGTATGATCTTTTTATATGATATCAGGTCCTTCTTTATATGGAAGATGGTATCTTACAACGCTAATTTAGCAGCACAATCATGTCGAAAAACAACTATTGGAGCTTTAAAAAACTAACCGGTAAACTACACCTGTATCTGGGACTTTTTTCCGGTATCGTCGTTTTCATTGTATCCATTACAGGATGTATCTATGTTTTTAGCAGTGAAATTTCAGACCTCGTTTACAAAGACCGGAACGTTGTGCCGATAGAGGGAAAACAGCCATTGCCTTTTCATACGTTAAAAGAAAATGCTCACAAGGTCATTCCTCCCGGTATCACATGTCAAAGAGCATTTATTCCTTCCGATCCCGATAAGAGTGTATCGTTCACCTTTCAAAAAAGAAACGATACAACTGTTTTCTACAACAGTTATATGGAATTTTATAAAACGGTTTACGTCAATCCTTACACAGGAGAAATTGTCAAAATAGAAAATACGAAGTGGGAGTTTTTCAATGTAGTGATGTGGATGCACATGACACTTTTATTCAGCTACTTCATAGGCAATCTCCTTGTGCTCTTATCTGTAAGCATCTTTGTTTTTTTGCTTATCTCAGGAATTATTCTTTGGTGGCCTTCCAACAAAAATAAACGGCAATATTTTTCATTTCAATGGAAAAAAACGACGCAATGGAAACGTAAAAATTACGATCTGCATAGAATTCCCGGATTCTATATGCTGATCCCGGCGTTTATACTGGCCCTGACAGGGCTCTATTGGGCCTCTGACACCGTAAATGCCACGATCAAATGGATCGCCGACGGAGGAGCGCCTGCCACTGAAAGAAAACATTTTCACTCCGATACGACCTTCAAAAATTCGCCTGTTCATCCGTTGGACATTGCCATAGCTACGACACATACTATTTTCCCGGATGCACGGTATGTATCCCTGCGTTTCCCAAGGAAAAAAGATGGCGTGCTTGAAGCAAGAGTGAATCGAAGCAACCAGAATTACAAAAGAGATGAATTATATTTTGACCAGTACTCAGGGAAAATAGTCCATCAGAAAGACTTCGCCTCTAAAAAAGGGGGAGAAAAATACAATGCCCTCAACTACGATATCCATGTAGGAAGCATACTGGGGTTCCCGGGAAAAGTATTGGCTTTCATTGCCAGTCTTATCTCCGCCAGCTTACCCGTTACGGGTTTTTACATTTGGTGGGGACGAAAGAAAAAAGAGAAAAAGGGGAGGGTTAAGTCTGTTGCTTCAGCGGGGAATTGAGGGTTTTGGTGTTTTTGTGTTTAAATTAAAATTTGATACGACACAAAAAAAATACATTCAACTTTGGAATATAAATTCCCTAAAAACTAAAAAATCCAATAACTAAAAATGCAGCTTCATTTATTGTCCATATACCTATTGCAATTCCAAGAAATCGATAGATAAAGCTAAATATGAATGATTTTTGAAGAACTAAAAATAGCTTGTTTAAGCTAAATCCTGTGGAGTGACGACAATATAATGAGATTAATGAGACTGTTGTTCACTTGTTTCCATGTCTTGTTTGGTTTTAGTTACAAACTCAACAACCTCATCTTCCTTGACTAACTCTACCACAAATTTATCATTGTTTGCTGAGGTAAGCGTAGATTCAATGAATTCTTCCGCATCAAAGCCTTCAAACTCTGCTGTTGAAGTTAAAAGATATAACTTCAATTTTTCTTTCTCAAGTGCTGAGTGAAGTTCCGTTATTTTACCAACCCAGTTATAAACTTTTTCCCGAATTGCATCTACTGATTTCAGGTCAAAAGAAACCGGTTCGTACAAATGCCGAGCGCCATTTTTCCAGGTTTTATCAAAATCAAAGGTATCGTGTTTCGTCGTTATTCGATGTTGTTGAAACTTGTCTAAGATGCCATATTCCTCAAAATATTTTTTATATTTTGTTTTCCATACAGTAATATCAGATGGAGAAGTAGCCCTTACAGTCTGCTTATTATATTTATTTACCAGCCTCTCGAATCTGTCATTAAATGCACACGACAAATCAATATCGATAGCAGTTTTAATTTCAGAAAAATAAATCGCACTATCATTTGTAGGGATTAATTGCTTGGTTATCTCAGCGATTGACTCGTAACTTATTTTATTACTTATTATTTCTTTCTCGATTAAACTACACTGCTTTTGTATAGTTTTCAAAGTAGATAGATAATATGTCCAGTTACTACCTGTTTGAAACAAATTTGATAAGCGACCACTCTTTGTTAAGACCTGTGCTTTAAAAAAATTCACATTAGGTGCAAACATAACAATACCAACATTAACAAACTCACCTGTTAATCTATCATGTATATATCTTATTATTTGGTATTGGTAACTTTTCATTTTAAGATCTCTCTTATTTGTTCCTTAAACAAACCTGAATTATTTACAATAGTTGTTAAATAATCTCTAATCTTAATTACATTTTCAGAGTTCCACTCAACTGGAATTAGTTCTTGGACTTTATCCCAAAACTTAGTATCCAATCTAACAAAAGTATCAATAAAATCTAACTCAACTTTATCATTTCCTCTAATATAGTCAAAAAAATGATGTTTTGATACCCATCCTATATCATACGGCATTAACCTCCATGGGGTTGTATTTGATCTTAATTGATAAAGAAAACATAAAGCAGCCTCATGGTCGAAAATGCATATATCTTTTCCATTGGTAAACATATTTTGCTTTAATTTATTAACGCCCCGATCTGGATTCAGTATGAATAAATCAAATATAAAAATTTTAATTGCCTGTGAAAATTGACTTTTGGTTAATGTTTGTCCTTTTATAAACTCAGTATATCCGGTGATTAATTCACCACCAAAATTATATCCAATACTTTGTTTTGATACTTGATAAACATCTTTTCCCTCTAATGTCTCTATGAAAGTTTCTTCAAAATTTATTATCGCAGGTAATGGTACTTTTAAGTCAAGCTCCATTGCAATAAATGCACAAATCAATTCATTAATAAAAGATTGATGCGTCATCTCTAGCCCCAACATTTTCACAACATAAGACGACTTTTCAAAACTCTTGCTGCATACTCCTTCTATTATCATAGGTTTAGTACGACCACTTTCAAAACGATCATGCGCTTCCGTTGCTATAATATTGGGTAAAAAGTAAGAAGAGTTGGTAATCTTTGACATTGTTGAGTTAAAAGCTGATGCATAATTAGTTAAAAAATAATCATTAAGCAAAAATGGAAACATGAAGATTAAAATCCTTCAATCTCATACCGTTTCTTACTCACCTAAATTTCCCCTTTACCAAGAACTAGACACAAAAAACAAACCGTTTGCAAAAATTAATTTACAAACGGTTATCATGATTAATGTGACCCCGTCTGGATTCGAACCAGAGACCTACTGCTTAGAAGGCAGTTGCTCTATCCAGCTGAGCTACGGAGTCATTTTTCTTTCTTGAAGCCAGGCACTTTCAAAAAAAAGTAACCAGGCATTCCGGCAATTGCCGGCCCTTATATTTTTCTTAGGGCTGGCAAAGGTATGTATTTTATCCAAAAAAAGAAAAAAACTCTTCAAAAAAACTATTTAACCGTGCCATCCGGTTGCAAAATAAATTCCTTCCCTCCTTTATACAGCTTCCTATTCCCCTGATTATCTTCTTTGTATTCCTCATACTCGGCCGGCAAAACAGTTTTCCCCATCCGGTTGATCACCCCCCATTTTCCTTTGGTCTTCACGGCTGCCAGCTTATGATGAAACAACGCTGCCTCCTCATACTGCGGCTTGATCTTCTCTTCCGCCGCCGGAGTGATGTAGCCCCATTTGCCGCCCTTCTTCACGGCTGCCATCCCATCACCAAAAGAATGAATTTCCTCGTACGAAAGTGCAGTTGGCTTGCCGGCTGTATTGATCAGCAAAAGGGATTTTCCATCCCGGCCAGCATACAGACCATTCCCGATATAGCCGATCTCTTTCAGCCTGGCCGAAAAGACCTCCTCTCCCTTCTCATCGATCAAGCCGAATTTCCCCTTTTGAGAAACCATCGCCGGCCACTCAGGAGCATCCGGAAAGTCAAAACTGCTGCTCAGAAAATCGTATACAAAATCCGTCACCGGAACACCGGAAGTCCGCAGAATCGCGTACTTCCCGTTCTTTTTCACTTTCAGATACCCCGGTAAGGCAGGATTGATCTGGTCATAGTCATTCGGGACGAGCACTTTGCCCTGTGCATCGGCAATCCCTTCCTTCCCGTTTTTCACCGTCCGGAACACCACCTTATTCTGGAACTGATCATAAACGATCCCGTCGTATTCCATAGGCAGGATAAGCTTCCCGTTCACATCAAGCAATCCCGTCTTCCCTCCGTTCGCCACCATCGCATATCCCTTCTCATAAGATTGTGCCGCATCAAAAGGCCCTGCTGCCATGTACGACCTTGCGGCAGGATTGTAATATGAAAACTTCCCGGCCTTTTTAACCCTTATCGCATAAATGGTATCTTCGGTATAGATCTTTTCGAACGCTTCCTCTGAAAGCTTCTTCAGGTTAAAATCATAGAAATAAGTGCTATTCCCCTGGGTAATGGCGTAATAATTTCCTTTCCCGACAGCAATATGATCGTATTCAGGCTTCAGCAGAAATTTATTGGTATAATCGATCACTCCCCATTTGGAACCTTTCTTCACCGCAGCCTGCTTACTCTTAAACGACCGGGCTTCCTCATAAGCAGGTTTGATGTATACCTTGCCCAACTTATTGCAATACCCATACAAGCCGTTTTGCCTGATCAAAAAGAACCCCTCCTGAAATGGACCGATCTCCTCATATTCTACCGCCAGGATTTTCTTGCCCTGCAAACCATACAATCCCCACTTGCCACCTTTCTGGACCTGCAACAGCTCTTCGGTTTTCATAAAAATAGTATCAAACTCGGGATTAATGATCGTTTTGCCAAGATCGTTGAATACCCCCCATTTTCCTTTCTGCTCAAAGACAATGTCATGAGGAGCGATCTTCTTCACCCTCGTCAGCTCCAGGGGTAACAAATAACCGCAGTTGACATGATTAAGTACTCCAAAGGTCTTGTCGACCTGTACCAGAGAAGCATTGAGCGACATCACCTGCACCAGCTTAAACTGAGGCGGACAGGCAAACGTATTTCGTTCCTCATTAAACAAACCCCATACCTGGTCCTTTTTTACCCAGGCCAGCTCAGAATTGGCGATCGGATTAATTTCGGCAAACTGAGGAGCCTGGAAAACCTGTCCCTTCGCCCCTATCAATCCCCAAAGTCCTTTTTGCATCCCCCAAACCTTGCCATTCCTGAAATCGGTGAGTTTTTCATAACTACACTGAAGAATAACATTTCCTTCACAATCGATCACTCCGCTCAAAGTCCCTTTTTGTACAATAGCCTTACGTTCTATAAAAGGTGAAACTTTGGTATAAATAGGTTCGATGACCCACTGCCCGAAAAGATCCGCATATCCCCAGCTCTTTCTCTCTGCCGAATACTTAGGAATAAGATCGTCCGGACACCCTGACCCTTTCTGAGCTACCACGTTGCTGTACAATAAGATAAAGATCAGACCTGCCAAGACTGACACACAAGATTTGAATTGATTCATAAAAATTAAATTTTTCAAATTTATATATTTACCGCTAGCTCTCCAATTTATAATATCCACTCATAGGGAAAGAACAAAACTCCCGCCAGCAATTGCTTCCTTCCAGAATGCCAGACTCCACATATCTCTATAATGCCCTTCCCGTTATTTCGATACAGACGGAGGCAGGAATTTCTCCCACCTATCTTAATCTCTTGTATCTTGAATTGGACATACGGAAATCATAGTAAAATCAATCCGGAACAGTCTAAAAACTTAAAATACCACACTTCAAGCCACTCTTTTGGAATTCCCGCAACTTTGTGAATAAAAATAGCTGATCAATATCAAGTGCAAAGTGGAAATATCAGGGCTATTTAAATCAAAATAGTGCTTTTTAAAAGTAAAAAACAGGAGCTTCAAAGTTGATTTTTCAGCCCTACAAGGACCTATAATAATACTTAAGCGTAAAAAATAACCATACGCATATTAAAAATATGAAAAAATATTGTCTTTTTATAAACATTTCAAGTAGCTATTTAGTATAGTCTTTTATATTAGAGACAAGCAGGAAGAAACCGGCTTAATTACCAACTACTATCTAAACGTTATGAAAAAAGCAACCCATAACATTCTCTCTAAAACATACCTGGTCATGCTGCTTTTACTGACCAATTTACACTCCAACGCAGCTATTTTTACGGTGGATAACCTCAACGACCTGGATGATATGGCAGGATACACGCCAGGAGACCTGACCAATTCCCTGCGCAAATGCATCCGGCTGGCCAATACCACCCCCGGAGCCGATGATATTAACTTTAACATCCCGGGCGCAGGTCCCTTTACCATCAATCTTACAGGAACCTTGCCGGCGCTGACCGAGCAGGTCTCCATCAACGGACTTTCCCAACCCGGAGCAGCGGCAGGGAATTTAATGATCGAACTAAACGGCACCCTGGCCTTCAACGGACTGCATTTTGATTTCGGATCCAACGGAAGCGCGCTGACAGGCCTTACGGTCAACCGCTCGAACCGTGGGATCTTCATGACCAGGGTGATGAACATCACCGTCACCGCTTGTCATATCGGCACCGATATCACCGGAACCGTAGCTCGACCGTGTATCTGGAACGGAATGGAACTCGACGACGCAGACAACATCCTGATCGGGGGAACTGCCGGGATCAATACCCGCAACATTATTTCAGGAAACAACGAAGCCGGTCTGCGGATCCAGGGAGGCTCTACCGGCAACACGATCCTGGGAAATTACATAGGAGTGGATGCCACCGGAAACAATGCCATGGGCAACGGATGGTACGGAGTATTTCTCCTGCCCGGCAGCCATAATACTACCGTCGGAAACGGACTGGCTGGAGGAGGCAATGTCATCACCGCTTCCGGACGTCATGGACTGGCTTTTGAAGGAGCTGAAAATGGGATTGTGAAAGGAAACAATATTGGGGTCGGGGCAAATGGCACCACCGTACTGCCCAATGCCTGGTCAGGAATATCACTGGAAGCCGGCAGCCATACCGTAACCATCGGCGGCACCAGTCCGGAAGAACGGAACATCGTCTCCGGGAATAACCAAAACGGGATCGCATTCAACAACTCCAACAGTGGAACCGTAACCGGAAACTTCATCGGAACCGACCTCACCGGTACGCTGGACAACGGAAACATCGATTGCGGGATCCGCCTGGACAACCTCTCCTACTCCACCACTATCAACCATAACCTGATCTCCGGAAACAATCAAAGCGGGGTCCTGATCATCAACTCTGCAGGAGGGATCCTGCGCGGAAACACCATAGGCCTGGCACTCGACGGGAATGCCCTTCTACCCAACGGAGCACGCGGGATCTCGGTAGAAAACGGGAGTAATAATACCCAGATCGGCGGAACTGCTCTGGCCGACAGGAACATCGTATCCGGGAATCTCCAGGCCGGAATCTGCTTCAACAACTCTACCGGAGGTTCCATACAAGGAACCTATGTAGGAACCGACCTCACCGGACTGCTTGACAGAGGCAACGGACAACTGGGAATTTTCGTGGACAACGCCTCACACAATACGACCATTGGAGCAGGAACACCCGGAAGCGGGAATATTGTTTCGGGAAACTCCGAACACGGGATTCTCGTCATCAACTCCACCGACGCGATCGTCAAAGGAAATATCATCGGGCTGGGAGCCGATGGTGCTACTGCGATCCCTAACAACTACAACGGCCTTGCCTGCGAAAACAATTCTCACCGTCCGGTCATAGGGGGTGCTACCGCCTCCGAACGAAACATCATCGCCTCCAACGGTCAAAGCGGGATCGTGATCAACAACTCTACCGACCCCGTGATCAAAGGAAATTATGTAGGGACCGACGCCACCGGTTCCATCGCCAGAGGCAACGGGCAGGGAGGCATCAGGATACTTCCCAACAGTCACAATCCTGTCATCGGAGGAAGTACTGCCGCCGAGGGAAACCTGATCTCCAACAACGGATGGGCCGGGGTCTTCATCGAAAACTCTACTGCTGCCGAGATCAAAGCAAACATCATCGGACTGGCACTCGACAAAACCGCTGCCATGGGCAACAACGAACATGGAATCATTTTAGTAGTAAACTGTCACAATGCAGTCATCGGAGGAATTATTCCGGAAGAACGGAACTATGTTTCCTCCAACGGGCAGGACGGGATCTTTTTCTCACAGTCCAATGCCGGTACACTGCTCAACAATTATATAGGAACAGACGGTACAGGCCTCCTGAACAGAGGCAATACCGGGAATGGTCTTAACATCACCCAAAGCACTGATCTGATCATTGGCGGAGCCACCGTTACCTCCCGGAACATCCTTTCCGCAAACGGAGGGAACGGAATAAGGATCAGTACCAACTCGCACGACGCGGTGATCAAAGGAAACTATGTAGGAGTAGGATCCGACGGAAGTACTGCACTGGGCAACTGGGACAACGGGATTTATGCCGGAGACTCCTCCAACCAACTGATCGTAGGAGGTCCTTCACCGGCCGAACGGAACATCCTTTCCGGCAACGGAGTTTCCTCCGTAGGCGATGGATTCCGGACAGAAAGCTGTGCCAGACATCTCATACAAGGAAACTATTGCGGGATAGATGCTTCCGGAACGATCATCGTCGGAAACGCCTGGGCCGGGATCTCCCTCAACGAATCCGTACACTGCACCGTTGGAGGCACAGGTCCTTCAGAGGGCAACGTATGCTCCGGAAATCTCAACGAAGGCATCTATTTCAGAAATGCGGAGTACACAACCTTTATCGGAAATTATATAGGGACCGACCCGACCGGGACTCTTCCCATGGGCAACGAAGACTGGGGGATCAACGTCCGGGCCGCCAGCCTGCACAACAGGATCGGAGGCTCCCTGGCGGAAGCCAATACCATTGCCTACAACCGGAATATCGGGGGCGATGGAACAGGGGTATTTGTAGAGGGCAGCGCTCAATTCAATACCATCACATTCAACAAGATCTTCTGCAACGCAGGCCTGGGGATCGACCTCATCGGCACGGCCAACGAATCCATTCTCAAACCGGTACTCTCCTCTTCTACCGACAACGAACTAAGCGGTACAGGAAGTACTGATGGCAACGTCATTCACATATACCGGAACAATACAACCGGCACAGGATGTGATTGTGAAGGAGAAGAATACCTCGGAACAACCACTGTAAGCGGGGGAACCTGGACTTTCAGCCATGGGTTGGGCCTGTCAGTAGCCGCCGCCGGTACACTGACCGCCACCGAAGGAGGAAGCACCTCTGAATTTGCCGATTGTATCATCCCTTTACCGGTCAGTCTTCTGCACTTCACCGTCACCAGACTGAATCCAAATACCGCCCTGCTGGAATGGGCCACGGTCTTTGAAAAGAACAACGATTATTTTATCGTGGAGAGAAGTGCCGACGGCATTCATTACGAAACCATCGGGATCGTACAGGGAGCAGGAAATTCCCAGGCCCTTCTATCCTACTCCTTCACTGACAGCGATCCGTTTCCAGGCATAAATTATTACCGGCTAAAACAAGTCGACTATGATACCCGGTATGAATACAGCGGCATCAGAACGATCCGTTTCGGAGAAGCAGCACTGTCTTTTCTACAGAACGGAAGCAGCTATTACATCGTCTCTCATTTCGACGACCTCACTAAAATACAATACGAACTCTATTCCCTGGAAGGAAAAAATGTAAAACAAGGAAGCTTTGAAACCCGTAAAGAGAAGTATGAATTGCTGCTGCCGGGATTGCCTTCTGCCGTTTATTTCATTAAAATTCAGGGAGGAGAAACAGTGATCTCCGAAAAACTTCTGGTAAAATAGTACCTCTGCGCAATACATACTGAATGATCTAATTATTAATTCATGAGAATACACAAATACCGGATTTTTATTTTCATACTATGGCTGATCTCCTTCAACGCAGCAGCCGAAAAAACAATTATCTTAAATGACACAGACGATTTCCAGGTAATCACCAACGAATACCTGGAAATCCTGGAAGACACCACCGGAAGACTGACGATTGAAGACATGACCAATCCCGCTGTCATCAGCCGGTTTTACGCTGCCAGCAGAAACTATGCGCTGAACGAACACGTAGGTTCTGTATATTGGGCACGGTTCAAAATAAATAACCTTTCGGGAAGAAATAGAAAATGGCTGCTGGAGATCCTCGACTCACGCCAGAACGATATCCAGCTTTACCAGCTTGACCATGACAAAAAATTTGTGTTTACCAAAGCAGGGATCAACGGCAGTTTTCGAAACAGGGAATACGAACATAAAAATTTCATATTTGAAATAGCACCGGATCAGACTACCCAGTATTATTACCTTCGCATTAAGTCCGATGCCCGGACCAGCTTTCTCATCAAGATCAGTACCTCTAAGTTCATCCTGGAATACGGACTGAACGAATACTACCTGCTTGGCCTGTATTACGGAATACTTTCCATGATGGCCATATACAGTCTATTTGTATTCTTCATGATCCGGGAACGGGTCTATCTGTACTACCTGATCTACATCATCACCTGGATGTACAGCTCCATGCTTGCCGATGGTACCGGTTTTCAGTATATCTGGCCCGACATCCCGTTGCTTTCCAAAATCGGGATCTACATCTCCCGGCCATTGCTCCTTACGGTATTTGTATTCTACTCCCTGGAATTCCTGAAAAATCCTGAGGGCAATCAGCTCGAAAAGAAATATGTATTGTACTCTCTGGCACTCTACCTGCTGCTATACCCAATCCAGTTCATATTTGATCTTGCCCTGATCCACAATACATATTTCTTTTCGAG
>CAYTGJ010000033.1:0-19844 GCA_964437245.1 uncultured Chitinophagaceae bacterium
GACAGCTTCTCTCAAAAGGTAGTTTTTATAGAAAAAGGATTGATGCGTACTTTTTATTACAAAGAAGAAAAAGATATTACGCATTATTTTTTCCTGGACAATACCTTTAGTTTAGCGGTGGAAAGCGTCTACTATAATCGTCCTTCTCCTTACGGATGGGAGCTGCTGGAAAACTCTACCATTCATGTAGCGCAGTACAGAGACCTGGAATTATACATTGATAAAACTCCTGAATTGGATAAATTCATCCGGCTGTTGCTGATCGGAGTGGTCAAAGTGTTTTCCGATCGTCTTTTTTCGATACAGTTTCAATCTGCGCAGGACCGTTATCAGAGCCTTGTTGAACATTATCCGGACATTTTGTTGCGTGCTCCTTTGGGGCATATTGCTTCTTATCTCGGAATTACCCAGCAGACCTTAAGCGTCATCCGGGCAAAAAAAAAGTAATAAGGAAGACCGGTTGGGTATTTTTTAAGATAGATTAAAAAAAATGTACTGGGTTTTAGTGAGTTTTGTAACACAAGACCCAACGATATGGACCAACTAAAAGTCATAGGCAGAGTACATTATGTTTTTATCGCAGACGAAGAAGGCATCATCCGGTTATTCCCGGTACTCAAATCGATTCTGGGGGAAGAAAAAGGTCATCATGTCTCGTTACTCTATTATTCCAGGAAGGATGTTTTTGTATTCAGGAGAGAACTGGAAGTGCTGAACAAACATTTTTACCGTGAGTTTTTAGTACGCTATGAAGCTGGTCATGAAGAAATTATTCCTGCGGTAAAATTAGAAACCCTTGAAAGTATTTTGAATTCCAATACGATGCCGGAGATGTTTTTCAGGATAGAAGGTGAAGAAGAGTTTGTAGCAGGAGCGGAGCAACAGCTTTATTTTTTAGACATTCCGAAAAAGAACATCGAGAAAAACAAACAGTAAGAATCTTTTAATTGAAATATAACTATATGATACAGAAAATAATCCTACCCTTATTGCTGGGCTTGCAATTGCTGACCGGCTGCAGATCAACGGTGGACGATCAGTCTTCCGGAGCAGAGCAATCCCTTTATGTCTTGACCGAACAAGTAAAGAATAGTACCGTCAGCCGGCCTATTTCGATCAGCGGAAATATAGAAGGCAGTAAAACCGTTCGGCTGGGTTTTATGGTGGCCGGTAAAATCAATCATATTGCAGCCCGGGAAGGAGAGCTTGTGTATGGTCATAAATTATTAGCCTCTCTCGATCCTGCCAATTACAGTATTGCAAAAGAGTTGGCCGATATTCAGGTAAGTTCTGCTGAAGATGAGTTTAACCGATTGAAAGCCATGCATGAAAGGAAAAGCGTCAGCGATGCCGATTTTTCTAAAATCACGTTCGGACTTCAACAGGCCAGGACGCAACAAAAACTTCAAGCCAAAAACCTTTCGGATACCCGTCTTTTTTCTCCTATGAATGGTGTGCTTCTGAAAAAACTGGCGGAGGAAGGAGAGATTGTAGGAGTAGGGACTCCGTTGTTTGTCGTTTCCGATATTTCTACTGTAAAAGTGAATGCTTTCATTCCGGAAAATGAGTTGCATGCCATCCGCATAGGTCAGGAGGCACGGGTCTATATTTCTTCTCTGGGGGAAACGTTTACCGGCACAGTCAAAGAAGTCGGCTCGGTGGCAGAAGCCACAACAAGGGCTTTTACTGTCAAAATAGAATTATCCAATCCTAAATTGCTGATACGGCCAGGAATGATCGCAGAGATCAAATTGTCTTCTCCTAAAGCAAAGGAAGTGATAGGACTTCCTGCCGAGGCTGTGCTAAGGGATCTGGACAATCAAAGCTATGTATATGTAGTGGAATTGTCTGAAAAGAAAGCGTACAAAAGACTGGTGAGTATTGGAGCCATTACGGACAATCGTATTGAGATCACCTCAGGTATTAAAGAGGGCGAAACGGTTGTTGTGGGAGGTCAGTATAAATTGAGTGACGGCTCATCCGTGATCATTAAATAAAAGGAGAAGATGAATTTTATAGAAAAATCTCTGAAGTATAAGCATGTGACACTATCGGTGTTGTTGTTGCTTTTTGTCATAGGCGTTAATTCACTGCTCAATATGCCTCGCCGGGAAGACCCTAAGATTACCATCCGGCAGGGATTGGTACTGGCTTATTTTCCCGGTGCGAATGTGGTACAGGTGGAAGATCAGGTTACAAAAAAGCTGGAAGAGTACCTGTTTCAGTATGAAGAGGTCAATAAGGCCAAAACTTTTTCCACGACTAAAGATGGAATGGTGGTGATCAATGTCGAATTGGAGGAGAGTGTGACGCAACCGGATTTATTTTGGAGCAAGCTCCGTCACCAGTTGATTATTGCCCGGCAGCTTGATTTCCCGGACGGAGTGAGAGGGCCGATCGTCAATTCTGATTTTGGCGATACGGAAGCATTGGTGATCGGAATTGAAGGCGATAATATAAGTTATGCGCAGTTGAAGAGCTATGCTCAGAAACTGGAAGACAATATCCGTACTGTAGATGCGGTGTCTAAGATAAAGCGTATAGGAGAACAGAAAGAGCAAATCGTGGTTTCTTCCAATTCTGAAAAGCTTGCACAATATGGACTCAGTCTCACCCAGGTAGTGAAAGTGCTCCAATCTCAGAATGCGATCAATCCTACGGGCGATATCAAAACGGAGAATAGTAAAGCGGCGCTGTATACGAGCGGCTATTATAATTCAGAGACCGAGATTGCCAGTCAGGTGATCGGTACTTCTCAGGCTGGTTCTGTGATCCGTCTGGGAGAAGTGGCCAATCTCAGCCGCCGGTATGCAGAACCTTCGAGCATTATAACCGTCAACGGAAACAAGGCGATGATCCTTGCTGTACAGATGCAGGAAGGGAACAATATAGTGAAGTTCGGGGAAGAAGTTCAGCGAAAGATCGAAGAAACGCAACGTACCTTACCCGCGAATGTTAAGATCAGCACGATTGTCAATCAACCACATCTGGTAGATCAGAATATCTCCCATTTTATAAGGGAATTCTTTTTGGCGATCATTTCTGTGGTGATCGTAATTATACTTTTGCTTCCTTTCAGAATAGCAGCCGTGGCAGCCATGGCGATCCCTATGACTGTTGCCGTAACCTTTGCGGTCATGCATATTCTTGGAATAGAACTGCACCAGGTTTCGTTGGCCGCTATGATATTAGTACTTGGCATGGTGGTAGACGATGCGATCGTGATCGCCGATAATTATGTAGAGCTGCTGGATGAAGGAATTGACCGTTGGACAGCTGCCTGGAGGAGTGCCAGCGACCTGGTGATACCGGTGTTTGCTGCCACGATCACGATTGTAGCTTCTTTTCTTCCCATGGTTATTTTAAACGGAGCGGTAGGCGAGTTCATTTTTGCACTGCCGATTACGGTGGCAATAGCCTTGGGCTCTTCTTTCTTTGTGGCAATGGTATTAACTCCTTTGCTGTGCTATACATTTATCAAAAAAGGATTGCATCAGAAGCCGGTTGTACAGGAAGGAGAAAATTCTGAGAACCCTCCTGAAAAAGGATCTCCAAGCATGCTCGACAGAATGCAGCAAGGCTACAATGCTGCTCTGGACTGGTGTGTAGTACATCCTAAAACTACCATCCTGGGGAGTCTTGTGCCGATCGTCCTTGCTTTTCTGATCTATACGAAAGGGGTGAAACAGCAATTCTTCCCGGCAGCAGAGCGAAATCAGTTTGTCGTAGAATTATGGATGCCTACCGGTACCAAGCTGGAGAAAACCAATGCTTCTATCTTAAAAGTAGAGGAACTTATCAAAAAAGATAACCGGGTTATTTCCTATGCGACTTTTACCGGAACCAGTGCCCCCAGATTTTATTACAACTTTTCTCCGGAGGTGCCTACCACCAATTATGCTCAGATATTAATAAATACTACGAATGAAAAAACAACGGAAGAATTCTCCGAAGAACTGAGCAAGCATATTGAACAATTGATCCCGGAAGGAATGCTACAGGTAAAGCTTATGCAGCAGGGGCAACCTCTGAAAGCACCGGTAGAAGTGAGGATCATCGGGAATGATCTGACACGGTTGAGAGCGATCGGAAATGAAGTAACGGCGGTTATAAGGAAGACAAAAGGAAGTGCGATGGTCCGGAATGATTTTGGCGAAGACTATTATGGAATTTCCATTAACCTGAAAGAAGAAGCCAATCGCCTTGGATTTACTACGACCAGTATTGCACAATCAATTTATACAGGATTTAGCGGAGCCGCTGTATCGACTCTTTATGAAGGGAATAATGCGATTGATCTTGTGTTACAATTGGATGAGGAAAACAGGCAGAGTACTAATGACCTTCAGAATATTTACCTGACTTCTCCGGTTACCGGAGCGAATGTCCCTTTAAGACAGCTCGCAGATATTACGCCGCAATGGCAGACAGGAAAAATTATGCATCGGAACGGATTACGTACGTATACCGTTCAAAGCGAAACCCTGCCGAATATACTTCCTTCGCAGCTCTTGTCTTCCATACAACCCGAAATTGAAAAAATATCGCTGCCGGCAGGTTATCGGTTGGAGTATGGAGGAGAATATGCCAATAAAAAAGAAACGTTCAGCCAGATGATCGGTGTACTGGGAGTAAGTCTGGTCGCTATTTTCTTTATTCTGTTATTCCAGTTCCGTAACCTGAAAGAGACCGCCATTGTGATGTTGACGATTCCATTGAGTTTGTTCGGAGCACTTGGCGGATTATGGATGACCGGAAATAATTTCAGTTTCACGGCCTTTGTAGGATTGATTGCTCTTTCAGGGATTGTGGTCAGAAATGCGATCATCCTGGTAGATCATACCAATGAGCTTATGAAGCATGGGATGGATATCCGGACGGCCGCCATTGAATCCGGGAAACGCCGTTTACGTCCTATCTTTTTGACAGCGATGGCAGCGGCTATCGGTGTTTTACCCATGATCATTTCTGCTTCGCCGATGTGGGCACCGCTGGCGAGTGTCATTGCCGTAGGGGTGGTATGGAGTATGATCATGGCATTGTTGAGTGTACCGGTCTTGTATATAGGATGGATCAAGCCAGAGGATAAAAAAGATATACTACAATTAAAAGAAAACAATTATTCAAATGAAAACTAAGAACTGGATTGCTTTTTCCGGAGCATGGCTGTTGATCTTCTTTCTGTTCGTTTCGCGGGCGCAGGCACAGAATCAACAGCAGATTTCTTTGCAGCAGGCGATTGATTCTGCTTTACAGAATAATCGGCTTATCACGATCAGGGATCTTCAGATAGCAGAGAAAAAAGCGAAGATACAGGAAGATCGTTCTAAGGCATTGCCTGTTATTTCTGTCAATTCGACCTATCAATACAATGTCAATGTAGGAGAGCTGGTCATCCCGGCCGGGTCGTTTGGAACGCTTCCTCTTTCACCGGTTACGATGCTTCCTCTACCCAATGAGGATAAGTCGTTTGAGTTGGGAAATCATCATACGTTCTCTGCAGGAGTAAGCCTGTACCAACCCTTGACTCAGCAGGGAAAAATAAAGTCGGGTGTTGACATTGCCAAAGTGGATATGATGTTGTCCGAGAAAGATAAAATAAAAGCGTCCCAGCAAATTTCGCAGGCGGTTGAAAAACTTTATTATGGATTACTGATCAATCAAAAACAGCAGGAAGAAGCCCGGCTAAAACTGGAACTTTCGAACTTAAGATTACA
Organism: uncultured Chitinophagaceae bacterium; assembly: GCA_964437245.1. Taxonomy (GTDB): domain Bacteria; phylum Bacteroidota; class Bacteroidia; order Cytophagales; family Cytophagaceae; genus JANYCO01. The sequence continues at coordinate 5,718 of CAYTGJ010000033.1, forward strand.
TGATGTGGAAAGTGCTTTGGCTTCCGGAAAGATCATTGAGGTAAGCAAAGCAGGACTAATGGCTAATATTGCAGACGAAGAACAGAATTTAGTCAAGTTGTCTATCCAGGCCGATGATTATATGGCCGATTTTAAAAGACTGACCCATATTTCCTCCCAAGAGATTTTTCTTGGGGAAGTAGAGCTGGATATGCCTGTCAACAATGCCGGGGATCAGTCTCAGCAGAATCCGGATCATAACATCGATGTTCAGATCGCTACTCTTCAGTATACTAAAGCTACGCTGGGGGTAGGTGCAGCAAAACGGAGTTTTGCACCAGACCTGGGGCTCATAGCCGGATATACTTACCAGAAAGGAAATGTATTATTCCCTACGAATAATCCTTATGCGGGTATTAATTTTAAATGGACTATTCAGGATATTTACACGAATAGCCAGGTCTTAAAACAGCGGAAATTGATGCTTAAACAGGTAGAGGAAAACATAGAGAATACGAAAGAGCAGATTAGTGCTGAAATGGAAAAAGCTTCACGAAAGGTGAACCAGGCACTTGAATTGGTCAAAGTAGCTGAAAAAGTAGTGAAATATCGGAGAGAAGAATTAAAGGCTCAGACAGACAGGTTTGAATCAGGGTTGTGTCTGTGGTCGGATGTATTGAATGTAAAATCGTTGCTGGCCAAAGCGGAATCAGATTTATATGCCGCCAGATTGAATTACCGTTTGTCTGTATCAGAACTCAAAATATTAGCGGGGAAGTAATCGGTTTTACAGTCCCTTGAAGTATTGATTATTGAGCCAGGACTTTAGAAAAGGGTAAGAAATATTTGTTTCCTTTCTGAAAATAAAGGCTTGTATCGGTGTACAAATTACTTTGCATAGCTGGAACCTTGTGTTTTAATAAATGTAAAAAATTTGTCCCGAATTCTAAAATAGAGTAGGATTGCTTACGTTCTTCTTTTCTAAAGAAAGAACAGAACTTAAAGTTTTAGAATGAAGTTAATAAAGAGATACTAAGACAAACTAAAAACGATTTAAATATATCTCTTATGAATACGATAAAAACAATGATCATAGTGCTGGGACTTTCCTTATGGTCAGGGATCGTCTCGGCTCAAAATGGGGAGGCCATCGTGGGTATCTGGCTGAGTGAGGATAAAGATGGGAAGATACAGATCTATAAGGTGAACGATCGCTATTATGGTAAATTACTCCCAGGTAAAAACCTGTACGAGACCGATGGAAAAACACCTAAGAAAGACACAAAAAATTCTGACGCCAAGCTAAGAGAGAGGACTCTTATAGGGCTGGTGATGCTGACGAACTTTGTCTATAAGGATGGTGAATGGACAGGAGGGGAAATCTACGATCCTAAAAGCGGGGATACGTATAGCGGGAAAATGAAATTGAAAAACAATATGCTGGAGTTGCGCGGATACATTGGTACTCCTCTGCTGGGACGTACTACTACCTGGACCAGAACACAGCCATAGAAAAAACAGGAAGAGAAAATCCGATTGATACCGTTTTTCTCTTCCTGTTTGTTTTGTATTACCGGTTATACTGGGAATTGATCAGGTCTGCTACAATACCTGTCCAGCCGGTCTGGTGTGAAGCACCTATGCCGGTACCGTTATCCCCATGGAAATATTCATAAAACAGAATATAGTCTTTGAAGTGGGGATCAGTCTGGAATTTTTCGTTTTCTCCGAATACAGCTCTCCGCTTGTTTTTATCCATGGCAAAAATTCCGATGAGTCGCCTGCTGAGTTCGTCTACCACTTTTTCGAGTGTTAATTTCTTCCCCGATCCGGTAGGATATTCAATGGTAAATTCGTTCTGATAATAATCGTTGAACTTTTTCAGGGATTCGATGATCATATAGTTCACCGGGAACCATACCGGACCCCGCCAGTTGGAATTTCCCCCGAACATACCCGTATTGGATTCTCCCGGCATATATTCTACTGTATATTTATTGTGCTCCCAGGAGAATGTATAAGGATGCTCTTTGTGGTATTTGGACAAGGCCCGTATTCCGTAGCCAGAAAGAAATTCCGTTTCGTCGAGCATTCTTTTCAGGATGGAACGCAAACGACTTTCCCGTACGAGGGATAATCTTCTTTTAATTCCCAGGTAGGGAACTTCACGGGTGGAAACCAGTGAATCAAGTTCGGGACGATAACTGAGGAACCATTCCAGTCTTCGTTTGAAGTGAGGAAATTTATCGATCACATAAGGCTGTAAGGTTTCCACTGCAAACAGCGGGATCAGCCCTACCATCGACCGGACTTTCAGCGGTGTATAGTTTCCGTCATGAGTATTGAGTACATCGTAGAAAAATTCGTCCTCCTCGTTCCATAGATTTAAACCGCCTCCACTCAGGTTGGCAATGGCTCCGGCGATGTGCATGAAGTGTTCGAAAAACTTGGAAGCAGTATCTTCATAAGCAGAATTACGTTGTGCCAGCTCCAGCGCGATCCGCATCATATCCAGCGAGTACATGGCCATCCAGCTTGTACCGTCGGCTTGTTCGATGCTTCCTCCCATTGGCAGGGGAGCACTCCGGTCAAATACTCCGATGTTGTCCAGCCCCAGGAAACCACCTTCAAAAATATTATGACCTTCGCTGTCTTTTCTATTTACCCACCAGGTAAAATTGAGCATCAGTTTATGAAACACTCTTTCCAGAAAGTTCAGATCACCTTTCCCATGAAGGTCCCGTTCTATCTCGTATACACGCCAGGCAGCCCAGGCGTGTACCGGAGGATTCACATCGCTGAAACTCCATTCGTAAGCAGGGATTTGTCCATTGGGATGCATATACCATTCCCGCAGGAGAAGAATAAGTTGCCGTTTGGCAAAGTCCGGATCAATGACTGCGATCGGGATACAATGGAATGCCAGGTCCCAGGCTGCATACCAGGGATATTCCCACTTGTCGGGCATGGAAATGATCTCCATATTGTTTAGATGTTTCCAGTCTTTGTTTCGCCCGTATTTACGGTGTTCCGGAGGGTTGGAGTTATTGTCGCCTTTCAGCCATATGGAAACATCAAAGTAATAAAACTGTTTGGTCATCAGCATTCCGGCAAAGGCTTGGCGCTGTATGTTTTTCAGGTCCGGATCTTCTAGCTTGCCTGCTACTTCGTTATAAAAGATATCCGCTTCTTTGATTCTGGCCCGGAATATATAATCAAAATCATCGAAGGCATTTTTCAACGGAGTATCCGAGAGCCGCAGTCGTATCTCTTTTGATTTCCCCGGTTCGATGATGTAAGCATACCGGAGAGATGCTTTCGTTCCCATCAGATCAGGGTTTACAGCTTCCTCGACCCCGTTGACCACATAGTCGTTAATTCCGTCTTTCCAGTAACCGGGAGTCGCCTCATGACCGTATACGGCCACATGATTGGTCTCATTGTTACAAAACAGTAATTCCGGATTTCCTTCGTAGTGTAAATGATACATTCCCCAGTCCTGGTGCTCGACGTGAAGCATCTTGTTTGATCCTGCTATAATGGAGGGTTTATAATCCCCTGGCTCGAACGACCAGAAATTTCTGAACCATATTGTAGGAAGTAAATGAATCGGAGCTGGCTCGCTGCCACGGTTGTGAATGGTGATGCGGATACACATGTCTTCCATGTCCGATTTGGCATATTCGGTAAAGACATCAAAGTAATTGTTCTCTTCAAAAATACCGGTATCGATGAGTTCGTATTCGGGTTTTTCCCTTCCCCGTACTCTGTTCTCTACAATAAGGTCTTCGTATGGATAGCGGCTTTGAGGATATTTGTACAGGAATTTCATGTAGGAGTGGGTGGGGGTGCTGTCGAGGTAGTAATAATACTCTTTGACATCTTCCCCGTGATTCCCCTGATTTCCCGTGAGGCCGAACAGACGTTCTTTCAGGAACGGATCTTTTTCGTTCCACATCGCCATTGCAAAACAGATGAATTGTTTGTAATCGCAAATCCCGGAGATCCCGTCTTCTCCCCATCGATAGGCTCTGCTGCGTGACTGGGTAAAATTAAAATATTCCCAGGCCGAACCATCAGGGCTGTAATCTTCTCTTACCGTTCCCCACTGTCTTTCGGATAAATAGGGTCCCCACTTTTTCCATCCTCTGTTACTTCTGGTTAATAAAACCCTGTCCTTCTCAATATTCGACATACGCTACTTTATATTTATCAGATTTAAATTATTTTTCACTTTTTTTGAGTATAGTGATGATATTATAAGGGTGTTTTTTCAAAAACACCCTTAATAATACTAAAATTACTTTAAATAATAAGTAGTAATCCCAATTGCTTTTCAACATTTTTTGACTTAGTTTGTTGTCTTTATCGTCGGATATGACCAGAGAATTTAGTTATCAGAGCAGGCAGGATTATTTTGAAAGTCTTTCACAGGAAACACAGGATCTTATCGTAATAGGAGGAGGCATCACAGGCGCAGGTATTCTGCTGGATGCCGTTACCCGTGGGATGAAAGCTGCGTTGTTTGAGATGCAGGATTTTTCAGAAGGGACCTCCAGCCGTTCTACTAAACTTGTACACGGAGGGTTGCGTTACCTGAAACAATTTGAATTCTCGCTGGTGAGAGAAGTAGGCCGTGAGCGAGCCATTGTATTTGACAATGGTCCTCATGTGACGAAATCCGAACCGATGCTTCTCCCCATAGTAAAGAAAGGAAGCATCGGACCGCTTGGGGCACTGTTTGGAATGTGGCTGTACGATAAGCTGGCGGGAGTAAAAAAGAAAGAACAGCGGAGGATCCTGAACCGCATCAGTGTCCAGGCCCTCGAACCTTTTCTGAGAGAAGATATCCTGAAATCCGGTGTGTATTATTATGAATACCGTACCGACGATTCAAGACTGACGCTGGAGGTCTTGAAGGAAGCGGTGGAGCAGAGAGGAACAGCACTCAATTACGCCCGGGTAACGGGTTTTATATACGAAGGAGCGAAGATCAGCGGTGTACAGGTGAAGGATCTGCTTACCGGTAATTCCTACGAGGTACGGGCCAAAGTAGTAGTCAATGCTACAGGGCCATGGGTAGACGAGACCGATTCGCTGGACAATACGTCCAGGAAAAACAAACTCCTTTTATCTAAAGGAGTACATATTGTAGTAGATGCTTCTAAATTACCGATTGGTCAGGCCATGTATTTTGATGCCGGTGCAGGACGGATGGTTTTTGCCATTCCCCGCGAGGGCAAGGTATATATCGGAACAACGGAGACCACGTACAACGGAGAGATTGCCCGGCCTGTGATCACCAAAGAAGACCGGGATTATTTGCTGGGAGCAGTCAATTCATTATTCATAGAAATTCATCTCAAACCAGAGGACGTAGAATCCGGTTGGGCAGGGCTTAGGCCCCTGATACGGCAGGAAGGGAAAAAGCCGGGAGAGATCTCGCGCAAAGATGAAACGTTTGTATATCCTTCCGGGCTGATCTCAATTGCCGGGGGAAAACTAACCGGATACCGCAAGATGGCAGAACGGATCGTAGACCTGGTATCGAAAAGATTGTTCGAGAGATATAAGCAGACCTTTTCTCCTTGTGTAACGCACCAGACACCGGTTTCCGGTGGAAAAACAGGAGGGGGGGAACACTTTGAACACTATGTAAAGAAAAAACTGGAAGAGGTTTCTCTGCCGGGATGGAGCAGGGAAGAAATTACCGCTATCATTCTCCGGTATGGTTCAAACTGTGATTTTGTCTTTTCGGCTGCTTCTGCCAGAACAGTACCAGGACAAGGATTATCTCCGGCCAGGCTTGCCGAACTTGAATATTCCATCCGCTACGAAATGACGGTTTCTCCGCTTGACTTTTTTGTGCGGAGAACTTCTGATGCCTATTTTAACATCGAGACCGTGTTAAAAGAAAAAGAGGAGGTCTTCCGGTATATGGAACAGCGATTACTTTGGAGTAAAACATTATCAGAAAAATTCAGCGTTGATTTAAACCGGGAAATAGAATATCTTACAGGGTTAAAAAAGTGATAGTTACCTAATGCTCCTCCCCGGGGATTTATACATATGAAAAAGAAATTCCGGCAGTTAATCATCCGATTAAGGAGGTATATCCCGCTTACCCGTGAGGTCCGGAATGAATATAAAAGAATTTTACTGACGATCCAGGTGACCTTATTGGGAATGGTCTCTTGTGTGTTGTTTACGATCATTGATCTTTTTCATCAGCACTATATGAGCATGCTTCATGACATGAGTGCTTTTGTAGTATTTCTGATCGCTCTTTTCCTCATTCGCAGGGGGAGTTTCAACTTAGCCAAGACAATGGTCGTCCTCTATAGTTGTTTAACCATTGCCGTTAATTCTTCCCGCGAAGGCAGGTTTGCAGGAAATGAATTCTTATGGTTTCCTATTCTGGGAGCAATATTTCTTTTCTTTTCAAGTAAGGAGAAAAATTATATTGTTGTATGTTTTTTAGCTGCCCTGACTGCAATCTGCTTTCTTGAGTATACCAACTATTCATATAATCTGTACCCTAATACGATCCCTGAATACAAGTATTTAAATTATATTCTTTGCTTTTGCGTTACGGTCGGGTTGGTCTGCCTGTTTATGGTCTACCTGATCAAGGCCAATGCTGATTCGGAGAAAAAACTGGAACGGCTCAACCTGATCCTGCTGAATCGGAATGAGAACCTTCGGAAAACCAACAACGAGCTGGACAGCTTTGTATACAAGGCTTCTCATGATATGAGGGCACCGCTTACCTCTCTGCTCGGATTGATCGAGATCAGCAAAAGGGAAACCGATCCTGCAGCGCTTAATAATTTTCTTGAGCTGCAGGCCAAATCCATCCGGAAACTGGATAGCTATATTGTCGATATTCTGAATATTTCCAGAAATTCCCGGATGATGGTGCAGGAAGTTCCGATTGATTTTAAAGAGATGGTAGAGGAGATTTATGATCAGCTTTACTATATCGAGAATTGTGCCCGTGTGAAAAAAATAACCAGCATAGAAGGTGCTGCCGTTTTTGTTTCGGATCCTGTACGGCTTAATATTATTTTGAATAATCTGATCTCGAATAGTATCCGTTATGCGGATCTTTCGAAAGAAGAACCGGTGATCAGGACTATGATCCGTCTGAATGAAAGTATGGCAGAAATTACAGTTTATGATAATGGAACAGGGATTCCCGAAGAACATTTAGGAAAAGTCTTCAATATGTTTTACAGGGCTACGGAAACCAACAATGGTTCGGGATTGGGATTGTATATTGTAAAGGAGACCCTCACGAAGATCAAAGGAACGATTGCGATCCGTTCCGAATACCGGAAGTACACTGAAATAAAGATCACCGTGCCTAATAATGCAAAATCCGTAAAAGAAGATTAAACTTCCTTTACGGATCTGTTGAAAAGCGTGTCGTTCGTATTAGTAAGCTCTTACTACTTTTCCTTCCATGAAGAAAATAAAGGCTTTGTTCACCACTCTGTTTCCTCCCGGAGTAGGATAATCGCCGGTAAAGTACCAGTCTCCTAAATGGCTCGGGCAGGATTTATGAAGGTTTTCTACGGTCTGATATACTACTTGTATTTCAGCATTACATCCCTGAGGAGTGACAATTTCCGCTATTTTATTAGAGACCTGTTCGTAGGTGAAAGGAGCGTATAATTCTTTGACGTGGTTCACCATATTACCACTCAGGTCGTTGATGGCACTCTTACATTTTTCCAGTACAGAATCCAGGAGGTTTTCCTGTTTGGTTTCTTTCAGCAGTTCCAGCATTGCCCGGAAGGCTACAAATTCTTTGATCTTCGACATATCGATACCATAACAGTCCGGATAGCGGATCTGAGGAGCAGACGAGACGATCACGATCTTTTTAGGTCCAAGCTTGTCCAACATACGGATGATACTTTTTTCCAACGTAGTACCCCGTACAATGGAGTCGTCGATGATCACAATATTGTCAACGTCTTTTTTGATCACTTCGTAAGTAGTATCATAAAGGTTGGAAACGAAACTTTCGCGTTGCTCATCAGAAGTGATGAACGAACGGAGCTTGGCGTCTTTGATGACCATTTTTTCCACTCTTGGGCGGAAAGACAGGGCCTTGTACAGATCTTCTCCTTTTAAGGTACCATCCGTTACGGCTTTTTTACGGTATCTGGCCATGTATTCCTCAAGACCGGACATCATACCAAGGAAAGCGGTTTCTGCTGTATTCGGAACGTAGGAGAAAACAGTATTTTCCAGGTCATACCCGATTGATTCCAGGATCTGAGGATATAGACAATGCCCCAGTTTTTTTCTTTCTGAATAAATATCCGGATCCGAAGCACGGGAGAAATAGATCCGCTCGAACGAACATGATTTTTTTTCTACCTGTTCGATGAATTGTTTTTGGGAATAATCACCGTTCTTTTCAATGATGAGAGCATGACCGGGTTCTACTTCTTTGATCTGGTCATATTCTACATTGAAGGCAATTTTAATGGCTGGCTTTTCGGAAGCAACTACCACCACTTCATCGTTGGCATAGTAGTAAGCAGGTCTGATTCCAGCAGGATCGCGGGCTACGAAAGCTGCTCCGTATCCGGTGATTCCAGCCATTGCATACCCTCCGTCCAGGTCTTTACAGGCACGCATCAATACGCGCTGCAGGTCAAGCTCGCTTTCGATGATGTTGGAGATCTCTCGGTTGGTATACTGGTTCTTATATTTGTCAAAGATATCCTGGTTTTCCTCGTCAAGGAAATGGCCCATTTTTTCCATGACCGTTACAGTGTCGGTCTTTTCTTTTGGATGCTGTCCTATGTCGACCAGTTTGCGAAACAGTTCGTCTACATTGGTCATATTGAAGTTTCCTGCCATGGCCAGGTTACGGCTTCTCCAGTTATTCTGACGGAGGAAAGGATGGCAGTTTTCTATTTCATTGTTTCCATGTGTGCCGTAGCGCAGATGCCCCATCAGCACTTCTCCGGTAAAGGCAACATTGTCCAGTAGCCATCGTGCATCGTTGGCTTTGTCTTTATTGTCGCGAAGTGCTTTTCTGAATTTTTTGTTGATTTTGGCAAAAATGTCGGCGATGGGCTGAGGGTCTACGGAGCGGTAACGGCTGATATATCTTTTTCCTTCTTTTACATCTACTTTGATGGTGGCGACTCCTGCTCCGTCTTGTCCCCGGTTGCTCTGCTTCTCCATCATAATGTAGAGCTTTTGTATTCCATACATCGAGCCATATTTCTCAACGTAGTATGAATAAGGTTTTCGTAACCTTATCAGTACTATCCCGCATTCATGTTTTATCGCATCGCTCATATCGGATCAGCTTACAGTTTGATGTTTCCTATTACGTTTAATACCCAGTTAGGGTTGAAGAAAATTATTATTAAAGGTAGTGATATCAGGGTTATGAAGATATACACCCACAAAGGTTCTGATGTAAGTATTGTACCGGATTCATCTTTTTTGAAATAGATGAAATAAGGAACTTTAAGATAGTAGAAAAGAGAAATAACAGTATTGAAAAGGCCAAACAGGAGGAGCAGTAAAAAGAGTTGGTTGTCGGTGAGCTGATAAGTTTTCCAGAGTGCTGAAAACACAAATAGTTTTGCATAAAAGCCTGCAGTAGGTGGTAGTCCTGTAAGCGAGATCATAGTTAAAACAAATATAACTCCCAGAAACGGCATTTTTAATCCCAGTCCTTTAAAGTTATTCACATCGTTTGAACCGGCTTTGCCTCCGAAAATATCAACCAAACCAAAGGCCGTAAAGTTCATAAAAAGATAGATCGTAAGGTAAAATAAAATAGCAGTACTTGCGAGGTCTTTTGAGGCGATCACTGCCATCAGGATAAAACCGGCATGGCCGATGGCAGAATAGGCAAGCATTCGCCGGAGATTGCTTTGAACCAGTGCGGAAAAATTGCCGATGGTCATGGTCAGAATGGCGAGTCCGGCCAGAAGGAATGTAAGAATTTCTCCTACTTCGCTGCTAATCAGCAGGGGAGCCAGTATCTTGAAAAGAAGTGCCAGCCCGGTTACTTTAGGCGCTACGGAAAAGAAAGTCACCACCGGGGAAGGGGCTCCGTGGTAAACATCCGGAGTCCAGATATGATAGGGGAATGCGGAGATCTTAAAGAACAGTCCGGTCAGGGTAAGGAATACGGCTACGCTCATCAGAATAGCACTGTCCCCTGAAAAAAGAGAAGCCGACACCGGAAAAGCAAAATTGCCGTTGAGTCCGTATAAAAGAGAAATCCCGAATAACATGATCCCGGTACAAAGGGCTCCGAACAAAATGTATTTGATCGCTGATTCTGTTCCTTTTTTGTCAAAATTAAAGATAGTCAGCACGTATGATCCGATGGATACGATTTCCAGGCTGATAAACAGCATCAGGAGATTATTGGCCATGATCAGAAGGTGAAGTCCCAGTACGATCGTTATCAGAAGGTAGTAAAACTCTCCCTTTCCTTCCCGCTTGTAATCGGAGGAGTAAAGGGTAAAAACAACCGTGAGGATGGCCGACAGGCAGATCAGAATCTTAATGTAGACGGCATAGAGGTCCAGTTGGAGAAAGGAACTATAAAGGAAGAGAGCCTCTGTTTCGGGGAGTGTCTGTTTTTGCGAGACCACGATCAGCAGTGTCAGGACCAACCCTGCGATGGAACCAAAGGGCAGAAGAAAATGAGTACTCTTTTTATAAAACAAATCTGTCAGTAATAACACGACCAGTACGATCACAAGAAAAATTTCCGGGAGAATCCAGCTGGAATCGGCTATGATTTTTTGTAAGGAAGTATACAAAAGAATATAATCTGTTTTATTTAATGATGATGATGCAAATTTAACCGCAGGATTTGAATATACGGCACATTTGGAAGAATTTAAATTAACAATTTCCTGAGGAAATGGAGTCGTTAGTCAATTTATTGTTTGTCAGTGTATTGTAGAGGAAAGAGATATGAGCAAAAACACTGCATTAAACTACTGTAAAAACAAAAATCCGGACATGAACCATATCCGGATTTTTATTGATCTAAAACGGTCAGGATTAAACAGTAGCCAGGTACTCAGAAGTACTTTCCACTGTAGCCTTCATTGCTTTTTTACCTTTGTTCCAGTTCGCAGGACATACTTCTCCGAATTCTTCGTTGTGTATTACCGCATCTACCATTCTCAACGCATCTTCGATGTTTCTTCCCAAAGGGAAATCGTTGATCACGGAATGTCTTACCACACCTGCTTTGTCGATCAGGAAAGTTCCTCTGTAAGCGATCGGAGCACCGTTGAACACCATCTCTCCCGCGTCGTTGATATCATAATCGCCTCCCAGTACACCGAAGTTGGCTGCAATTGTTTTGGATACGTCTGCTACCAATGGATAGGTTACTCCTTCGATTCCACCTTTGTTTTTAGGAGTGCTTACCCAGGCCAGGTGAGAGTTTTCTGTATCAGTAGAGCAACCTACTACTACTGCGTCTCTTGATTCAAAATCAGCCAGCAGTTCCTGGAACGCAAGAAGTTCGGTAGGACATACGAAGGTGAAATCTTTTGGATAGAAGAAGAAGACCACGTATTTTTTTCCCAGGTACTGATCCAGTGAAAAATTTTCTACGACTTCCTTACCGTTCAACACTGCAGGCGCTACAAAAGAAGGCGCTTTTTTTCCAATTAATGCCATAATTTTAATTTAGTTTTTAGTGTATTTATAGATTTATTTATTGTTGTATTATAATATTCTCCTGGGTATTCAGCTTCTCCCCGTTTATCTGAAGGCGTATATCGCTGATCTTGAAATTTTTTATTTTTTTATTTTTAAAATAATTCTGGATCAACTTACTGAGCTGGTCATCCTCAAAATCCACGATCTCTTCTGTATTAGTGCAGTAGAGATGACTGTGATGGTCCATATAGCCGTCATAACGTGCACTCCCATTGGCAGACATTACTTTGGCCGCCAGGCGGGAGGAAACAAAGGTGTCCAGCGTTTTGTAAACCGTTGCAAGTGATATACTGGGATTAGCCGTTTTTACATAATCGTAGATCATTTCTGCGGTCGGATGGTTGTGCAATTGCATCAACGCATCATAGATCACGATCCTTTGCTGTGTCGCTTTGAGCTGGTATTCTGCCAGCCGTTCTTTTACCTGATTATATGTAAGTTTATGTTGTGACATTTGAAATGATGCGAGTCATTATCCAAATGATAATAATTATTAACTAGTAAGTATTATCCACAAATATAGATTATTTATTCAGGGAATCAAATAATCGCCTTAATTATTTTTATACACATCGGAGGGATGCGGGAGGAAGGGGTGGTTCGAAAAAGATTAATGTATATATTTGTAGCTACTTATAGGTCGATTATGAATAAAATAACGTTTTTCCCTTTCTTGGTGTATTGGTTGGTCGTATGTCCTGTCTTGATGAAGGCCCAGACACCAGAGGAAAATCAGAAAAAATACCTATACGGAAAAGAGCTTTATAAAGAAGGACGATATGGAGCGGCTGCCCAGGTTTTTTTACCTTTGACTGCTGAGACTTCCTACAATTCCTTTTCCAAACCGGCTTCTTATCTGTATGCTCTTTCTGCTATGAAAGACGGAGATACTGAATCGGCAAAATCAATGTGTTTGCAACTCTTGCAGCGCTATCCGGACTGGGACCAGAAAGATGAAGTCTATTACCTGCTTTCCAATATTTATTTTGAGCAGCAGAAACCCCGTTTGGCCCTTCAGTTTCTCAACAAGGTACAAGGCCTGAGAAAAGAAACGGAGAGCTTGAAAATCAATTACCTTCAGAATTTTAATCCTCTGGACACCTTGAAGGCATTGCAGAAGGATTATCCGGAGGATGTATGCATCGCCCAGGTGCTGGCAAAGAGGCTTGCCGTCATGTCTCTCGATGAGAAGAGCCGGATGCTGCTGTTTTTTCTTGTACAGGAATATAAGCTTGATGTAGAGAACCTTTTCCAGAAACGTCCTTCTGTCTTGAAACCTGCCTACAACATAGCAGTGTTGTTTCCTTTTCAGCTCAATGAGATCGATGCCAGGAGTGGTAAGAGAAGCAATCAGTACGTGCTGGATTTTTATGAAGGGATCCGGATGGCGGTAGACAGCCTGGAAGATAAAGGGATCAAAGCGAATGTTTATACTTATGATACCGAAAAAGACATTACGATTCTGAACTCAATTTTGAATCTTCCGGAAATGGCATCGATGGATATGATCATTGGCCCGGTTTTCCCGGTGCAGATTCCCTTGGTGACGGAATATTGTAAGCGAAACAGTATTATCAATATCAGTCCGTTTTCAGCCAATTCAAAGATTATAGAGAACAATGAATTTTCCCTGTTGTTTCAACCGACTCTTGAATTGCAGGCGGGAGCAGTGGCACGGTATGCTTCAGAAAATTTCAAATACGATTCTTCGTACGTGATCAATTACACTCCTCCCCGTCATGCTCCTAAGCATAAGGAAAAAGAATTGGCCGAAGGGAAGAAGAAGGTGATCATTTTTTACGGCAATGAAGTGAAGGATTCTCTGCTGGCGTTTCATCATAAAGATTCCTGTAGTAAGAATGGCCTTGAAGTGGTCCATCTCGAAAAGATCACCCGCGACCGGGTGGGCTTGCTCAGAACTATTCTGGGGGATACCTTAAAACTTGGAAAATGCAATCATGTTTTTGCTACAACTTCTGATGAAGTGGTGGCCGCTAATATTATGAGCCTGATGGAGATCAGCCGGCAAACTACTCCACTGATCACACGTGCAGATTGGCTGGATTTTAATCTGATCGCTTTCGAGCAGTTCGAAAAGAGAAATGTGTTTTTCATTCATACTGATTATTATGATTTCAGTAATCCGGTTTACAGGAGTTTCAAAAATGCCTGGATCGGAAGGACCCATATCTATCCCAGTATTCATTCCCTTCAGGGGTATGAGCTGATGATGTATTTCGGCCAGGCCCTGGGGCAGTATGGTACGTATTTTAAAAACAACCTGGATCTTGCAGGTTTTACCAGAGGCGTTATTTTTCAGGGATTTGACTATACTCATTCCTATTCCAACAAATACGTTCCTCTTACCCGCTTCAGAGATAAATACCTGGTTCTGGTCAATGGCAAATAATA
>CAYTGJ010000033.1:19854-34820 GCA_964437245.1 uncultured Chitinophagaceae bacterium
ATAATATTTATATAGAGTATGGAACGAAGAAACAGCAGTGCATTATTTGAAAAAGCAAAAACATTGATCCCCGGTGGCGTGAATTCTCCGGTACGGGCCTTTCGCGCAGTAGGAGGGAATCCTATATTTATCAAGTCTGCCAAAGGAGCCTACCTTCACGATGAGGATGGCAATTCTTATATTGAACTCATTAATTCATGGGGACCCATGTTGTTTGGACATGCCCGGGAAGAAATAGAAAAGGCTGTCAGAGATGTCCTGCAAAATTCTTTTTCTTTCGGAGCGCCTACTGCCCGGGAGGTGGAAATGGCGGAGAGAATTATCTCCATGGTTCCTTCGATCGAAAAAGTGCGGATGGTCAATTCCGGTACAGAGGCAACTATGGCTGCGATCCGGGTAGCCCGCGGCTATACCGGGAAAAGCAAGATCATAAAATTTGAAGGCTGTTATCACGGACATGGCGATTCGTTTCTGATCGCAGCAGGAAGCGGTGCTGTGACACTTGGTACTCCTGACAGTCCTGGAGTGACTCAAGGCGTAGCCAACGATACCCTGACAGCTCCTTTCAACGATTTGAAAGCGGTACAGCAATTGGCAGAGGCAAATAAAGGAAATGTGGCGGCCATTATTCTGGAGCCGGTGGTGGGTAATATGGGATGTGTGTTACCACAGGAAGGTTTTCTGCAAGGACTCAGAACGTTGTGCGATCAGGAAAATATCGTACTGATTTTTGACGAAGTGATGACAGGATTCCGGTTGTCCAGTGGAGGAGCACAGAAAATTTTCAATATCCGGCCTGACCTGACTACACTCGGAAAGATCATAGGAGGCGGAATGCCAGTAGGGGCTTATGGAGGGAAAAAAGAAATTATGGATATGGTTTCACCTGCTGGTCCCGTTTATCAGGCAGGAACGCTTTCGGGAAACCCGATTGCCATGGCGGCCGGCCTTGCTATGCTGGAACTTATCCAAAAGAATCCTGAGGTGTATGTCCAACTGGAAACTATTACCCGGAAAATTGCCGATGGTTGGAAAGCTAATGCGGATAAGCTGGGAATAAAAACGACCGTAAACAGAATCGGATCTATGTTTACCTTGTTCTTTAATGAAGAGCAGGTAAGAGATTTTGAAACGGCTAAGCGATCTGACCTTAAGTTGTTTGGAAATTATTTCACCGGTATGTTGGAGGAGGGGATATACCTGGCTCCTTCACAGTTTGAAAGCTTATTTATTTCTGCTGCCATTACAGAGGAGCTGGCAGACCAGATCGTTGAGGCCGGTTACAGGTCCATGGAAAAATTATTGGTGAACCGTTTGTAAAATATCTTCCTCTCCGGACTCATGGACGGGATGCTTTAAAAATTAACCTTTAATTCTTAATATAAAATGAAAATAGCGATCATTGGTGGTGGAAACATGGGCATTACTTATGCCAAAGCATTTGTAAGAAGTAATATAGTGAAGCAAAATGAATTGCTGATCATTGAAAAACATGATGAGAAAAGGGAAGAGCTTAAAAAAGAAGGGATTGCGTTGCTGAGCAATGATATAGGAGATGAACTATTGAAATATAACATCATCATCAGTGCTGTGAAACCGCAGGATTTTAAAGTCATGGCGGAAAAATTAAAAGCTCATATGCATGAAAATCAATTGCTTATTTCGATTATGGCAGGCATCACCATTAAGAATATTCAACAGCTGCTGGGACATAAAAAGGTAGTACGTGCGATGCCTAATACCCCTGCACAGCTAGGATTTGGGATTAGTGCTTTTACAGCCGCCGGAGATGTATCCTTTGAAGACATCAGTGTGGTAGATACATTGTTGGAAACCACCGGCAAATCGATCTTTATGAAAGATGAAGCCCTGATCGACGCCGTAACGGCGTTGAGTGGCAGCGGTCCGGCTTATTTTTATTATATAGTAAAACACATGATCGAGGCGGGCAAACAAATGGGAGTAGAGGAGCCTGTAGCAGCGATGTTAGTGAAACAAACCATGTTAGGTGCTTTTCAGATCATGAATAATTCCAAACAAAGCCTGGATGAGATGATTAAGATGGTGGCTTCGAAAGGAGGCACTACAGAAGCCGCTCTTACTAAATTTGAAGAGAAGGAAGTGGGAAAGAATATTATTGAGGCATTGAATGCAGCAGAAAAAAGAGCGAAAGAGCTTTCGAATGGATAAAGTAATTATAATAGTTATATCAATGCTTTGATATATTTAATATTCTTAGAATAAAGTATGATGAATTCTGGCAACCTGTTACCTTATCGTAACAGGTTGTTTTTTTATAATTACCCAGATTTTTACTTATTTTAATAATTAGGAATTAAAACGATATGCATTTGTTTTAAACAGTTGTTTTTAAGTCTTATAATCGTAAAATAAGAGGGATTTTTTAATTGTACCACATACAATTTTATCCTGCTTTAGGCCTTATTTGTCAAAGTGACGGTTACATAAATCATATATAAAGTTATTTTATTCTAGGAAGCTGTTTCAGGAACAGCTAAAGCTACTCATTTCACATTTTCAAATTAAGTCTAGAATAAATTATTACTATTATGAACATTCACTTTAAGAGTATTGTAATTATTATAATAATAAATATAATATTTAATACTAGTAGTCTTGTTTTCGCCCAAGGAGAATCGAATATTTGGTATTTTGGAACAAAGGCCGGATTAAATTTCAATGGAGGTGGAGCTCCAACTTTATTAAATAATGGGGCAATCAATAGTAGCGGGATAGAAGGAGAAGGTTGTTCTGCTATTAGTGATGGTTCGGGTAATTTATTATTCTATACAGATGGTGTAACAATATACAATAGGAATCATGTAGCAATGACTAATGGGACGGGTTTAACCGGCGACAGAAGCTCTACCCAAACGGCAATTATTGCTCCGAGACCAGGGAGTACTACAGAATATTATGTGTTTACTTCTCCGGTCACCAATGGAACAAACCAAATCCGTTACAATATAGTCGATATGACTTTGTCTACGGGCTTAGGAGCGGTTACGGCAACTAAAAATGTTGTAATGCCGAGTTGTGCCCCGATGATGATGGAAGCATTAACCTCTGTACCTACGAATGTACCAGGGGAATATTGGCTTATAGGACACAGAGCTGCAAATGCTGGTTCAAATAATAGCACAAGTGATTTTTACGCGTGGAGAGTTACTGCTTCAGGGATATCTGCTCCGGTCATATCATCTGCTGGTTATGCACTTCCTTCCCATGAACAGTGGCCAGGTACTTGGGTATCACAAGGTCAGGGATTCTTAAAATCTAACACTTGTTATACTAAAATTTTTGCAAGTTACTTTGCACAAGGCTCAGCTGGTCGTGTAGATATGTTGAATTTTAATAAAAGTACCGGGGTCGTATCAGGTCCTTCTACGATCATTAATAATTTTATTAATAATTTTGAAATTTATAGCATTGAGATTTCTCCTAATGATCGTTTCTTATATGTAACAGAGTTAGGCCAATCCGGTACAAATGATGAAAAGCTTCATCAGTTTGATTTGAATGCTGGTTCTCAGGCATTGATAAATGCGTCTCGTTATACATTAATGACTTCGGCTCCAGGAACATTTGTACGGACCGGTCACTTGCAATTAGCACCGGATGGCAAAATTTATGTTTCTCATCATAGCTTTGCTGGTACTATGGGACAGTTAGGAGTTATCAATAATCCAGATGTGCTAGGAGCGGGAGCAAATTACCAGAATGCTCCGGCATCTTTAACATACCCGGCAGGAACAGGTACACATCATGGGCTGCCGCAGTTTCCAAGAAATTTTGTAGCAGGTTCGTTGAGAATTAATGGCGCGACTACGATTTGTGCGGGTGCTACACCTAATGTTGTGATTCCTCTCAGTTATACATTTTCCGGTTCTGTGAGTAGTGTAGTATGGTCAACCAACGGAGGTGGTACTTTTTCTCCCAACAATACATCTCATGCTCCTTCTGTTACTTATACTACAGTAGGAACCAAAAAAGTAGTTTTAACATTGACCGATATATGTAGTAATATTTATAAGGATTCCATTGAAATCGAAATATTGCCAGAAGTGAATACTGTAGGTACTATTACCTGTGATTCTCCTATAGAAGGAAATGTAACGAGTCCTGACCCATCTTATCAATATGTATGGGCTGCTAATTCGGATGGTACTAATATTTTGGGCATTGGAACTGCAGGTGTGCCTCTGACAGTCCCTGGAGAGACTGGTACTGTATATTTAAGAGCTGTTAGCTCTGCATCTGCACTCCCTCCCTCTACAAATACGCTAAGAAATACAGGCACTATGAACACTTGGGGAGCCTCCGGTAATGTTACTGTAAACTTTACCGTAAATAGTACTATCAGATTGAATTCTTTTGAGTGGGGAAATGGCACCATTCCTGGTTGGCCAAACCCTGCCACTACCTACACCGTGTCTATTCAGGATGCGACGGGGGCTACTACTTATTATACTACTTCGCATACTACTGCCGATGGTTCTTCTGCTTATAATAAGTGGATCGAGACAGGACTGAACCTGACGTTGACTGCCGGTAATTATCGGTTCTCTTTTTCGCATGTTCCCCAAACATGGAGTGCAGGAACCAATAATTCGGATGCGAACGTAAACATTACTACTAATGCAGCAAGAATAGGAAACTTTAACTATACGGTGCAAAATTACATTGTTAATACCGAGGTAGCTTGTGCACAAATTGCAGCTGTACCATACAACTGTCCTCTTCCTGTGACCTGGCTCGGTTTTGAAGCTACCCGTCAGGGATCAGAAGTAAAACTGGAGTGGGTTACTTCATACGAGGAAAATAGCAAGGGATTTTATATTCAGCGTTCGAGCGACGGGATAAACTTTGAAACGATCGGATACGTTACTGCTGCCGGCAACAGCAGTACTATGATGAGCTATGAGTATCTGGATCAGACAGCTCCTTCGAGTGCAGTTTATTACAGATTGATGGAAGAGGATTTGGATGGTACTACCATGGTTTCGCCTGTTAAGTTAGTAAAAGGGTATGGAATACTCGATCTTAAATTGGTTCCTAATCCCGGAAACGGCTATTTTAAAATTATTGGTGCGACTCCCCAAACGCCTTTAACGGTGACTATTTTCTCTGTAACAGGACAGTCGGTTTATACTACCAGCGTATTTCCGGGAGAAACAGTAGATATGAGTCAGTTTGCAAAAGGATATTATGTTGTGCAGATTCTAACGGGAGACGCTGCTCAAACGACGGGCTTTATTAACCAATAACCTCAGTAGAGAATAGATTTACTATTCTGCTTTTCCCTCTTCAATGTCAGAACTCATTGAAGAGGGATTTTTATTTGAAGGTCCAGGGAAGATACAAAAAGAGGATTATTAACAGGCTGTTAATAAAGAGATTTTTATAGGAATATTTGTAATAAATAAATATTTTATATAATTAAAAATGCTATTTAATTTTTATAAACCTATTTTTATAGGATATATGGTACACTTTTGTATTATTTTTTTTAAAACAAGATTGTTTTTGATTTCGTATAACATAAAAGTATAAATGTTTTGGAAATGTTAGTGCGAAATTAAGCCTCCTCTTTATCGAAAAGAGGATCTGTTTTGGCATAATGACGTACTAATAGTAATCAAGGCGTTATAAGAATAGGTGTAAATAGTTGTAATTCAGTTATTGTTGAATTATTAAGGAGCTATTTTCTGGTGCTTTTGAGCGGTATCGAAGGAACAAAACAGGGGATTTTTTGTAGAAAATAGGTTACAACTTCTCCTGCCAAACCTTTAATTGTATCACGAGACAGAAAAAGTTGGAGTGGGGGATAAAATTTATTGGAACAAACTATACTAACTATTATGAAAAACGCAATGATCATACATTCAAAGAAAGTGAGCAGAATACTTTCTTTTATGCTGATGTTCCTCTCCGGGATTACTTTTGGGCAGCAAACGGACAATTGGTATTTTGGGTCTCCTACCTTACCGGGTGGCGGTTTGAGAATAGATTTTTCTTCCGGGAGCCCGGTGGTGACGAGAGGCTATCCATTGGTTACAGAAGAAGGGAGTTCTTCTATCAGTGATATTAATGGTAATCCTCTGTTTTATACAGATGGAACCCAAGTGTGGGATGCTTCTACCAATACTACCTTTGGACCAGCCTTACTGGGAGGATCGTCCTCCACTCAGTCAGCGATTGTGATGCCGAGACCTGGTGCTACCAACGAATGGCTGATCTTTACTTCGGGTCAGACGGCTGGACCATCAGGTACCAATGGTATTCATTATTACGTAGTGAGCGGAACTCCAGGGGCATTTACTGTCCCCGTAGGTCCTGTCTCTTTAGCAGGTACGAATGTGGTGGGAGAGGGGCTTTTCATTATCGGAAGCACCAGGCCGGGTTCGGCTTTCTGGGTAATTGCCAGAGATAATGGAAGTACGGGAGTAGTAAGGGCTTGGGACGTGTCTAATCTGGGGGTGGTTAATACTACTCCTGTCACCAGTACCCTTTCCAATACCGGTTGGACTCAGACTGCTTACAATTCGAATATCGGAACGGTCAAATCCAATACCTGTCAGAACCAGTTAGCGTTCACCTATTTGAGTGGTGATGTGGATCTTACTGGGTTTGATACTTATGACGGAATTGTCATTCCCAATACTGCAAGAAGGATTAACGTAGCTTCCTCCGGAGGAAACTCAGGAAGCTATGGAATAGAATTTTCTCCGAACGATGCCTACCTGTATATCACTAACCTTGCCGGAAACCGCCTGTATCGTCATAATATAGCTGCCAATACAACAGTATCATATGGTACTACTTCCTATGAGGCCGGGCAATTGCAGTTAGGACCCGATGGAAGGATCTACATGGCAATTGTAGGGGATGGACACCATGGGAATGGTTATCTGGGAGTGATCTCGGATCCAGGAAATGCAGGAGCTGTATTTACTGCAAACGGATTACTGATTACTACGAATGCAAACCCTGAAGGATTTAGTTACCGGGGATTACCTACTTTCCCAAAATCATTGGTTGTATCGACGCCTACGCTGAATCCGGGAGATGGTACTTATTGTACTGGTGTAGGAATTCCGTTAAGTTATAGTTTTGCCGGTTCGGATGTTTCCAGAGTGTGGAGCATTACACCGGCTTCTGGCTGGTCTTTTACCTCGGGATCATCTACTTCTGCCAACCCGACTGTTACGTTTACTGCTTCAGGCAATTATACCGTAAGTGTAGACATTACAGATATATGTGGTCGTCATTATATTCAGAGTATGGTGTTCAATATAACCACTCCGCTGATCCCGGCTGGAGTTATTACCTGTGCCAACGGAGAAATTACCCTGACTGCTACCGGAACCGATCCGTTGCTTTATCCTAATTATACCTGGTATGATGCATCGTCCGGAGGAAATATCCTGGGAGTAGGGTCTCCGGTAACGCTTAATTATGGTGATAATATCAATGCTCCTGCTGCTGTATGGGTGGAAGTGGCTGCCAATACAAGTACTCCGGCTTCCGGTACGAATCAATCCATTGGGATGGCTGCTTCGGGACTTTCCTGGGCTGCGAATGGCTCTCCTTATGGCCCGGTACCTTTCACGGTGTTGTCAGACGTACTAACCTTGCGCTCCTTTATGGTACGAGCATGGACGGGAGGAGGCTCTAATTTTGATGTGGTGATCCGGAATTCTTCCAACGTCATTCTGTTTCAGCAGACCTTTAGCATTCCTAGTAGTGGATCCGGCGGTTCTCCTTTTACCGTCGATGTAAATACATCGTTCCCGGCAGGAAGTTATACCATTACCCTGAACAATACGTCAGCGCAGTGGTATGGAGGTTCATGGGGAGGACAAACCAATCCGGGAGAGATCTCGCTTCCTACTTTCGGAGGAGCCGGAACGTATGCATTGGCAAATCTTATTTATGATTACAAAGACTTTTCGGTAGTGTCTACCTGCTCTCAACGGGTACAGGTAGACAGAAGTTGTACATTGCCGGTGAGGATGCTCGCCTTTACAGGAGAAGAAAATAATGGTGCTGTTTTCCTGAATTGGGCTACGCTGCAGGAAGTAAACAATGATTATTTTGAAATTCAGCGCTCCTCTGATGGTATTCATTTCGGATCGATCGGGAAAGTGAAAGGCTATGGGAATAGTGAGGCTCTGATCAATTATGCGCATGTGGATCAGAATCCTGTATCGGGAATTTCTTATTACCGGTTGAAACAAGTAGACTATGATGGAACGGCTTCGTATACAGGTTCTATTAAAATATACACCGATAATGGAAATGCTCCGTTTGTGGTGAGTCCTAATCCAAGTGCAGGAGCTTTTAATATTAGTTTTTCTGATCTCTCAGGTGGAGAATTGATCCTGTTTGATGTACTGGGCAAAGTGGTTTTGACTCAGTCTATAGAAGCAGGAACGGAAAATGTTCTGATCGGAGAGCAGCTTGTAAGCGGAGCTTATCTGTTAAAAATTTCGGGAGTTTCCGGAAGTTCTACTCAATTGATCATAAAGGAATAAAATCTAAGAGCGTAGAAGGGATTTTGCCTGTTAGGGTAATCCTTATAAAACAAAAACCTCCGGAGAAAATCATCTCCGGAGGTTTTTGTTTAAAGAATGATTCTATTTTAAATTCTAAGTGAGTGAGTTCAATAAAGTAAATTGTTGGAATGTGGTAGAATAATATTAAACTATCCCTTCCTTTTATCTCTCAATCACCAATTCATAAAATAGAGATAAAGTGATTAATCTACCAATTCAAGTGTTCCGAAAATACCAGCGTCAATCCATCCCCGGTTTTTGTCTTCGCCTTCAATGGGAACGGAACCGACGAAGTTCTCACGTATAAAATTTCCATCGTTGTCGTTGTAGGAAACTGCAAATCCCATTTTTTTCCCTTTGAATAATTTTACAGGTTTATTGTTTTTAGCACTCTGATCATAGGCATCATCAAAGACACGCATGGCGACTTCCCATACATAGGTATTCTTTCCTGTTTTTACCCATTTTACTATCATATGATCGTTGAACAGGATCGGGTTCTGATCTGTTCCCATGTCTACTACATCCAGGTCCAGGGTGATGTGATAAGCAAAAGCATTGTGATTGTACTGGTGGTTTCCTCCGGAGCGGTCTTCGTCAATGAAAAGCTCCAGGCAATCGTCTTCCCACCATACATCAAAAGGACTTTTATGCTGATCAGAAAGAGAGTCGTCGGTTATCTCTACGAGGAAGTAAACGTAATCTTCATCCCAAAGCATTTTATATTTGCCGGAAAAATCCTCTGCGGTGGGAGCAGTACCCAGCCAGGTATGTTTAATTTCTTTCCAGGTAGCCTTTTTCCAGTCTTTCTCATTGCTTTTCCCGTCAATTAAGATAGGTTTTGAAGCTTTCCTGGCTTTATAGTCTCCTTCTTTGTCCTGTGCGAAGGAAGCAAGTGTCAGCAGGTTTAGTAATATCAGAAAACAAAGATGTTTCATGGTAATAGAAGTTGTTTAGTTGTTATTTAGTTTAGATTAGTTTACGAATAGAAAGAATTACTCCGTAATGAAGATTTTCGTGCCCGTAATTGTAGAGCATTGCTTCTTCAAGAGTAGTCAGTGTAATCCCGGCAGAGGTAGTATAGGCCTGGTAGACGGAGCCTTTACTGTTTTCAAAATCCCGGTAGAGTGCTTCTGTGGTGAGCGCAAAATAATGTTTGAGTTCTTCCAGGTCAGCGGGTTTTGTCCAGTCCCTGGGAGAGGTTCCTTTTCTGTATAAGGAAAGAAAATTTTCAGGAACAAGAGGTTCCTGGCCGTTCATTTTATAACACAATATTTGCTGTGATGCGATCATGTGACCCAGGTTCCAGCTTATATTGTTATTGAATCCCTGAGGAATTATTTCCAGTTGTGCCGCATGGTATACCTCCACGGCTTTCCATGCATTGTGCCGTAGCTGTTTCAGTGTGTCAAAAATGAACTTCATAAAGCAGCAGAAATTTATTGCCGTATGGCCATTTGAAATGTTTTCGAAAAACCTTTGTAATCAAGGCTGATATAGGCAGTGTTTCCATACACTCCGAGTATCCGGTAATTGATCTTATCGCCTTTGCTCAGAAGATTGTTGATCTCAGGGTTATTGCTTTCAACGAATACAGAGATGTATTCACAGTCATTTTTCCATTTGATTTTGTAATGGGAAATATACTTTCCGTTTTCATGATATTCTGTACAGGTTTTTCCGGATAGAATGAAATAATCGATCTTATCGGGATTTTCGGGCAGGTATACAAGTCTGGCTTCATGCAGTAGCATACAATCTTTGGGAGAGACCGACATTGTATCGATGGAAAATTTTTCATACGGGACGAGGTCGGGGTTTAGTACGGAAGATTCATCGTATACTCCGGAGGAATCGCTGGAGTTATCTATGGAAACCATCATGATATATTTCAGAAATACATCACATTTTTTGATCAGTTCATAAGCAATTACTTCCCCAAACTGTCTTCCGGCCATTTCTCCCTGAGTCATGTCAATCCCCAGTTCTTTTTTGATGCCTTCTAGGTTTTTCATGGACGATTTCGTAATGCAATTTTCCATGACGCGTTCGATCTCTGCCTGCGTTTGAATATTTTCATAATTTTCCAGACAACTGCAGATCTCTTTGGAAATTTTACTGACCAGTTTTTGCCCTGAAGTGTTTTCGGCGAAAATAAGCGTAAAAGAAAAAACGGAAATAAATACTAAAGTTCTTTTCATAAAAGGATGATCACCGCTACTAAAATAAATAAATTATCGGTGATGCGGAACTTTATATTTGTTTCTTTTATGTCCCTGAGAATAATGCCGGGTATGGTGTCCGTTTTTAGAAAGCATATTATCCAGTTTGAATCCTACAAATATTTCGTGGGATCCGTGCTGGTACATGCGTAGCCGGTTGAGTGCTATGTCGTAGGTATAACCTAGATAGATCCTGTTGGAGTTGAAGCCCACCATCGGAATGATCGCATCACTGGTCCTGTAGGAAAGTCCTACCCATATTCTGTTGATAATATGTAGCTTAGCATTAATGTCGGCTTGCATCGGAACGCCGTAAGTAGCTTTTAGAAGAAAGGAGGGACTGATTGTATACAAGTCATTGATTACGAAATCGTATCCGGCGGTGAGAAAATAATTTCTCCGGATATTATTGTCGTTGAGCGTGGTAATGTCAAAGAGATTGGTTTTCATCTGCAGCATATTCTGAACAGAGAATCCTATGTAATAATCTTTGCTATATAGAAAAGCACCTGAGCAAAAATCCGGAGTGAATTTGTTATAAGAAGCAGCTACGATTGCGGGGTCGTCAGGCTGATCAAAGGTAAGCTTGGAAGGATCAAAAGAATATTGAAAAAACAGCATTCCCAGACCAAGAGAAAGCCAGGTATCACTTGCTTCATCGAGTTTGATATGTCTTGCTCCGGATACATTGATCCCCGTTCTTCGGGTAGGGCCGGTCACATCGTTATATATGCTGAGTCCTATTCCGATATTTTGTCCTACATAGGCATGAGAGGCTACGGTTTGTGTCACTGGCGCATCCTTGATTCCCAGCCATTGACGTCTTACCAGTCCTATCACCGGAACCTTTTCATCTGAACCGGCTACCGCAGGATTGATGATAAAATTATTGAACATATATTGACTCGATTGGGAGAGCTGTTGCGCCAGGCTTTCTACCGAGAGAATTAAAAGAATGATGGATAGTAATTTTTTTATCATTGTGTTTTACTATTTTCTTTATCGTACAATTGTAATAGAACCTGAAAAAGGAGCATCTCCATTCCCTAAGTTGATGACATAATAATAAGTGGAAGCAGCAAGCTCTTTCCCTTTGTGTGTACCGTCCCACGGAGAGTCGTATCCGGAGGAAGAGAAGATCATTTCACCCCAGCGGTTGAGTACTTTTAGCTCCAGTTGAGGATAAAGCTCGCTGTTTCGGATGATCCAGAGATCATTGATCCCGTCTCCGTTAGGTGAAAATCCACTGGGGATAGAGAGCTGATCAATGCAGTCCTTCGGATTTGTAGGGATTTCAACGGTAGCAGAGTATGGGCAGTTCTGATGATCGGTCACAGAAACGGTATAATGTCCACCAGTCAGGTTTTCCAGATTTTGATTCTCTTCGCCGTTTGACCAGATAAACCGATAGGGGGCAGTAGCACCGGATACATAAAGGGAGATTATTCCATCGTCATTATCTTTGCAGGATACTTCCTGAATATCGAATCCCATATTGAGATTGTCAGGCTGTCGTATATCGACTGATGCTACTGCTGTACAGCCGTTGGAATCAGCAATGGTGACGGTATAAACAGCAGATTTTACATTAACAAGATCCTGGGTAGTGGACCCGTTGTTCCACAGATAGCTATATGGAAGAGTACCTCCTGTAACTGTAAGGTCAGCGGATCCGTTGCTGCTGTCGTGACAGGTGACATAAGTAGCGTCGATATTCGTGATCAGAAGAATAGATTGTTTTACCTCGGTACTGTCGAGGTGATAGCAGTTGTGGGCATCGTAGAGTTGTATGTAGTAGGTATTCATCGGAATATTGTGAAGATCTTCGGTGAGATCTCCCAGCACGATCTGAGGAGTAGACCAGGAGAACGAATAGGGAAAGGTACCACCTTGTACAGTCATGTCAATAGCACCGTCGGTACCATTGTAACATTTTACATCTGTGACATCAAAAGAGGAGGTGATTGGCAAGGGTTCGTTGATTACGATGTTGCGGATCAGTACACAATTATGATCGTCGGTAATGGTTACGGTGTAGCTACCTGAGGTAAGGTGGTATACGTCCTGAAGGGTATCGCCGTTTGACCAGTGGTACTGATAGAGGGGAGTTCCCCCGAATACAGTAAGGTTGATTTCTCCGTCGTTTCCTCCGTTGCATTTGACATCAGAGGTGATGTGCGAGCTGTTCAGCAGAGGAGGTTGTGTGAGAGTTGTGCTGTCGGTTACTTCGCAGTTGTTCCCATCGGTGATGGTCACTTTGTACTGGCCGGCGGTCAGGTCAAAAATGTCCTGGGTATTTTCTCCGGTAGGAGTCCATAAATAAGTATAGGGCGTTGTCCCTCCCGAAACGGAAAGATCAATGGAGCCGTCCGGTAGTCCATG
Source organism: uncultured Chitinophagaceae bacterium (assembly GCA_964437245.1). Classification (GTDB taxonomy): domain Bacteria; phylum Bacteroidota; class Bacteroidia; order Cytophagales; family Cytophagaceae; genus JANYCO01. The sequence continues at coordinate 33,038 of CAYTGJ010000033.1, forward strand.
GCATTGTACATGGTGGGTGGTAAACTGATGCAGCAGAGGAGGAGGCTCGTTGACGGTGACAAAATAATTGCTGAAACAACCGGTTTGGTCAGTTACTTTTACAAAAAATGTTCCGGCGGCGAGGCCGTTGATAGTAGCAGTATTTGTTCCGTTGAACCATTCGACTACAAAAGGGGCACTGGTGCCGGTAATAGTAAGTGTAGCAGTCCCATCGTTTCCACCGAAACAGCTTACATCCGTTACAGAGCGGTTTACGTTGAAGGCACAGGGAGTCATAGGTCTTTTGGCCGGATCGCTGTATGTATACTCAGAAGTAGCGGCCAACAGTACTGTGATCAGAGCTATATATCGATATACTGTTTTCATCATCATCATTTTAGTATGGTGAGCGGTCCGGTATATTCCGGCTCTCCGTTCCCCAGATCAAGTATGTAGAAATAAGTGGCAAGAGGAACCAGCACATTGTTTCTTCTGCCGTCCCAGGGAGTAGAGTAGGGGGCGGCAGTGTAGATGGTTTCTCCCCATTTGTTCACAATCGTCATTTTGGAGTTAGGATAGAGATGAATATTCCGGATAATCCAGGTATCGTTGACGCCATCCCCGTTTGGAGAAAAGGCATTCGGAATGAATAAGCATTTCCCTTCTTTCTTGTTAACAGTTACAGTGCCTTTTCCTGTACAACCCTTCTGATCTGATACGGTCACCTCGTATGTGCCTTCAGCGAGATCTGTCATTCCGGAAGTACTGCTGCCATTTGACCATGAATAGGAGTAAGGAGGAGCCCCTCCTACAATATTTTCCACTGAAACAGTTCCATCCTGCTGATCGGTGCAGGTGACGTCTGTAGTTTTCACAAAGACGGAAAGCCTGGCTGGTTGAATGATCAGTGTTTGGGTGTTGGTCTGACAGCCGAGGGCGTCTACGATCGTTACACTGTATTTCTCTGCAGGCAGATGAGAAAGCAGAGGAGCGGTTGAACCGTTTGACCAGAGTAATGAATAGGGAGAGGTACCTCCGGTGATCGTTGTTTGTATACTCCCATCGTTGCCACCATAGCAACTTACGTTTACAGGAGTAAGTGTGGCTTTTAGAAAATCGGCAGGTTCTGTAAGAGCAATACTTTCTGTTGCGATACAATTATTGCGGTCGGTCACTTCTACAGAATATACACTGGCTTTTAAATTTTTAATTCGCTCGGTCCGTTCGCTCAGAGTGACGGTATTGTTGAGCCAGCGAAAACTGTAAGGAAGGGTTCCGCCGACCGTAAGAGCCTCCAGCTGACCATTGCTACCGCCTTTACAGTTGATGTGACCTACGGAGGCGAATGTAACATTGAGGGGGGCAGGTTCGCTCAGGGTTGTGGTAATACTTTGAGTACATCCGTGGAGGTCTGTGATCTGTAGGGTATAATTCCCTGCACCGATGTTCTGTATACTTTGGGTGGTTGCCCCATTGGACCAGCTATAGGCATGCGGTTCGGTGCCTCCGCTTACTTCCGTGAGTACAGCTCCATCAGAGAATCCATGACAGGACGGTTCCCGGATGTTGGAGACGGCCGAACGTATGGCTTTGGGTTCGGTGAGTACAATGGAATCTGGTCTTGTACATCCGTTGTTGTCGGTGATCATTACACGGTGCAGGCCGGCTGGAATATTGCTGACAGAGGAGCCCGCTGACCCGGAAGGTGTCCAGGAATAGGAGTAAGGACCATTTCCGCCTGATACGTCCACCGATACAGTGCCAGTAGAGGCACTATGACAGAGTATATGCGTTCCGGTAACAG
>CAYTGJ010000034.1:0-10932 GCA_964437245.1 uncultured Chitinophagaceae bacterium
CCACATTTCTGCCTGCTTGCTCGGTGCAAAGGCATCGTAATAGACCAGGTCAAAATTGTCTTTTCCCGGATCATATTCTTCCAGCCGGCTTTTTATCTTTTTTATAGTAAAATGGCTATTCAACGCCACTGACTCTTCCCAGGGGGCCTGGTGAAGCGCCGAAAAGAACTCTTTCAGTTCCTCGCCGGAAGTATGTACATAGTTAAGACGCGAATATATTTCTTCACTCAGAGGATAAGGTTCCAGGCTATGGTAAACCACTTTGGCGGAAGTTCCGGCGATCCGCTTATAGGTCAGCCAGGCATTGAGGCCGGTCCCAAAACCCACCTCAAAAACCTTTATTTCGGGCTTATGCAGCATGGTTTCCAGACCGGCCCTGATAAACACATGTTCGGATTCCTGTAAAGCACCGTGAGTGGAATGGTAGGTTTCGTTTAGCCCGGAATGAAAGAGTGTATGAGAACCATCCCCGGATTCGATAATGGTAATATCCTGTTTTTTGTTACTTTCCAAATTCCAAATGATTAACGGGAATATTAAAATAGAACGTTGCGCCTTCTCCTTTCACGGAGTCCACCCATATTGCCCCTCCTTTTTCTTCAATGATATTTTTTACAATAGACAACCCTACTCCCGTACTCTCATAGTCTTTGGCAGTTTGTCCTGTATTAAAAATCTCGAAGATCTTGGTCTGGTATTCTTTATCAATCCCCCTTCCGTTATCCGAAAGGGCAAATTTATGAAAGCCTTTTTCAGTAGTACAGCTAAGACGTATAATTCCTTCTGCTTTGTCGATATATTTTACCGAATTGCTGATAAGATTCTGGAATACCTGGTAGATCAGGATTTTTTCTATGGATAGAATCGGCAGCCGGTCGTCCACCAGTAATTTGATATGGGAAGGAATCTCCAATACAAAACGGATATTTTCTATTACCTCGTTCAAATCAACCTGCTGTGTGGCTCCTTTTTGCGACTTCAGTTCTGCAAATTCCAGAATCCCTTTGATCATCTCTTTCGTTTTTCTGGACTGTTCGTGAATTTTGAGCACAATTTCCAGTTCATCAGGACTGACCTTATCTTTCAACTCGAGTTTAAGAATATTTGCCAGTCCTTCTATTGAGTTAAGAGGTGCCTTGATGTCATGAGAGACAACGTGAGCAAATCTGTCGAGCGCATTGTTTGAACGGTTCAATTCGTTCAGCTTGCTCTGAAGGTCTTTTTGTGCCGCTACCAGGCTATTGGTCATTTTGTTGAACGACTCCGCCAGTTGTCCCAGTTCATTTTTACTTCTGACCTCTACCCTTTTATTAAGGTTTCCGTGGCTGATCTCTTCGGCAGCATCGGCAAGATCGTTGATGGGTTTCACAAAGAAATAAGCGAACAAATAGATCAGCAAGGACACTCCCAGTGTAATGCATACACTGGCAAAAATGGTCATGTCTCTTAATTTTTCCATGTACGTAAGGGTCTCGCTTACGTCTATCTTAGTCATGATCTTCCAGTCTGTCTTATTGATATTATTGACGGAAGCCATCACCTTTTTATTCCGGTAATCCAGTATCCCGGGGAATGTCATCACGCCCTTTCTCATTTCATCCTGGATATTCAGGATTTCAGGATTTTTGACTTCACGCAAAAATGCTTTATTGTAAAACCTCAACGGAGTAAGGTATACAAGATTATCGTCTTCATCAACCCTAAAGATGGCTGTTTCTCCGGTATTGCGCAGCCCGGTATATTCTTCCGTCACCGAGATGATATTATTGACATCATTTTCAATCAGCAGAATGTATCTTGAGTCAATATACCCGGTCAGACACAGGACCAGTTCTTCGTGTTCGTTGTACCGGTATTCTATATTGACCTTGGCTTTATCGGGGAAAGAAGAAACGGACCGGTAATCGGCATAATTATTTTTTAAGGTCCGCAAAGGATTCGTAGAAATAATCACTTCTCCGGTACTGTCCAGAATCATCAGGCGGTTAATTCCTTCAATGGCTTCTTTTGAACGGATGATGTTATTATACAGGGCTATTCTATTGATGCCGTTACTATCATCATGGGCAATGTATTTGTATAACTCTGAACGGATGAGCGGAGACCGGCGCAGGATCTCCAGCTCGATCATTTTATTTTGTATAATGGAGTTCACCCTTGCCGCTTTTGCTTTGGATACGGCTTTCAGCTCATTGATATTCTGTTCGATCAGTACATTTCTGATATGAGTATAATAGAGATAACCTGTCACTGCTATGATCGCAATACTCGTAAGTATAAAAATGGTTAATATTTGTGTCTTTAATTTCAAAAACGTACTTCAATACAGAGAGTAATATAACAAGTAAAAGGGTCAGAATAAATCCCGACCCCTTTTACTTATACGAACATAATATAATAATGTTATGAAAAGCTCTTAAAAAGAGGGGGAACAGCCCCTCAAAATATAACAAAACTTAGATTGTCATTATTTCAGCTTCTTTCTTAACAAGTATCTGATCTATCAGAGCAATGTATTCGTTGGTCATTGTCTGCACTTTTTCTTCTGCTATTTTTACAGCATCTTCTGCCGCCCCTTCTTTGAGAAGTTTCTTCAACTCGTCATTTGTATCCTTACGAATGGTCCTTACTCTTACCTTCCCGTTTTCAACTTCTGACTTTGCCTGTTTTACAAGCGTCTTTCTGCGCTCCTCGGTCATAGGAGGGATATTGATAATAATTGATTCTCCGTTGTTCTGAGGATTGTATCCCAGGTTAGCATCCCGGATCGCTTTTTCGATCGTGGTGATCATTCCTTTTTCCCAGGGTTTCACGGCCAGTGTTCTGGCATCCGGAGTAGAGATGGACGAGACATTCTGTATCGCCGATTGTACTCCGTAGTAATCTACCATAATACCATCCAGCATATTCGGCATGGCTTTTCCGGCACGTATTTTTGCAAGCTCTATTTCGGTATGCTTCAGGGCTTTTTGCATAGACTCTTTTGCATCTTCGAGGTATAGTTCTATCTCTTCCATCTGTGTTTGTTAAATTATACTATTTTATAAGCTTTAAATTTTAAAGGCTTAATCTATTCTAAATTCATCCTTTCCCCAGGTTTATACCGGATCAGGATTACATGCTTACCAGTGTTCCCACATCCTGCCCCTCAATGATCTTAAGGAGATTACCGGGCTTGTTCATATCAAATACGATGATCGGCAATCCGTTTTCCCGGCACAGGGTAAATGCAGTCATATCCATCACGTTCAGTTTCTTTTCATACACATCTTTAAACGTAATGTTTGAGAAGCGGGTAGCTGTAGGATCCTTTTCAGGATCTGCGGTATAAATACCGTCTACCCGGGTTCCTTTCAATACTGCTTCTGCATTGATCTCAATAGCCCTCAGACTGGCTGCCGAATCGGTTGTAAAATAAGGATTTCCGGTACCGGCTCCAAAAATCACGATCCGGCCTTTTTCAAGGTGACGTACCGCTCTTCTTCTGATAAAAGGTTCGCAGACCTGCTCCAGGTTAATCCCTGACATAAGCCGGGTATACAGTCCCACTTTTTCAAGAGCACTTTGCAATGCCATACTGTTGATCACCGTGGCAAGCATGCCCATGTAATCTCCCTGTACCCGGTCAATGCCCATGCTTTCAGCCTGCATCCCTCTGTAGATGTTTCCTCCGCCTATTACAATTGCCAACTGCACCCCTTTATCGGCGATAGCTTTGATCTCCTGTGCGTACTTTCCCAAAATTTCAGGATCAATGCCATATTTCTGATTACCCATCAGCGCTTCACCACTCAACTTCAGAAGAACTCTTTTATACTTCATTTAAATACGACTTTAGAAATTTCAGATAGTTAACGGATTACTTCACTACTGCAAAAGACAGAAACAACTTGACGATCATTTGTCAGAGTCCAAATAAACCTGACAAACCTACACCAAAATATCAAAAAATACAATGTAAAACCCTCTCAGAAGGTTCTCTTTATTGAAATTTTATTAACACTTTATTTTTCTCTACGATATCCCCTTTTTGAGCAAGGATAGACTGAACAATTCCTCCACAAGGAGCCTTTATGATATTTTCCATTTTCATAGCTTCCAGTACCAGGAGCGAATCCCCCTCTTTTACGTGTTCTCCTTCCTTCACTTTGATATCGATCAGCAGCCCCGGCATTGGTGCTTTGATTTCCACGATCCTGGCCGGGCTGCTTGCTGAAAGCTCCATTTGGGCAAGGAGTCCGTCATAGGGTCCTTTTATATCAACTTCCGCAACTTTACCATTGATCCTCCATTTCATTTTTTTATTTTTATCATTGTCCAGTAATTCTATGGTGTATGACTTTCCTTCGTACAGCACATGATACTGCTGCGCTCCAATCTGTTGAATGTCTGCATCCAAAGGAATCCCATTCAGATTTTTCGCCCCGTTTTCTTCTTTATATTCAAATGTCTTATCTTTATTGATCGTTATAGTAAGCATAGCCCAAATTTCATTTCATATATGTATTTCAAATTAATCAAAAATTTATTCATTCCCGGATTAATTTTCCTTTTTATCGCCGCCTGTACATCCTCCAAACCCATTCCTCATCACATAAAAAATCCTACCACAGAAGGGCGTAAAAAGAACGAACCCAAAACAGCTAAAGGGCCTTACAACCCAAGCCGTACACTCAAAAACGATCTCCTGCATACAAAACTGGAGGTTAGTTTTGACTGGGAGAAACAGTATGTACACGGAATCGCCACTCTTTCCTTCAAGCCTTATTTCTATCCGCAAAACACCCTGGAGCTGGACGCCAAAGGGATGGATATACACTCCGTGACGCTCACCGAAAACGAACAGGTATTAAAATACTCATACGACAACAGAATGCTGATGGTTGAACTTCCTAAAACCTATCAGCGTACCGATACTTTTTCCGTCAGGATCTCTTACACGGCAAAGCCGAACGAACTCCCTAAACAAGGTAGCCTGGCAATCACCGACGACCGGGGATTGTACTTTATCAATCCTACCGGACAAACACCCGGAAAATCCCGTCAGATATGGACGCAGGGAGAAACAGAAGCCAGTTCCTGCTGGTTTCCTACCATCGACAGTCCTAATGAAAAAACGACCCAGGAAATGCTGATCACTACGGATACTGCATTCACTGTACTTTCCAACGGGGAACATATTTATACCAAAACCCATACCAACGGGACCAAAACCGAATACTGGAAAATGGACCTGCCTCATCCTCCCTATCTGTTTATGATGGCCATAGGAGAGTTCAAAATAGTAAAGGACCACTGGCGGGATATTGAAGTAAACTACTATGTGGAACCCCGCTATGAACCGTATGCAAAAGATATCTTCGGGCATACTCCTGAAATGCTTGAATTCTTTTCTACTATACTGGATTATCCTTATCCATGGAATAAGTACTCTCAGGTAGTGGTCAAAGATTTTGTTTCGGGAGCAATGGAAAATACTACTGCCACCATTTTTATGGAAGCGGTTCAAAGCGACGACCGGGAACTCCTGGACGAACACTGGGACGGGATCATTGCGCATGAACTTTTTCACCACTGGTTTGGCGACTTGGTCACCTGTGAGTCCTGGAGCAATCTTGCCCTGAATGAATCCTTTGCCAACTATGCCGAATATCTGTGGGCCGATCATAAATACGGAAAAGACGAGGCGGATTACCTGGACGTAAAAGAAGAAGAAGAATATTTTGACGAAGCGGAAAGCAAACTTGAACCACTCATCCGCTTTCATTATAAGGACAAGGAAGATATGTTTGACCGGCATAGCTATAACAAAGGCGGGCGCATCCTGCATATGCTCCGGCATTATGTGGGCGACGAAGCATTTTTCCTGGCGCTGAAAACATATCTTACCCGTAAACAATTTCAGACCGCCGAGGTACACGATCTCCGGTTGATCTTCGAAGAAATCACCGGAGAAGATCTGAACTGGTTTTTCAACCAATGGTTTCTTGCTCCCGGCCATCCTGAGCTGAAAGTATCTCATGCATTCAGCAACGGGTCATTAAAATTATCTGTCGCTCAAATGCAGGACACCCTTCGAATGCCGGTATACCGTCTGCCTCTGACCCTAGAGATCTGGGAGGGCGAGACCAAAAGCAGGCACAGTATTGTGGTAGACAAATACAAACAGGAGTTTACCTTCCCGGTAGCCAATGCGCCCAAAAATGTACTGATCGATGCCGACTTCCAGTTGCTGGGAAAAATCTTCCATGAAAAAACAGAAGCCGAACTTCTCTACCAGTATACCCACTCAGACCGGTACAGAGGCAGGATGGTAGCGATCGAAAAGATGTTTGCACCCAAAGAAAATGCACCAAACAATTACAATCCTTTTTCCGAAAAAGAAAAATATGATCTGCTTATAAAAGCCTTGTCCGATACTTTCTGGGTAATCCGGGAAACGGCCCTGGAACAGTTTTCCAAATATGTGATCCCTAATCCGGAGGACTATATTATCACGCTGGAAAAACTTGCTCTACACGACCCCAAACCTGCTGTTAAAGCAAGAGCTATCTCACTGGTTGCTTCCTATGATGTACAAAAATACCTTCCCGTATACGAGAAAGGATTGCAGGAAAAACCTTATTCTGTAGTAAGTGCCTCACTGAGTGCCTACCTGAAATCCGATGCTCCTGAAAAAGAGAAGGTCATCGGACAGTTTGAAAATTATGAGAATGTAGAAGTCCTGATCGCTCTGACCGACTTCTTTCTCTATACGAAAGATCAAACACGGTACGGATGGCTCAAAGAAAAAATCAATTCCAAATCCGGCCGGGACCTGTACTATCTTCTGGGGTATTTTGGAGAATATGTAAAATTATTCAAAGGAGAGCAGCGGGAAGACGGGAAAAAGGTGATCCAGGAAATCGCCAACTCGGACAGCCATGAATGGATCAAACGTATCGCCCGGAAATACCTTAAAGAACTATAAGCAATGCAGACCAAACCGTCGCACGAAGATTTTTTCTCCGTTGTATACGAAGACAATCATCTGATCCTGGTCAATAAAAGACCAGGGATACCGAGCCAGGCCGATAAGACTGGAGATGTACCGCTTGTAGAGCATGTGCGGGACTACATCAAAACAAAATACGAAAAAACAGGAAATGTTTTTACAGGCCTGATCCACCGGATAGACCGGCCGGTAAGTGGACTTGTACTTCTGGCCAAAACCTCTAAGGCACTGGAACGGATGAACAAACAGTTTCATGATCAGAAGATCGACAAAACTTACTGGGCGATCGTAAAAAAGAAACCGGAAAAAACACAAGGTAAACTGATCCACTGGCTTACCAGGCATCCGCAGAAAAACATCACGAAAGCCCATAAAACGGAAGTCGCAAACGGGCAGCGTTCCGAACTGGACTATAAGCTGATCGGTAGTATTGAGAACTATCATTTACTGGAAGTTTATCCTATCACAGGCCGTCAGCATCAGATCAGGGTACAACTTGCCGCAATGGGCTGCCCGATCAAAGGGGATATCAAATACGGGTTTGACCGTACGAACAAGGATGCCAGTATCTGTCTGCATGCACGCCAACTGGAATTTGAACATCCTGTCAGAAATGAAAAAGTAACGTTTACGGCACCTCCTCCCGAAGGAGATCTCTGGCCAAAATTTGAAATGATATAAAAAAACTCCCGGAATGTTCCGGGAGTTTTTTTGTAAGATCTTTTGAAACGGATTATACTGCGAAACTTTCGCCGCATCCACAGGTACGGGTAGCATTCGGATTGACAAACTGAAATCCTTTTCCGTTTAGCCCATCGGAAAAATCCAGTGTGGTACCCGCCAGGTATAAAAGACTTTTCTTGTTCACCAGTACTTTGACCCCATTGTCTTCAAACACATGGTCACCGGGATTGATCGTATCGTCAAATTTCAGGTCATACATCAGGCCGGAACATCCTCCTCCTTCTACAGAGACACGGATATGATGATTTTCTGTAAGAGCATCTTTTTTTCTAAGCTCAATTACGTGGTCTTTTGCTTTATCGGTTACGTTGATCATAGTTATTTTACGTTAGCTCTGTACAATATTTGTATAATACTTTGTTATATTTCTGATAGTATAACTTATTACAGACAGGTTTAGTTCCTGTTTTTCAGCTTACAAATATACGTCTAAAATGTTAAAAATAGAACATATCGCCATTGCCGTAAAGAGCTTAGAATCATCCAATTCCCTATTCGGAAAATTACTTGGGAAACCCTCTTTCAAAGAAGAGACCATAGCGGGGGAGAAAGTAAAAACTTCTTTTTTCCAACTGGGAGACTCCAAAATCGAGCTGCTGGAAGCCACTTCTCCTGATAGTGTGCTGGCTAAATTCATTGAGAAAAAAGGAGAAGGGATCCATCACATCGCCTTTGAGGTAGCGGATCTCAGGGCGGAGATGGAACGGCTGAAAAGCGAAGGATTTGAACTTCTGAACGAAGAACCGAAAAAAGGAGCCGACAATAAGCTCATCTGTTTCCTGCATCCCAGATCTTCGAACGGAGTACTGATCGAGTTGTGCCAGGAAATCAAATAGCAGACGGATAACGGAGATTATTTCAGGATGCAAGATACACGATGCCAGATTCCGGATAAGGGAATCATTTTTTCGACAAGGTATCTTACCTCCTGGATCTGGGATCCAGGAGGTATATTTAACCGGTCTAGCGGGGCCAGAGGTTCAGCCCTCCGCTAAGGTTCAGCACCCGGGTGTACCCGTGTTCTTCCAAAAGGACAGCAGCTCTTTCGCTACGCTTCCCGCTCTGACAGATCAGCACGACCTCTGTATCTTTGTCAATTTCGCCGATCCGGTCCACCAGCTCTGTCAACGGGATCCATTTCCCTCCAATGTTGAACCTTGCAAATTCATCTGCATTCCGCACATCGATCAACTGAAATTTTTCATTCCGCTCCAGCTTCTGCTTCAATATTCCGGCTGTAATTTCTTTTGTCTGGATACCGGTCACTCCACAGAAAGCCTCATAATCGATCAGCTCCCGGATCGTACCGTTTTCCGGAACAAGTTTAAACATAAGCGTAGTGACTTTCATCGAAAGAGCATCCAGCATGAACAGTTTCCCGCTCAGTACTTCTCCCACTCCGGTGAGTATCTTGATCGCTTCGTTGGCCTGGATCGTTCCGATCATTCCGGGCAATACTCCTATTACCCCGATCTCTGAGCAGTTCGGGACTTCTCCTTCCGCCGGAGGTTCAGGATATAAGCACCGGTAAGTTGGACCTCCCTGGTAATTGAATACCGATACCTGTCCTTCGAATTTAAAAATGGACCCAAACACGAGAGGCTTATTCAACATCACACATGCATCGTTGACAAGATAGCGAGTTTCAAAATTATCGGATCCGTCGATGATCACCTCGTATTCTCCGAACATGTCCAGCACATTGCTGCTGTCCAATCGTACGGGATAAGTTTTTATTTCGACATACGGATTGAGTTTACGGAGTTTTTCTGCTGCCTGACTGACTTTGGGTAGTCCTATGTCTTCGGTCGTATATAAGACCTGCCGTTGCAGATTGGTCTCCTCTACCACATCTGCATCCACGACGCCGATCGTACCCACTCCTGCAGCAGCAAGGTATAACAATACCGGGCAGCCCAGGCCTCCGGCTCCTACCACAAGGACCGAAGCTCTTCTCAGTTTTTCCTGCCCTTCCTGTCCGATCTCAGGGAGAATAATATGACGGTTGTACCGCTTCAGTTCTTCGTTCGTCATGATTCCTTATTTTCTTTCTTCAACACCCGGACATCGATCCGGTTTCCGCTTATTCACTTTTCTTCCGGACCGCCAGGCAAGACTCTAGTTGAATTGTTTTCTTTTCAACGCCATGATCCTGTTGAACGACTCATCAATACGGCTTTTGCTGATCTCTCCTTTCTCCACCATTTTCGTTATAATGGCATGGATCTCAGAAGCGGTAATGCGATCAGACAAGTTAACATTGTTTCCAAACACCACTACATCGACTCCTGCCAGGATCGACTGCCGGATGGCATTCTCCAATCCATAATGTTTACTGATCGCATACATCTGCATGTCGTCCGAAAAAACCACTCCGTCAAAGCCAAGCTTTCCTCTCAGCAAATCTGTCACGATAGGCCGGGACAACGTAGCGGGAAGACAGGAGGTGTCCAGTTTACAATTCACAATATGTGCGGTCATGATCGCATCAATGCGGCCGGTTCTTATGATCTCCTCGTAAGGGATCAGTTCTGATTCTTTCCATAAACGGGTCACATCGGTGATCCCATAGTGAGAATCGGTCATAGAGCTGCCGTGTCCGGGAAAATGTTTTAAGGCTGTCTTCACCCCATAGCTGTGATGTGCGCTGATGCTGGCCGCAGCATGGGCCGCCACCGTTTTAGGGTCATCAGAATAACTTCTGCCTGCTTTTACGATCACAGGATTATTGGGATTGAGTGCCACATCTACATCAGGGGCAAAATTAATATTGAAACCTACTTCGGCCATCACTGCTGCCAGTTGGCGGGTATACCAAAAAGTAGAATCCGTATTTTTAAAATTCCCGAGATACGCGGCCGGAGGCATTTTGACAAATCCATATTTTTCTTTCAGCCGGTGTACTTTCCCTCCTTCCTCGTCAATACTCATAAAGAGCGGAACCTTTGCTCCGGCCTGCATATCAGCGATCAGCTTTTTAAGTTTTTCCTTCGATTGCTCCGGCGCAATATTTTTTTCAAACAAGATGATCCCTCCTGTTTTTCCTTCTTCGATCTCTTTTTTCAACAGGTCTCCCTGTTCTAATACTTTCCGGTCGTTGATCCCTACGAGGATCATCTGGCCGATCTTAAAGTCAAGATCAAACTCTTCCCTGATCTCGGGAGCGGGCCTATAGACCAATGTATCTTTCTGTC
>CAYTGJ010000034.1:10942-33033 GCA_964437245.1 uncultured Chitinophagaceae bacterium
GATTGACAGGCAATCAATAAAATAAAAAGGGCCAGGAGAATATTTATACGCATATTATCTTTTTTAGAAATATAAATATACTAATAATGACTATGTAAAAAAACAGGACCTGTTTTCTCTCTATTTCTGAAGGCTTCTATCCCAGTCTTTCCATACCGGTTCGTATCCCTGACGACGGATCATTGCGGCGATCTCTTCCGGACTTCGCTCATCGTTGATTTCAAACTGTTCGAGCGATTGTTTTTCCACTACATACCCTCCTGGATTTGTCTTAGAACCAGCACTCATCGAGGTAATCCCCAGTTTGATGATATTGTCCCTGAATATTTCGCTTTCCCTGGTCGATATTGACAACTCCACTTCTTCGTTAAAAATCCTGTAGGCACAGATCAATTGTACAAGCTCCTTATCACTCATGTTCACCTTGGGTTCCAGTCCTCCTGAAAACGGACGCAGTCTCGGGAAAGAAACAGAATATTTGGTCTGCCAGTATTTTTTTTCGAGATAGTTCAGGTGCAAAGCGGTCAGAAAACTATCCACTCTCCAGTCCTCCAATCCAATGAGCACTCCTAATCCTATTTTATGGATACCTGCTTTTCCCAACCGGTCAGGAGTTTCGATCCTGTAATCAAAAATAGATTTTTTCCCTTTGGGATGATGCAGCTTATAATCTTCTTTATGATAGGTCTCCTGGTAAACCAGCACGGTATTTAATCCTTCACTGATCAATTGCCCGTATTCGTCCGTGTCCAAAGGCTGCACTTCCATGGAAATATGCGGAAAGAAAGGTTTAAGAAGACGAATGGCATTTTTGATATAAGAAGTTCCCACCGTCTGGTTTGCTTCTCCTGTTACCAGCAGGATATGATCGTACCCCATGGCCCTTATGGCTTCTGCTTCTGTGAGGATTTCCTGATCGGAAAGGGTCTTACGCCTGATTTTATTATTAAAACTGAATCCGCAATAGGTGCAGATATTCTGGCATTCGTTGGAAAGATACAAAGGCACATACATCTGGATCGTATTTCCGAAACGCTTACGGGTAATCCGGTGACTGAGCTGCGCCATCGGTTCAAGATAAGAGGCTGCCGCCGGAGAGATCAGGGCTTTGAAATCTTCCAGGTCCCTTTTCTCTTTCTGAAGTGCGTGGAGTACCTCGGCAGCTGTCTTCGAATAGATGCTCTGCCTGATCTCTTCCCAGGAATAAGTATCAAATATATTTTTAAAGGTCGTTTCCAAAGGTGTACAAACGCTTTCGGCAATTATAGTTCGCTTAAAAATTCCGTAAGAGGGCTACTGGCAACAGCATGATTACCTGTTCCGGCCAGTTTTGCCTCGAAGGCAATTCTTCCGGCTTCTACCGCCATTTTAAACGCCTGTGCCATCTGCACCGGATTCCGGGATGCTGCGATGGCGGTATTGACCAGCACTGCATCGGCCCCGATCTCCATGGCTTGTGCGGCATGAGAAGGAGCTCCTATTCCAGCATCTACCACGACCGGTACGTTGCTTTGCTCAATGATGATCTCCAGGAAATCCAGTGTTTTCAATCCCTTGTTACTTCCGATTGGTGCCCCGAGCGGCATCACGGCCGCTACGCCTACTTCTTCCAGGCGTTTGCACAATACCGGATCGGCATGAATATACGGTAGTACTACAAAGCCAAGTTTCACCAGTTCCTCCGCAGCTTTAAGCGTCTCCACCGGATCAGGCATCAGGTATTTAGGATCGGGATGAATCTCCAGCTTGAGCCAGTTGGTCTGCAACGCCTCCCTGGCCAGTTGGGCAGCAAACACTGCTTCCCGGGCTGTACGTACTCCCGATGTATTAGGAAGCAGATTGAACTGTGGATGTGCCAGGTGTACGAGGATATCATCGTCTTCTTTCTTCACATCGACTCTTTTCAAAGCTACCGTGACCAACTCAGATCCGGAAGCCAGCAGGCTTTCCTCCATCAAGGCAGCGGAACCGAACTTTCCTGTACCGGTAAACAGTCTTGATGAAAATATTTTATCGGCGATCTTTAACATTCTGTACCTCCTTCTTTTTTAAACGATCGCTGAAGGATCTTTTATTTGCAGTTTCTCCTTCAGTGCTCTGATAATTCCATTTTTATCGGCCGCTGTATTGACAAGTCCACTCACGGCAACTCCATGTACTCCGGCCTCCATAAGGGGAGCAACGTCTTCTACCTGGATCCCTCCGATAGCAATGACCGGAATCTCAATCCCCCCCTGAAGGCATTCCTTCAAAAGTTGCTGATATCCTTCCAGCCCAAGGATGGGACTAAGATTTTTTTTGGTAGTGGTAAAACGGTACGGTCCTAATCCTATATAGTCTACTCTGGCTTTTTGCAAGGCAAGAATATCCAGAAAGGTATTGGAAGTCCCTCCGATTATATATCCATCTCCAAGTATTTCCCTCGCTTTTGAAGGATCCATATCCCGTCTTCCCAGATGAACGCCGTCGGCTTTTACTTCTTTGGCGAGCGCTACATGGTCATTGATAATAAAAGCAGCGTTGTATTTCCGGCAGATGTCCTTTACTTCTTCTGCCAGTTTCACTGCTTCTTCATATGATTTATCCTTCAGCCTTAGTTGTACCCAGTCTGCTCCGGCTTCGCAGGCTTCCCGGATCAGGTCTGCATGATTCTTCTCTCCTAGCTCCTGGCTTATATAGTGTAGTTTACTTATGTTCATTTTCAATGGTAATGATAGCCCAGCAATCCTTTATTGCCGGAAAGGAAATCGGTGGTATAATTTTTTGCTTTTCTACAAGACTCTACCAGAGGATAGCCTTTGGCAAGATTGGCCAGAATGGCGGCAGACAATACACACCCTGATCCGTGTTTTTCTACGCCTTCGATCCGGTCCTGACTAAAGACATATTCGTTTTCTTGTTCAAACAGAACATCTTCCGCCTTCGCCGAATTGCTGTGTCCTCCTTTGAGCAGTATATGTCCGTGCTTACTCAACTTACGGGCACTGATAACCGGAGTCACACCGTCAGGATTCAGCAGGTCTATTTCCGGGATATTCGGCACCAGCAGGTATATTTTCTGCATGATCCGCACAAATCTGCCGGGATCAACGTTCTTATGAAACTCATATCCTGCCGAAGCTTTCATGATAGGATCCCAGACGATCCTGATCCCTTCCTGTTGCGCTCTAAGATAATCGACGATCTCTTCCAGTTCTTCCCACCCGGCTACAAGACCTATTTTGGCGTATTCAAACCTGTACTTCCGGAACAATTCGTCCAGTTGTTTTTTTATGTTCTCTACCGGCACCCATGAAAGTCCGGAAAATTCATTTTCATTCTGAAAGGTCAGCGCAGTACAAACACCCATTCCCTGCACCCTGTGCCTTTCAAATACTTTTATATCGGCAAGCAATCCTGCCCCTCCACAGGGATCCAGCCCTGCGATACTCAAGACACAAGGTCTCTGATTCTTCATGATACTATTATTTTTTTTATCTTCCGAAATTGCTCCAGGCTTTCTCCTTCGCACCATATATTGCCCAGCAATGCTGCTCCGGAAAAACCGCAGGAAACAAGCTGCTGTATATTCCCTTCATGAACTCCTCCCAACGCCATTACTTCCACAGGAGAATTGTACCCGGCAAGGAACGTCCTGACTTCCTCCATGTCAAAAGCCGCGCTGTATCCTTTTTTCGAGATACTATCAAACACTGGGCTCAGAAATACATAATCAAACTTCCGTTTGTTTTCACGAAGCTGCTGAAGAGAATGCATCGAGGCACTGATCGTTAGATTTCTCTTCGCTGCCAGCCGGAAGGCTTCTTTGATGTTTTGTGTCTCTGATTCCAGCAGCATACGGCTTTTCAGATGGATTCCTTTCAGATTATATTTCCCTATCAGTTTAAAATGCGAGTGAATAACAATCTTTTTATAATGCTGCGGAGCAATCTTTTTCAGTAGCAACTCGTATTTTTCACTTTCCCAATCCGGTTTTCTCAAATGAAGGATCTGCAACCCTTCGTCAAACAGACGGTTGATTTTCCCCGCTTCATTTTCTTCTTCCACGGGAGAGGTTATGACCAATAGTTTCATCATCGGAAAACTAGTATGAATTTCCGGCAACTGCGTTAATCACAATTGCCGGAGGATGGTTACAAGTATACTTCCGAACCGGATTTCTTAAACTCCTCTGCTTTTTCGTCCAGTCCTTTTTTCAGGGCCTCTGTTTCTTCTATGCCTATTGTTTCAGCATAGTCACGTACGTCCTGGGTGATCTTCATGGAGCAGAAATGCGGACCGCACATTGAGCAGAAATGGGCCACCTTGGCTCCTTCTGCCGGAAGTGTTTCGTCATGAAATTCACGGGCCGTATCAGGATCAAGGGAGAGGTTGAACTGATCTTCCCAGCGGAATTCAAATCTGGCTTTACTAAGTGCATTGTCTCTTACCTGTGCTCCCGGATGGCCTTTGGCAAGGTCTGCCGCATGTGCCGCCAGTTTGTAGGTGATCACTCCGTCTTTTACATCTTTCTTGTTCGGCAATCCCAGGTGTTCTTTAGGAGTTACGTAGCAAAGCATAGCACAGCCAAACCAACCGATCATGGCCGCTCCGATCCCGGACGTAATATGATCGTACCCCGGAGCAATGTCAGTGGTCAACGGACCAAGTGTATAGAACGGTGCTTCATGACATTCCTTCAACTGCTTGTCCATATTCTCTTTGATCAGATGCATCGGCACGTGCCCCGGACCTTCAATTATCGTCTGTACATCATGCTTCCAGGCAATTTTGGTAAGTTCTCCAAGCGTTTCCAGTTCTCCGAACTGAGCGGCATCGTTGGCATCTGCGATACTTCCCGGACGCAATCCGTCGCCCAGGGAAAAAGCCACATCGTATGCTTTCATAATTTCGCAGATCTCTTCAAAATGTGTATACAGGAAATTTTCCTTATGATGGGCCAGGCACCACTTGGCCATGATACTTCCTCCTCTGGAAACAATCCCGGTCACTCTTTTGGCGGTCAGAGGAACATACCTCAGCAATACTCCTGCGTGAATCGTAAAATAATCCACTCCCTGTTCGGCCTGCTCGATCAAGGTATCCCGGAAAATCTCCCAGGTCAGGTCCTCTGCTTTTCCATTTACTTTTTCCAACGCCTGGTAAATAGGAACTGTACCGATCGGCACCGGAGAGTTGCGAATGATCCACTCCCGGGTCTCGTGAATATTCTTCCCGGTGGAAAGATCCATAATCGTATCGGCTCCCCAACGACAGGCCCAGACAGCTTTTTCCACTTCTTCTTCAATACTGGAAGTCACAGCAGAGTTTCCGATGTTGGCGTTGATCTTCACCAGGAAATTCCGGCCGATGATCATTGGCTCACTTTCCGGATGGTTGATATTGCTTGGGATAACAGCCCTTCCCATCGCCACTTCGGCTCTTACAAATTCAGGGGTAATGTATTGCACAGGAGTGTTGGCCCCGAAGCTGTTTCCTTTGTGCTGATGCCCCAGGTGTTTCAGCGAGTCTATTTTTTGGTTTTCCCGGATGGCAATGTATTCCATTTCAGGTGTAATGATCCCTTTGCGTGCATAATGTAATTGGGAAACATTCATTCCTTTTTTTGCTCTCAGTGGTGCCTTCAGATGTTCGAAGCGTAAATGATCCAGTTCTTTCATGGCAAGGCGCTGCTTCCCGTATTCGGAAGAAATCACATCCAGTTGCTCTACGTCTCCCCTGTCCAGGATCCATTGCTCACGCAGCTTAGGCAATCCCTTTTTTGCATCGATCGCCACTTCAGGATCTGTATACGGACCGCTGGTATCGTATACGGTCACCGATGGATTTTTCTGATGGATCTTTCCGTTGATCTTTGTATCCGACAATTCGATTTCTCTCATCGCCACTTTTATGTCGTGCAGTTCTCCCTGCACATATATTTTTCTGGAAGCGGGGAAGGGCGCTCTGCTGATCACTTCCTCTCCGGGTGTTTTATCCTGTGTCTTCATACGTTTATTGGTTTAAACAATATTTTTAAAATGAATACTACTCTATACTTTTCTCCTGGTCATCCGCCCTGGGTAGCTCGAATGACGGTAACCTGATCATTTTCCCTAACGGTAAAATGTTCCCAATCAGCTCTGGAGATCACTTCATTGTTGACTGCTACCGCAATCCCTTTCGGAGCAGAAAGCTGAAGCAACTGCAGGACTCCTGGAATCGTTTCCTCTTCTTTTACTTCCACCGGTGCATTGTTAACAAATACGATCATACGCAATGGCTTTAATAGTACTGACGGATCCGCTCCACGGCTGTCTTATTTTTCCAGATAAAAAAACACGACAGCGACCTTGAATCTGCGATCCAATCACTCAATAAATAATAAAATAAACTTCAGGAGAAATCGTACGAAGACGATCAAAAAGATATCATGTATGTTCCTAACTTTTCCCTCCGCAGATATTAATCTGATCAGGTTTGTAGGGTATAATCTCAGCCCGTTGTATTAAGGCACCCCTAAAGTTTACTATGCAAATATAGAATTATTCCGGATGATTACAAATTTCCGGCCACTTACTCCCAGTAATACTCCCATTTAAAGCCCGGTTTACGGACATTCAGGTCTTTCAGGATCAGGAGTTGCATTTCCCTTTCCATTGTTTCGGCTTCCAGCATCAGCTCGTATGCCAGGACTTCTCTTCTTTCCACTTCCTTCATAAATCCGGCATTCATGATCAGGGACTCGTCAAACATTTTCCCGATCTTGACTTTTTCTTCCTCGTCCAGTTGTGTAAAGCAATTCTCTACAAATTTTTTATTAGCCTCTCCCAATTCCTTGTCTCCTGCCTCAAACACTACCGCTTCATATTCTTTCTTATATTGGCTGATGGCAGAAAACTGCCGATAGAGCGTTTTTAACTCCGGATTACTTGTATCCGACAGGTATTTGGTCTCAAGTTTTTTGAAATGCTGCTCATTTTTCTCTGCCAGTACTATGGTCGCTCTGCTAAGGCTTTTGATAAGGGCGGCATCACTTTTGCCCGAACGGCTGCCACAAGCTACCGCTACCAATGACGCCAGGATACACAAGATTATTTTATAGTTCATCGCTTTCATTATTATTTCCTTCCTCGGTTCAAGTTACAGATTAAATTGTATTGTACCCTATCAATCACCGGGTGATGCGTTTGTAAGGATAATTTCTGTTTTTAGGAATATTATTGACCACCAGGGCTACGATCAGCAGGATCAATACTCCTGACATGACCGGAGATAAGACGTAGAAGAACCCAAGGTTCTTAATTTTTTCCGATCCTATATTGGCAATAAGAGCAGTAGCTCCTCCGGGAGGATGCATTGTTTTGGTGATCTGCATCACCACAATGGACAGCGATACGGCCAGGGCAGAAGAGAGCCACATTTCGCCGGGGATCAACTTACAAATGGTCACGCCGATGATCGCAGAAAAGAGGTGTCCGAACACCAGGTTCCGGGGTTGCGCCAGAGGGCTGTTCGTAGCACCGAACACCAGCACAGCCGAAGCGCCAAAGGAACCGATCAGAAATACCGTATCGGTTTCCATTAACTCTTTTTGCTGAAAAAACCCAATCAGCCCAATTCCGATGAAGGCTCCTACAAAGGTCCAGAAATGATCGGAAGGTTCAATGATGGTCTGGCGATATACGACGTAGCGGGCTACACGGTATGTTTTCCGTATTCTTTTTTTCATTGTCTGAAAAATTTAAAGCTGTTTAAGTGGCTCTTGTTCATTCCTGGACCAAGGTAATAGTTTTTCCCTAGAAACAATCTCCCGGCAATTATGGAGATCGCCTACGTACCTTCACGTATTTCATATATAATGCTTTTTTCGTAGCTTTCTTTTCTGTTTTGCACAGATCCGAAAATCAATCACATTCTCTTTCTTTCACTCCGTTTTTACCGGAACCGTGGATTTTCCTTTTGTACCGGTACTTCCGTCACCGTTACTTCATCGATAAAATAATACGCCGCACACTCTCCGTTCCGGCATTCCTGTACAGGCCTCCGTATTTTTCTTTTGAATTCCTTAAGGCTCATATTATTTTTAAATGATCCTATGATCAGGTATTCCTCTCCTCCTGTAGCCGTATAATACGCTTCTACCTTTTGCCAGTTCTTTTGTTTTAACACCTCCGGGGCTTTGATCGTCACCATCTGACGTGCGTTAAGCAACGCTTCCGGAGCATTGGCCATAATTCCGTTCGGCACGGTCGAGAAGCAGGCCGCAATGTGATCGGAGACAAATTCAGAACTATCCGATAAACTGATATAAAAATCGATCTTATATTTGACTCCTTTCTCCAGAGGACTGAGTAGTTTGTTCTGTATATATTCCCGGTTGTAATAATTTTTCCGGAAGAATAACGCCAGGCCTATGTAGGCCTCTCCGGACACCGGCATTCGGTAGCCTTCCGAATTTTGCGGTACACCCAGTTCTACTCCAGGATATTTTCCTTTAGGATAACATTTATGAAAATAGTCGGGGGTAGAGCCGGGAGAGGTAGTACTCCAGGAGATGCATTTTTTTATATCTCCATTCCGCTCCGGGCAACTGGTATATTCTTCAAACCCCGGATTGCTCACAAGATTCTGAGCCATGGTATTGATCGAACCTACACACAAGACTATTATCCAAAAAAAAATTCCTCTCATCCTATTTTTCAAATCATTCTATGAATCAAGAAGGCTCCGGAAATTCCGGAGCCTTCTTGTGGGTTATCCAATATTAATTAATCTTATGCGATTAGCGGTTCTCTTTGTAAAAGTTGATCAGTCCGTTGGTAGAAGAGTCATGAGAAGAAACCTTATTTCCATCGTTCAGTTCTCCAAGGATCTTCTTGGCCAGTTGCTTGCCCAGCTCCACTCCCCACTGGTCAAACGAGTTGATGTTCCAGATCACTCCCTGGGTAAAGATCTTGTGTTCGTACATAGCGATCAGTGATCCCAATACTTTTGGGGTCAGTTTTTTGAACATGATCGAATTAGTAGGCCGGTTTCCGGAGAAAACTTTATGAGGCAGTAATTTCTCCAGTGCTTCTCCGCTAAGTCCTTCTTTTTCCAGTTCCGCTCTGGCTTCTTCTGAGGTTTTTCCTTTCATCAGTGCTTCGGTCTGTGCAAAGAAATTGGCCAGCAATTTTGCATGATGATCGCCTACCGGATTCTGGGAACTTACCGGAGCGAGAAAATCACAAGGGATCAGCTTGGTCCCCTGGTGAATGAGCTGATAGAACGCATGCTGTCCGTTCGTTCCTGGTTCGCCCCAAATGATCGGACCGGTCGAATAATCGTTGATCACTTCTCCGTCTTTGGTGACTCCTTTCCCGTTGCTTTCCATATCTCCCTGCTGGAAGTAGGCGGGGAAGCGATGCATATACTGATCGTACGGCAAGATGGCGTGGGACTCCGCGTTAAAGAAATTATTGTACCATACTCCCAGAACTCCGAGGATCACCGGGATGTTTTGTTCGAAAGGAGTTGTACGGAAATGTTCATCCATTTCATAAGCTCCTGTAAGCAGCTCATCGAAGTTATCGAACCCGATGTTGACTGCAATGGAAAGACCGATGGCAGACCATAACGAATACCGGCCGCCTACCCAATCCCAGAACTCGAACATATTTTCAGTATCGATCCCAAAGGCTGCTACTTCTTTGGAGTTCGTAGAAAGTGCTACGAAGTGTTTTGCTACATGCGCCTGATCACGGGCCGTCTTCAGGAACCATTCTTTCGCAGACTCCGCATTGGTAATCGTTTCCTGAGTGGTAAAGGTTTTAGAGGCGATAATAAACAAGGTCGTCTCAGGATCCAGCGTACTCAGGGCCTCTACAATGTGAGTACCGTCCACGTTGGAAACAAAATGTACTTTAGGTCCTCTGTGGCTATATGGTTTCAACGCTTCGGTCACCATATACGGTCCAAGGTCAGATCCTCCGATCCCGATGTTGACTACATCGGTAATGGCCTTTCCTGTATATCCTTTCCAGCTCCCGCTTCTGATCTTATCCGTAAAGGTTTTCATCTTTTCCAGTACAGGATGGATCTTTTGCATTACATCCTCTCCTTCTACGGTCACATGAGAAGCGGAGCGGTTCCGCAAAGCGATGTGCAGCACCGAGCGGTTTTCCGTATTGTTGATCCTGGCTCCGCCAAACATATTGTCAATTGCTCCTCTCAGACCGGATTCGTGTACCAGGGAGAGTAATAGCTGCATGGTATCTTCATTGATCCTGTTTTTGGAATAATCCAGCAGTATATCGTTAAAGCGAAGAGAAAACTTATTAAACCGATCCTGGTCCCCGGCAAACATATCTTTCATTTGCTGAGAGGCCATCCAATGATGATGATCTTTTAAACGGTTCCAGGAATTTAAATGCGTAGGTTTTGACATAAATTATGATGAGGTGTTTATTTTATTTCTGAAAAGCAAATATAAAAAGAATGACTATAATGATCAGGTTATTTTTTTGCGGTTAAGGCGTGTTTTTAAGATGTGCCAGCCTACTCCCAGAAACATTCCGATCACTCCTCCTACATAGCTGTAATTATTCATGCTCAGGACTTTACTGAACGCTTTCTTGTCCGTGATCTCGCTGGCCACATTTTCCGTGGAATCGGCAAGCAACAAGGCAAGCATCCCCAGCAAAAAGCCCGTTCCCAGCGTTATAAAAAAGGTTTGCAGGGTCGTATAAAACATTTTTTTATTATCGGCATGCAACAATCCGGTGAGAGACAGGAAGACACCCAATCCCAGGCCGACCGACCAGGTATTGATAAATCCCATTTTTGCCACTTCCCATCGCACAGATGCTCCTGCAGATATCCCCTCCCGGGAAAATCGCATTGTAAAAAACTCACTACTAACAGAATATGTAATCTGATCGTAAAGTGCTCCGTACAATCCGGCAATAAGCATTGCCAGGACGACCAACAAAAAAACAAGTGCAATTCTCACCTATTGGATACCATGTTTAGAAGTTAAAATTAATCCTTTTCTTTTTCTATAGTTAATATATAGAAAATTTATTGCAGAACATACGTATATTGTAGCTTAATTTTACAAAAAAATATGGGATTAAGACTATTTTCGATTCTGTTCATCTTCATTTCTTGCCAGAAGATCATTGCCCAGATCAATACACCCGATACCTGTAAAATTCCTTTCGGGATCATCAGCCAATCGGCTTCTTCTCCTTATGACTATGGACTTATGCCGTCCAACCTTCCCAAAGGGCCCTATAAATATTTATCCTCCAATCAGTTTGGCAAATCCCAGGATGCATACACCGCCTACCAGAACTGGAAACAGCAATTTGTGGAAGACTGTGGAGATGGTACCCTACGAGTGCTGTTTGATACTCCTTCCCGGACGGTGTCCGAGGGAATTGCCTACGGAATGCTACTTGCAGCCTATGCTGCCGACAAACCTCTTTTCGACGGCCTGTTTGCTTACTATAAAAGAAATTCTGTGACCGGCAGGAACATCATGGGCTGGAACCGCAACGGCTGCCATCATGGAGATGCCGGATCGGGAGGCAATGGCGGGGCTACCGATGCCGAACTGGATGCTGCCATGGCACTGCTGGTAGCCGAATGCCAATGGCCGCAAAGCAGTACTCCTTATGACTATTCGGCAGAAGCGACTACGCTCATTAATGCTATCAAAGCCTATGAGATACATCCTACCAGCTATCAAACCCTCAACGGAGACGGTTGGGGGACCAGTAATCCCTGCCGGAACCCCAGCTATTTTGCTCCGGCTTACTACAAACTATTCGCCCTTCAGGTCCCTGCCGACAGCTCTTTCTGGGCGGTGGATGTAGTCAATGCCTCCTATTCCTTTCTCACCGCCAACCGGAATTCCAATACAGGACTTGTCAGCAACTGGGCCAATCCCAGTGCAGTTCCCAACGATTGTAACGGACCACAGAACTATGGTTATGACGCCTGCCGGAATCCCTGGAGAATGGCCACAGACGTACTTTGGTTCAATGATGCCAAGGCAAAGGATATTCTGGCCCGGAACGTTGCCTGGCTGAAAGGACACAGTACCTCCTGTAAAGCACCGATCGCCCTCAACGCAGCTTCTCCTGCGGATGGGAATGGTGTCCACAATGCTTTGTTCACCTCCACCTGGGCCGCCGGAACCATGGGGGGCGATAATGCCTCCCTTCTGAATGAATTTTACAAAGAAACAGTGGCCCTGACAGACAATGCTTACTATGGCAATACAATCCGGACGCTCATGCTTTTCATGATGACAGGAAATTTCTGGAAACCCTGTCCGATCGCTTCGTATGTGGAGCTGGCCAGCTTCAACGTAACCCAGCAAGCGGGCACCGTATCCATCCAGTTCAGTACGAACATTGAAATCGAAAATACAGTATTCAACCTGTATGTTTCTTCCGATCAGGTAAATTATACACTTGTTTCCCAATTCCCTGGGAAGTCCGGAAGTTTTTCCCTCCAGGAATACCTTCTAAATGAAGAACGGTATATCGACCGGACTGTTTATTACAAACTGACCTTTACCGACAGCCAGGGGAAAGAGAAAGAATTACAGACACGTTCTGTTTTCCGTGATGCCAAAATAGAGGCACTACTGAAACCAAATCCGTTTGAAGAACAATTGAGTATCTACATTTCCACCCCGGACGACCAGCCGGTCCCTGTCCGCATCGTAGATATGAAAGGACGGACCGTAATGAGCAGGTCTGATTTTCCGGCCAACGAACTGTACGAACTGCCGCTGACCGTAGAAAGCGGCTTATATTTGCTCGTAGTTACTTACGAAAAGAAAAATTATTCTTTCAAGATCCTCCGGTGGTAACATTTTTAGCTCTAGTCTATGATTGGGTACCCACATTAAAATAACCCTATGGCCTATCCCCTGACAGGCGATAAGTGTCTTGTCAGGGGACAAGCTACGGACTGAGGAATCTCCGGACTTATCTTATCCGGCATCTTGTATCTGACCTCAATACTTTTTAAGAAAGAGAGATCGATTGTTTTATCAAACCAGTCAGTTCTGACATTATTTCTTTCCCTTCGTCTTTATTATACCATTTCTGAAGTTCCGTTTTCATGGTTTCAAAATCGGCTTGGTCTGCCTTCAGTTTGTCAAACAATGTCTGGCATATCACCGGCCTTGGTCCCCATACTCCCAGATCTTCTCCTGCTTCGTTTCGGATGATCAGTTTAGGAATGGACTTCCCTCCGTTGGTCAGGTATTCATTAATGCGGAACGGAGCGCTGTCTCTCAGTTCGTACTCTACCCGGATCAAAGGATTCAATTCAGCGATCAGATGCAGGAAAGGAACGATATGGGCAGCATCTCCACACCAGGGTTCTGTGATCACGATCCAGTGCTGAGGCTTGTTCACTGCTGAAACAGTCTTTTTAATTTCCTCCGAAAGTACCGCATGCTTCAGCCATCGGTTCATTCGAACCCAGTTGAGTTTGGTATAATTAAAATAATCGGGATGATCGTAGGGAGCAGAAGGTGTTGAATTATTCAGGATCTCTTCGAAATAATTCAGGTAGACATTAAATTTCATTGGTGTGTATAGCGTAAATTATTGGTATTTCAACAGAAACCTCCTCCGACAAGTTCCTCTTCTTTCTGACGGGTGCTATAAACTACTATTTATAAATAAGATACCAATCAAAAACAATTTTCAAAATTGCGGTTTACACTTTGCCACTAAAAATATATCCTGGATCCGGACCCAGGATATAAGATTACATAACGATCAAAACAGTTATTTTATATAACGGAAATCATGACCTTCGGGAAGCTGTACCAGGAACTCATACATAAGATTGATAATGTTCTCAACGTCATTCTTGTGTACCATCTCCACAGTAGTATGCATATATTTCAAAGGCAACGATATCAGGGCAGAAGCTACCCCTGCATTAGAGTAAGCAAAGGCATCAGTATCCGTACCGGTTGCCCTATATGCCGAGGCTCTCTGAAAAGGAATGTTCTGCTTACCGGCTACGTCTATTACCATATTTAAAAGATTGTTCTGTACTGCAGGACCATAGGTCAGTACAGGGCCTTTCCCACAAGAAAGGTCTCCGCTGGTTTTCTTATCGTATACCGGAGACTGTGTATCATGGCAAACATCCGTCACGATCGCTACATCCGGCTGGATACGATGGGCGATCATTTCAGCTCCTCTTAGTCCTATTTCTTCCTGCACAGCATTGACGACGTATAACCCGAAAGGCAGCTTCTGATTATTCTCTTTCAGCTTACGGGCCACCTCAGCGATCATATATCCTCCGATCCTGTTGTCCAGGGCACGGCCCAGGAAAAAACGGTCGTTAAGTGTTATGAATTCGTCTTCAAACGTAGCCACACATCCTACGTGTACACCCAGCGCTTCTACTTCTTCCTTGCTTTCACACCCAAGATCCAGGAATATATTTTTCATGGTAGGCGGTTTGTCGTTTTCATTGTCCCGAACATGAATGGCGGGCCATCCGAACACTCCTTTTACAATACCTTTCGCCGTGTGAATGTTTACTCGCATGGAAGGAGCAATACTATGATCCGACCCTCCGTTTTTTTTCAGGTAGATGTATCCGTCTTTGGTAATATAATTTACAAACCAGGATATCTCATCTGCATGGGCTTCGATCACTACTTTATAGCGGGCTTCCGGATTAATCACTCCTACTACCGTACCATACGTATCTGTAAAATATTCGTCAACGAAAGGACGAATATACTCCAGCCACATTTTCTGACCGGAAGTTTCAAAACCGGTAGGGGAAGCATTGTTCAGGTATGCTTCCAGAAATTTTAAACTCTCTTCACTCATCTTGTATTTTTATGATTATAATTTTTAGAAATCCTTTCTTCCAAAGATAAAAAATCCCGGGTACTTACAAGGGAATATTTCCATGCTTTTTTTGCGGCAGTTTATCCACTTTGTTTTTCAGCATACTGAATGCTGCGATCAGTTTCTTTCTTGTCTCAGAGGGCATGATCACTTCGTCAATATATCCTCTCCCGGCCGCTATGTAGGGGTTCGCAAATTTCTGCTCATACTCTTCTACCTTTTCCTGGAGTTTTTTAGCGGGATCCGGAGCCTGGGCAATTTCTTTTTTAAAGATGATCTCGGCAGCTCCTTTTGCTCCCATGACCGCTATCTCGGCAGACGGCCAGGCATAATTCATGTCGGCCCCTATGTGTTTGGAATTCATCACATCGTACGCTCCTCCATACGCTTTCCGCGTGATGACTGTGATACGAGGCACCGTGGCTTCTGAAAAAGCGAAGAGCAATTTGGCACCGTTGGAAATGATCCCGTTCCATTCCTGTTGTGTTCCCGGTAAAAAGCCAGGGACATCCACCAGCACCAGTAGGGGAATATTAAAGCAATCACAAAAGCGTACAAACCTTGCGGCTTTTGTACTGGAGTTAATGTCTAACACTCCGGCCAGCACGGCTGGCTGGTTGCCCACCACTCCTATACTTTTTCCGGCCAGCCTGGCAAAACCGATCACGATGTTTTCAGCATAGTGCTTGTGCACTTCGAAAAAAGATCCCGGGTCAATGATCCCCTCTATCACTTTTCTCATATCGTAAGGCTGACTGGGATTTTCCGGCAGGATGTTGTCCAGCTTCGGGACAAGCTCAGAGCCATTCCCCTCATATAAATACCCGGGGGCCTCCTCTTCACAATTCTGAGGCAGATAACTCAATAATGTTTTGATGTATCGGATACACTCCACATCATCGGCACAGGAGAAATGGGTCACCCCGCTTTTGGTACTATGTGCTTCTGCCCCTCCCAGCTCTTCTGCGGTAACCTGCTCATGCGTCACGGCTTTTACAACCCCGGGCCCTGTTACAAACATATAGGAAGTTTTTTCCACCATCAGGATAAAATCCGTAAGCGCAGGCGAATACACTGCTCCTCCCGCACAAGGTCCCATGATGGCAGAGATCTGGGGCACGACACCCGACGCAAGTGTATTGCGATAAAAAATATCTGCATATCCTCCCAATGAAACTACTCCTTCCTGTATCCTGGCTCCTCCCGAATCATTCAACCCGATCAAAGGAGCTCCGTTTTTCAGGGCAAGTTCGATCAGCCTGCATATTTTCCCGGCCTGTGCCTCTGAAAGAGATCCTCCCCAGACAGTGAAGTCCTGTGAATACACATACACCAGCCGCCCCTCAATGGTCCCATAACCGGTGACGACACCATCTCCGAGGATTTCTTCTTCCGCTGTAGCATCACGGGCGGTCACAAATTTTCCTGTTTCTTCAAAACTATCTTCGTCCAGAAGTAACCCGATCCGCTCCCGGGCAGTCAGTTTCCCTTTCCCATGCTGGGCTTCCTGCTTCTCGATTCCTCCCCCTACTAAAGCCTTCTGATTTTTTTCTCTTAACTGGTTGTATTTCGATTGGTTCTTACTCATAACATTGTTTACTAATAGAGCGGGATTCCCCCTCCTGTTTAAACGATATTTATTATCCTGTTATTTTATTCTCCCTGTTTTTACGAAAGGCGACAAGAACATAAAAACAGTCTGTAAAATTCTTGTCTTCCATAATTTCACTAATATTTTCCAAAAAAACATACGCAAAAACATTAGTAAGTAATTTAAAGAAAAGTATTTATTTTCAAATAATTTAAAAATTTCAATACCCTATCCGTTGACTCGACTAGCGAAACCGTCTGAGAATTGAGAAATCAACAGGCTATCGTGATCTGTTAAACGGATATATAGAAAGGCTTCATACATTTGAATCCCTCGGGATAAAGGTATGAACATGTAAAAAATTTCAGAATATCCCGGCTAAATGTTATGCTTATTTCAAGATTCAAGATCCCAGATAGATCCAGGAGTTTAGAAACGGCTAACGCATATTCATGTTGCTCCTCTTATGTTCCGGAAGAGATCGTCAATTACCTGTATCTCATTTTTGGCAATCCCGGATCTGGTATCTTGTATCTGGCATCTTATATCGCCCGTCCAGAAATCGTACTAAAATTAATACGGGACATTCTGAAAATTTTTATTTCCAGTGGCATTGCATTATCCGACGATAAGCATTCTTGAAAAAGTGAGCCAAAAATGGTTGGCTCTTTCATAGAAGGATATAACATTTAGCAGAATATCGCTGCTCTCTTAAAAGCAAAAGGAGCAGACTATTCTGATAAAAAATGCCAGCAAAAAAGAGGCCTATATAATTTTACCTCCTTTGGGGGCACATAGTTGGAATTAAGGTAAAAAATAGTATCTTGAAAAAATGGATTGTAACCGCTGAGAACAGCAGCATTAAGAAATCGTTACCTGTAGCAATCCAACACTTTTAATATCAAGCTCATCTACAGGCTTTTAAATTGTTATTTATATTTTTAAACGAAACCCAACATCTCAATAAATTTAAGAAATATGAAAAAGATTTTATTTAATTTTTTAATACCAGCGGTATTAATTGGGGGACTGTATAATTGTAAAACAGAATCTTCCTCGCTTGCTGATACCATTTATTATAATGGGGATATTCTAACAATGGAAGGAGAGGAGCCTCAATATGTAGAAGCAGTAGCTGTAAAAGACGGGAAAATTATTTTTACAGGCTCTTTACAAGAGGTGGAGAAGTATAAAAATTCTTCTACCACAATGAAAAATTTAGAAGGTAATACAATGCTTCCCGGATTTATCGATGCTCACGGCCATGTATGGAATGCGGGATTTCAGGCGGTTTCCGCTAATTTATTACCGGCTCCCGATGGCGAAGGCAATAGTATTGATGATCTCATAAGATTGCTGAATGATTGGAAAAAGAAAAACGAAAATGTAATTGGCAAATATGGCTGGATCGTAGGTTTCGGCTATGACGATGCACAACTCAAAGGTAAACTCCCGCCAACCGCAGATGATCTGGATAAAGTATCTGCAACAGTACCTGTCATTATTATCCATCAATCCGGACACCTGGCCGTTATGAATCACAAAGCGTTGGAGATGGCCGGTTATAATGAAAATTCCGAAGATCCGGAAGGTGGGGTGATCCGTCGCATTCCCGGAACTAAAAAACCGAATGGAGTACTGGAAGAAATGGCGATGTTTATTCCTCTTTTCAAAATTATGGGAACGCTTGACACTGACGCCAACGAAAAAATTGCAGAGGCAGGATTGAATGCTTATATGCGTTTTGGCTTTACAACAGCACAAGAAGGCCGTGCCACCAGTGATGCCTGCAATACATGGATAAAACTGGCTTCAGAGGATAAACTCCCTATAGATGTGGCGGCTTATCCCGACCTGCAAACGCAGCTACTCTATATGAAAGAGCACGGGATCCAAAAAGACTATAAAAACCATTTTCGGATAGCCGGCATAAAACTATCGCTGGATGGTTCCCCTCAAGGGAAAACTGCGTGGTTGACAAAACCATACGTAGTACCACCACCAGGACAATCTGCCGATTATGCAGGTTATCCTGCTTTTCCAAAAGAAAGTGAAGTGATCGCTCTTGTAGATTCCGCCTATGGTAATAATTGGCAAATTTTAGCTCACTGTAATGGCGATGCTGCAATAGATGAATTAATAACAGCAATTGATCATGCCGAAAAACGACACCCAAAAAACGACCGGAGAACGGTGGGGATCCATTCTCAAACAGCCCGAATGGATCAATTAGATTCATTTAAATCATTGGGGATCATCCCGTCTTTTTTCGGAATGCATACGTACTACTGGGGGGACTGGCATAGAGATGAAACACTTGGAAAAGAGCGGGCATATAAAATATCTCCTGCAAAATCGGCCTTGAATAAAGGAATGATTTTTACGCAACACCATGATGCTCCGGTTGCATTGCCCAGCAGCACGATGATCCTATACTCTGTAGTCAATAGGAAAAGCAGATCCGGAGATATTATCGGACCAGATGAAAGAATCAGCCCATACGAAGCATTAAGATCAATTACTTCCTGGGCTGCTTACCAATATTTTGAAGAAGACCAGAAGGGAACTATTAAAGAAAACAAATTGGCTGATCTTATAATTTTAGACAAAAATCCTATTAAAGTTAATCCTGAAGAAATAAAAGACATTAAAGTATTAGAGACTATCAAAGAAAACAAATTGGTATATAGTCTTAAAAAATAATGGCTCTGGCCTATGATTTGGTACTTACATTAAATAAACACTTATGGCCTGTCCTCTGACAGGCCATAAGTGTTTTGTCAGCGGATAAGCCACGGACCTCACCCAATCCAGGCTAAAGTCAAAACAATAGAATGCCCCGGCTTAATTTTAAGACTCTTTTATCCCGATGCTGAACTCCGGAAAAATAAACAATTGACAAGCCCATTCAGGAATTGTATTTAAAAAAATCCCGGACAGTCTAAACAATAATTGTATCCCCAACGGACGGAATACATACCACTAATTCCTCTCAATGCCCCTCTCAAGAAGGCTTATAGCACTTAGAATGCTTTCTTTTCTCTGTTTTCTGTTTAAAAAAGTATCCTTCTATGAATAATTCTGCAACTTATCTTTGTCGCAAGAGTATAATCCTTATCTTCGCAGGAATAGAATAGTATGAAACCAGAACGAATTGCGGTCATTGACCTTGGGACCAATACTTTCCATCTTCTTATCGCAGAGGTAGACGGGGAGGACATACACACCATTTACGCAGAAAAAGCTCCGGTACGGATCGGAAAAGGCGGCATCAACCAGGGATTTATTGCAGACGATGCATGCGAACGGGCACTGCATACCATGGCGGATTTTAAAAAGACAACCGAAGAATTTAAAATCGAGCGGGTATTTGCTACCGCTACCAGTGCATTCCGGAATGCCCGCAATGGCATTCAACTCGCAGAAAAAATAAAAGAAACCACCGGCATTGAAATTATCATTATCTCCGGGGAACGTGAAGCAGAGCTGATCTACTATGGGGTAACAAAAGCACTCGATCTGGGTAATGAACAATCGCTGATCGTAGACATAGGAGGAGGCAGCGTAGAATTTGTACTGGCTAATCGTGCGGAAGTTTTATGGAAGCATAGTTTCGAGATCGGTGGACAACGGCTGATGGAATTATTCCAGCAAAATGATCCGATCAGCCCGGAAGAAATTTCCAACCTCCGCCACTATCTTTCAGAAAAACTACAGCCACTGCGCGAGATACTGCACAAATTTCCGACCACCACGTTAATAGGCTCCGCCGGCTCTTTTGAGACCATCAGCGATATTGACCTTCGGAAAAAAGGATTTGATTTTTCGATAGAAACAAAAAAAGAATACACCCTTGCACTTAGTGATTTTCACGAGATCTACCAGGACCTGATCCACAAAGACAAAACCCTCCGTATGCAAATACCGGGAATGATTGAACTCCGGGTAGACATGATCGTTGTAGCAGCGGTACTCATCCATTTTTTATTAAATGAATTTAAAATGGAAACACTCCGCATCTCCACCTATGCCCTGAAGGAAGGTGTGATGAGCAAAATAATCAACGGGGAAGCCATTGCGGGATAATCCAGATACCAGCCGTTCTACCAGCCCGTTACTGTTCTGATAAACGGGACGATCGCTTCCGACATTTTTTTATGGGTGGCATTGCTTGGATGCCAGTCTTCTCCATAAGGAGCGGTCTGAGGAGTCAGCTCAAAATAAAACACCGAAGCATCGCCTTTTTCATTTTCTTTTTTTACCACACCGCCGATATAATTCCTCAGTCTTGTCCACCGCTTTTCTCCTGCCGGCCATTGATCTGTCAGTGCATTTCCTGCCACACAAATGATTTTCGAGGCAGGATGTATGGCTCTCAGCTTTTCAATAAAGGCACTATAGGCGGTACAAAATGCGGCTGAATCGGGAACTCCCATCGCAAAATCATTGGTCCCGAGATCAATGACAATCACATCCGGGATAAAACGCTGATGGTTCCATAAGGCATCCGCCTTGTCGGGATTAACATAATCGTACAACAAGGGTAGAGTACCGGCAGTGCTTCCTGTATTATTCCGGTAAATACCCCTTCCCGAATAAGCAGTACACATATACTGCGCCTTCAAGGCACGGCAGGCAAGCGCTCCCCAGGCGGTATAATTATTCTCGTTTACCGAATGAAATCCTGTATTGGGATCTCCCTGTGGAGGAGCCGCCACACTTACTTCATTGCCATAACCAGTAGTGAGCGAATTGCCGATGAACTCAATTCTTCTGACAGGACCTTCTTCTTTAAGCGATTGTAGCCTGTGTCCCTGCCGGAGCCTGAATCCATGCAGGATCACCCCTCCTACACTACTTTCTGTCCGCTTGATGATCTCAATCGTGTGTTCTCTCAGATCAAGATTCCTGGCCAGGAAATAGATTTTCTGTTTTTTGCTGAGCTTTACGACAAAGGGTTTGTCGTTGTCTATAATCACATTCAGGTAATTCGTATGCTGTTCATCACCTTCCGCCAGATCCTGCATCAGCATATCAATGGCATCGCCGGTAAACTTCAGTTTTATGGACACACCGGGATACGAAAAGGACGGAGCGTTTTTATTACGAAAATCAATCCTTCCTGTATAAGAAATGAGAGGATCCGAAGGAACGATCACCACCATAGAAGTATCCAGGTCCGGGCGTTGCGCCAGAGCCGGCTGTACTAATAGCCAAATGAAAAGGAGGCCTGAAATTTTTCTGAACAAATCCATTATTGTAAAACAATTCTTTTAATACTCGTACTTTTTTCTTTCATGAGATGAAGATAATAAATGCCTTTCGGCTCTCCGCTGATATCCATATTATTTATTCCGGAGAAAGTTCTTATCTTCTCTCCAAGTGTATTGTACAACTCTATCCTGGTGTTTTCCATCTCTCCTGCCACCGAGAAAATACCGGTAGTAGGATTCGGGTATACAGAAAAGGTCTTATCTTCCTCCCGTGAATGACTACTGGTTACTGCATTCCCGGCTGTTTCCCGGATCTGTTTCAGTAAAGAATTATTCCCCGAAGCATCCTGCGAAAGCTCCCAGATCATAATCCCTCCCCCGAATGCCAGCGCAAGGTTCGTTTTGTCCACCATCGTA
>CAYTGJ010000034.1:33043-34581 GCA_964437245.1 uncultured Chitinophagaceae bacterium
ATAATGGCCGTTGTAATAAAGCGTATTGGAACCTGTCACCACTTCATCCTCCCCGATACTGGAAGGATGATTGGAGGCCACCCAATGGAAAGGGACGGCATAATTTCTTGGGCTTTCGCTCCCGAATTCGTAGCCATAAAACGGAACTCCCAGGACCGCCTTAGACTGGGCCAGTCCTCTTCCTTTCCAGTAATTTAAGGCTTCTTCTGCCATGTCATAAGAAGAATGCTGCCCTGGAATTCCCCAGCCAGGACCGCTGGCATCGTAGGCCATGATGTTGATCCAGTCAAAATAATTAAACGTGCTCACCGGCACCGCTCCCCCTCCGTATCCCTCGGAAAGTGCAGACGTGACCCATAATCCTGCGGGGTGCAACGTATCTGCCAGCACCTGTATAAAACCAGCATAATCTTCATTGATCGCCGGACCTTCCAGATCCACATCCAGTCCGTCCAGGTTATTGTCCAGCAAATAATTTTTTAATTTAGAGGCAAATGCCGAACGGTTCGCCGGAAGAATCAAATTGAAATAACGCGTGCGAATAGCAGTATTTTCAGACGAAGCTCCCCCACAAATGGACATAAACACCTGAACCCCATGTGTATGAGCGGTAGCCACCAGGGTATTTTCGCCTCCCGACATGGCTGGAAGATCGCCGTTGCTGTTAGGATCTTTAAACGCAATATTCAGGTGCGTGACCCTGGAAAAATCAAAATTATTGCTAAATGTAGTAAGATTGATCCAATTAGGGACATATCCTATAATTTTAAACTGACCCAATGCCCGTTGGGTGACGGTCAATGATGCCAGCAGGCACACAATGCTAACAATGCAGTTTTTTATTTTCATAAATTGATCCTTCTTCAATGTTGTCTCCTCTTTGTAGATACATGACAACCCTGAAAAGGTCAAATAATGAAGTAACTAATGTGCTAAAAAAAGGGGGATTAATTGCCTCCACTTTAAAAATCATAACGCCTTAAATCCTGTTTAAAAAGGAAATAAAGTCTG
Organism: uncultured Chitinophagaceae bacterium; assembly: GCA_964437245.1. Lineage (GTDB taxonomy): Bacteria > Bacteroidota > Bacteroidia > Cytophagales > Cytophagaceae > JANYCO01. The sequence goes on from CAYTGJ010000034.1 coordinate 34,055, forward strand.
AAAATACGCTATTACTGCGATTTAATATCGCTTAAATAACTACTGAGCGTTTTTATCGCATGAATTTACCGGCCCTGTGCTTCTCGAAAAGTACAGATCATTCTCCCGAAAGGATTTAAGACGGGAGAAAGATTATGCTCTGGCAGCGTTTAAGCGTTTCTTTTTCTCCTAAAAGACTATCAAATTTATCGGATTATTTGTATCCATCCTTTATACTCCTGGTCGAGGTACGGATCGTGGATCCAAAAATAATACAATCCGTCTGCCAGTCCTTCCCCGTCCCATTCATTCCGGTAATTACTTCTTTTGTATACCTGGTCTCCCCAACGATTGTATACTTTCAGCTCAAAATTTTCCCCCAAACCGGTAATTTCAAACCGGTCATTCAGGCCATCCTGGTTGGGGGTTATCAGAGTAGGAATAAACAGTTTGTAAGCCGTCAGCCGGATCGTATCATATGCAGTACATCCAAGATCATTGCGGGCTTGCAGCACAACGGTATAATAATCTTCTCTTTCGAGATTCCT
>CAYTGJ010000035.1:0-12590 GCA_964437245.1 uncultured Chitinophagaceae bacterium
CGCGACGCCTATGAAAAAATCCTCGTTTATCATTTCCCATTTTCTGACCCGGCTGAGCCTTACTCTCTTCGAATCCTTCATTCTTGCGTTCTTTGCCTGGCTTTTCTTCGGGCTGGAACTAACCGGAAGCCTCCCGGCCCTTGTGCTGATCTATCTGTCGGGGGTGCTGGCATTCGGTGGAATTGGGCTGCTGCTGGCCTCCCGCACCCAAAGTACTCATGTGGCCAACGGACTGATCAATGCCGTTGTACTACCCATGACCATCGTTTCGGGGATCTTTTTCAGCTACCAGAGTTTTCCGGCCTGGCTGGTTGCCATTATCAAACTATTACCGCTTACCCTGCTCAGTGATTCTATCCGGGCTATTTTTAATCAGGGCGCCGGATTGGGCGAAATAATACTTCCCTGCACCGTATTATCCTCTCTCGGGCTTATATTTTATTTTCTGGGCTTGAAAATATTCAAGTGGTATTAAATTCAAATTGCGAAAAAGGATATTCAATCTTTTTTTATTACAAAATCCTTGAAAATTTTATTTTTTCTGGTAATATTTGGTAACTTGAAACCTGTGTTTAATATTGGGTTTCGTAAACAAACAATTTTTTATTAAGATAAAATGAAAAAGACATTAATTTCTGTTCTTTCTGTTGCATTATTGGTGAGCGCCTGCGGGCCATCTCAGAATGGAAATTCTGACCCCAATACGCTGGTGGAAGCCAAAGGAGGAAAATATTACGGAGGTACGTTTATCGTCAATGAATCCGATTATATCAAGAATCTTTTCCCTCACAACATCGTTGATGCAATTTCCTATAGAATAGCGTCTCAGATATACGAAGGTCTTATGAAATTTGATCAGAAAGACCTGAGCCTTAAATACGGTATTGCAGAAAACCATACGGTAGACGAAAGCCAGACTGTTTATACTTTCAAGCTGAGACAAGGGATCTTGTTTCATGACAACGAATGCTTTCCGGGTGGTAAAGGCAGAGAGCTTACTGCAGAAGATGTGAAATATTGTTTCACACAGCTTTGTACTCCAAGCGTAACCAACCAGGGCTTTAGCTGTCTGGACGGAATCCTGAAAGGAGCAAATGAATATTACAATGCAGCAAAAGACGGTAAAAAACCGAATTTTGAAGTAGAAGGCATCAAGGTAATTGACCCATATACGATTCAGTTTACGCTTACTGCTCCTAATTCTATTTTCCTGAACAACATGGCAAGGCCTTTCACTTTTATTTTCCCGAAAGAAGCCTATGAAAAATACGACAAGGAAATGAGAATTAAGGCTGTGGGCAGCGGTCCGTTCATTATTTCTGAAATTCAGGAAGGAAACGTAGTGGTATTGAAGAAAAATGAGAACTACTATCTGAATGATAAAGACGGAAACAAACTTCCTTACCTGAGCGGTATCAAAGTAAAATTCCTGAAAGATAAGAAATCCGAATTACTGGAATTCAAAAAAGGACAGTTAAACATGATGTATCGTATGCCAACGGATTACATCATAGAAATAGAGGAGCAAACAGCTCAGAAAACCGGTGTATACGGCGAATATGAACTGCAAAGAACTCCTGAAATGGCTACCCACTTCCTGGGCTTCCTGAACAACGGAAAAATGTTCAGCAACAAAAACCTGAGAAAAGCGATTTCTTTCTCTATCGACCGTAAAAAAATCCTGGACGCTGTTCTAAACGGAGAAGGATATTCTCATGCGATCTACGGGATCACTCCACTGGATGCTTATAAAGGATATGATGTGAAACAGATCAAAGGATACGATCTTAACCAGGATTCTGCGAATCACTACCTGAGAAAAGCTGGATTCAAGAGAGGTTCCGATGTACCTAAGATCACGCTGGAGCTAAACTCTGACGGAGAAAGAAACGTGGCCGTAGCAGAAGAAATAAAGAAACAACTGAAAGAAAATCTGGACATCACGGTTGACATTAATGTCGTAACCACTGCTCAACTGGTAGAGAACATGCAAAGCGGTAAAAGTGACTTCTTCCGTGCAGGTTGGTTTGCCGATTATCCAAGTCCGGAAAACTTCCTATGGTTCTTCTATGGTAAAAATGTACCTGCAAGCATGGATAAAATTTCCTATCCGAACCTTACAAGATATGTTAACCCTGTCTTTGACGAGCTATACGAAGCAGGTCTGCAAGCCAAAACCCAAGAAGAAGCTTATGCTTTCTTCTTAAAAGCAGAGCAGGTAGCCATGGCAGATGCTCCGATCATCGCTTTATGGTACGATGAAGGCTACCGTCTTCTTCAGGCCAATGTGCGTGGATTGGACAACAATGCCATGCAGTATCGTGATTTCACTACGGTCTACTTTATTCCTGATACAAAAAAATAGATTTGTAACATATTTATCTTACGTAGAAAAAGTCCGGTATGCATACCGGACTTTTTCATTTTGATTTCTTTCCTGTTATTACTTCCCCTGTTATGAATAAACTGAAACGTCTTTCTCTTTTGCTCTTGATTGCCACCCTTCTCTGTACTATTGTCCTGTGGTATGCCAATCACCTGATTGAAAAAGTATCGGAGGGGAAAAATTTCTCCCAACTGCAGGAAATTCCTTCCGTCAAAACAGGTTTACTCCTGGGAACATCCAAATACCTGAAGAGCGGCCATGTCAACCAATATTTTGCCTTCCGGATAGAAGCCGCTACCGAACTGTTCCGGGCAGGAAAAATCCAGTACATTATCATCAGCGGAGACAACGGGCGTTCTTCCTACGATGAACCTACCGATATGAAAAACGAGTTGATCCGGAACGGAGTTGACTCCACCAGGATCTACCTGGACTATGCGGGATTCCGGACATTTGACAGCATGGTAAGGGTAAAAGAGATCTTTGGACAAGATTCTATTCTCCTGATCTCTCAAAAATTTCACAATCAACGCGCCCTCTACATTGCTGATAAGATCGGCGTGACCGCCTTTGGCTATAATGCCAAAGACGTTGCCATCAAATACGGCATCAAAACTGCGGTACGGGAAAAATTTGCACGTGTAAAAGTGATTCTCGATTTTTTAATAGACACCCAACCAAAATTCCTTGGCGAAAAAATTGAAATAAAATAAACGATCCTTCCCTTCCGCATGTATCTCCCGAAAAAGACGTATCTTTGATCATTGCCTGAAAGATCTAGGAGATAGATTGTGCGGGACTAAAAACTAACCATGACATTCGAAAATCTAGATCTCATTGAGCCGATCTTAAAAGCGCTCAAAACAGAAGGCTATCAAAAGCCTACCCCTATTCAGGAAAAAGCAATCCCTGTAGTACTTGCCAAAAAAGACCTGTTGGGCTGTGCCCAGACCGGTACAGGCAAAACCGCCGCTTTTGCGATCCCCATACTGCAGCTACTGGAAAAAAATACTGCTCCCGAGAAAGGAAAGATCAGTATCAAAGCCTTGATTCTTACGCCCACCCGTGAGCTCGCCATTCAGATCCATGAAAGTTTCAGGGCTTACGGAAAACATACCTCACAGCGATCAGCGGTTATCTTTGGGGGTGTTTCCCAGAAAGCACAAACGGATACCCTCCGGGCCGGTGTCGATATTCTGATCGCTACACCCGGCCGGCTGCTCGACCTGATGGGACAGGGATTCATAGAGCTGAAGCATCTTAAGATATTCGTACTGGACGAAGCCGACCGCATGCTGGACATGGGCTTTGTACACGATGTTAAAAAGATCATCACCAAACTTCCGGCCAAAAGACAATCATTGTTTTTCTCGGCCACCATGCCTCCGGCCATCGTAAAATTAGCCGATACAATACTGTCTGATCCTTCCAAGGTAGAAGTAACACCGGTCTCCTCTACTGCCGATACGATCAACCAGACCGTCTATTTTGTAGACAAAGACAAAAAAAAGGCATTATTACTTCATCTCTTAAAAGACCAATCTATTAAAAGTGTACTTGTATTCACCCGGACCAAACATGGGGCCGACAGAGTGGTCAAGGATCTGATGAAGGAAAATATAAAAGCGGAAGCAATTCACGGCAACAAGTCGCAGAATGCACGTCAGAATGCGCTGAACAACTTCAAGACCGGGCGTACGCGTGTACTTATTGCTACTGACATTGCCGCCCGGGGTATTGATGTAGACAATCTGTCTCATGTGATCAATTATGAACTTCCGAATGTTCCCGAAACCTATGTACACCGCATCGGGCGTACAGGAAGAGCCGGAGCCAACGGGATTGCCTTCTCTTTCTGCGATGCGGAAGAAAAAGCATACCTGGCAGACATACAAAAGCTGATCGGCAAAAAAATTCCTGTAGCAGAAGAAAATCCATTCTTGTTTACCGGCAAAATTCCTCCTCCTGCTGCTAAACCGGACAGGAGAACACAATCAAAAAAGAACTCTGGAAAAGCACCTGTTCAAAAAACCTCTTCGGACGCATCTGGTAAAAACACAGAAAAGCAACCTAAGAAAAAAAGATGGTTCAATAAGAACAGGAAGAAGGAATAGTATTTACCTCTGAAACAGATACTGAATGCAAGATGCCGGATTCCAGCTAAAAGAATCCGGCATCTTTGAAATCACTTCCGGTTTCTGCCCATATAAAGGACCGATCATTTCCAGGATTTTTTACAAAAGGTATATCCCATCCTCTTCAATAGCGATCAGCCGTTGTCTGAACAAACTTCCGATTGCTTTTTTAAAAGTCTTTTTGCTCATCTGCAATTTATGCATGATATCTTGCGGATCGCTGCTATCGTTCAGTTTAAGAAATCCCTTGTTGGCTTTTAATTTTTCCAGGATCAGTTCTGCCGACGGATCAATATTGCGGTAGCCTTGTATCTGAAAACTCACGTCTATTTTCCCATCGTCACGAATATCTTTGATATACCCGGTGGTCTTATCTCCGGGGGCTACTTTTTTAAAGATCTCGTTCTGATAAATCAATCCTTTATGTATGTTGTTGATAATCACGTTCACTCCAAGATCTGTTGCCTCTCCGATCAGCAGATCCACCTGATCGCCTATCCGTACGGTAAGATCCTCCCATTCCAGGAAGCGATCAATTTTACTTGTAGCCGCCAGCCGGTCGGTATCGGAGTCGAGGTAGAGATAGACCAGGTATTTTTCCCCCGGACGCATTTTTTTTTGTTGTTCCCGGTAAGGAACCAGCAGGTCTTTTTCCAATCCCCAGTCCAGAAAAGCACCGTGATCGTTCACGTCCTTCACTTCCAGACAGGCAATTTCGTGCAGCAGGATCTTAGGAGTAAGGGTAGTGGCCACCAGACGATCCTCCGAATCGCGGTAGATAAAAACACTGACCTCGTCCTCTACCTTCAGAGTGGAGGGAATATACTTATGGGGCAGCAGGACCACTTCTTCTTCGTTTCCCTCTTCGGCCAGGTACATTCCCGGAGGAGTCAGACGAATCGCTTTCAGTTTGTTATATTTCCCTATCTCTATCATACGTGTAAATTTACATCTTTATTTTCACATTATATTTCCGGCGTTTTTAGTATCTTCCATAAAAAAACTATGCTGGTACTTTCTAAAATACTGATAGGTCTTGTAGCCGTCGAACACTTGTACATCCTTTGGCTGGAAATGTTTGCCTGGACTACCCGGGGTAAAAAAACATTTAAGTCCCTTCCTGAAGATCTTTTTGAAAAAACAAAAGGACTGGCAGCCAACCAGGGATTGTACAATGGTTTTCTTGCTGCCGGGCTTCTCTGGTCTCTGGTGATCTGTGATCCGGTATGGTCTGTAAATGTTGCTGTGTTCTTTCTATCCTGTGTGATCACCGCAGGAGTATACGGAGCCTTCTCCGCCCAAAGGTCTATTTTTTATGTACAGGCACTCCCTGCTATCATTGCATTGACAATCACTTTAATAAGTCGAAATTAATATTCTGCTGAAAGATTTTCTTGTCTGATACAAGACCAACTAACTTTTGTCCAGCAGGCAAAATTATAAAACTCTCTGAACCAGTGTTCCATAAAACAGGGGCTAGTCTGACTGTTATGACCGGTTCTTCCGGACATTTTCCGGCTACTGGCGGAGAGGTTTAGCCGGTCCAAAAAAAAAGTTTTTCCTCCCCTTTGCTTGACCAGTGAGACACAGGCACATGTGTAAGATTACAACACCGGAGACAAACACTTTCTTACACTAGATTCCTAAAAGTTGTATATTTGTGCGCCAAAAAAAACATTCAAATGAAATCTACTAATACTTCTTCTCCCGATGTTGTACTGATTGGTGCAGGGATTATGAGTGCAACGCTTGGAATGCTTCTGAAAGAACTTGATCCGAACATTCGTATTGATATATATGAACGGCTGGATGTAATAGCAGGAGAAAGCTCGGATGCATGGAACAATGCGGGAACAGGGCATTCTGCTTTCTGTGAATTGAATTATACACCGGAATCAAAAAATAAAACGATCAATACTAGCAAAGCCATAAAAATCGCCGAGCAATTCGAGGTGTCAAAACAATTCTGGGCGTATCTGGTAGAACAAAATTATATTGCTGATCCTTCTACGTTCATTAACCCGATACCTCACCTGAGCTTTGTATGGGGAGCCGAAAACGTATCGTTTTTGCAAAGGCGTTATGAAGCATTGATCAAATCTCCCTTATTCAAAAACATGAAATACACGGAAGAATTTCCCAAGCTGAAGGAATGGATGCCATTGATCATGGAAGGCAGAAACGCAAAAGAAAAAATAGCCGCCACCCGTATGGATGCCGGAACCGATATAGATTTCGGAGATCTTACCAGACTTTTGTTTAAGCATCTGACGGCTCAGGATGGAGTAAATCTTTTCCTGAAACATGATGTAGACAATCTGAAAAAAACCAAGAGCGGACATTGGAAAGTGGTAGTAAAAGACCTGGTTCAAAAGAAGAAATCCAAGATAGAAACCAAGTTTGTCTTCATCGGTGCAGGAGGTGGCGCATTGCCGCTGCTTGAGAAATCGGATATTCCGGAAGGTTCAGGTTACGGTGGATTCCCTGTAAGCGGTAAATGGCTTGTCTGCTACAACGAAATGCTGATCAAACAACATGCGGCCAAAGTATATGGGAAAGCCGAAAAAGGTTCTCCTCCCATGTCCGTCCCACACCTTGATACTCGTGTGATCGATGGCAAAAGAGCCTTGCTCTTCGGACCTTTCGCAGGATTCTCTACCAAATTCCTGAAGCAGGGTTCATACCTTGATCTTCCTTCCTCCCTTCAACTTGACAATATTTTCCCGATGCTTGCAGCGGGTTATCACAATCTTTCTCTTACCAAATACCTGATCACACAAGTGCGTCTGTCGCGGGAAGACCGGCTGGCAGAATTACAGAAATACGTTCCGACGGCACAACTGGACGACTGGAAACTTCAGGTAGCAGGTCAGCGGGTACAGGTGATCAAGAGAGATAAAAAAGAAGGAGGAATACTGGAATTCGGGACAGAGCTGGTAAGCGCATCAGACGGATCACTGGCCGTACTCCTGGGAGCTTCTCCCGGAGCTTCTACCGCTGTAAGTGCCATGTTGGATGTGCTGAAACGTTGCTTTAAAGACAAAATGAACTCTCCTGAATGGAAAAACAAGCTTAAGACAATAATTCCAAGTTATGGGCATTCGCTGGATAAGGATACGGAATTATGCGATGCTACCAGACGCAGGACCAATAGCATATTAAAAATAGAGCAATAAAACACCAGTTGTTTTTTATATAAAAATTCAAACACCCGTATATCCAGCACTATACGGGTGTTGTTTTTAATATCTACCCGATCCCGGCAGTATCAGACTCGTGATCATATAAAAATACAACGGTAAGATATAAGATACTCCCCGACATAATCTTTTACCTTTACACCACAACGGATAGAAGCTAACGAAAGGACTGTCATCATGCCCGACCGTACACAATACCTGGATAGATTTTTTACCGAATACGAAGCACGGTTCAATCAGGCGCTGAAAGGAGAAAAAGCGCCGGATATAGAAGGGACCATGCACGCATTTGCCCCCTACTTTCTGGAGTCCGGTCCTCTGGGGATCGTATGCAATAAGAATGATGAGAAATTCAAAGAAGCCATCCCGGAGAATTATCGTTTTTACGAAGACATTGGAATTACCTCTATGAAAATCGCTTCGAAAGAAACAACCTTTCTAGATGAATTTCATACAATCGTCAAAATACATTGGGAGGCTGGGTTTATAAGACACGACCGGTCCACAGATTCCATTACGTTTGATATTTTGTATTTCCTCCTTCTCGAAAAAAGTGAATACAAGATCTTTGCCTGTATCACAGGCGATGAGCAAAGAGTTCTCAAAGAAAATGGGCTGGTTTAACAACTCTGTATTTCTTTTTTACAAAAAAGGACTCCCCCGGATAGGGGTAAAAGGTTGTTTTTCTGTCTTAGGGATATGAGAGCACCCTACCCCATGATCAACGATGAAGAATTCTATCTTGAATTGATCGCCAAAGCACTTAGCGGAGAAATATCTGACCAGGAAAATGCCACTCTTGTGCAGTGGATGACAAAAATGGAAGAACAAAATCAATTGCGAAAAAGTCCTCTGTTGGGATTGTTTCAGGGCTTTGTTTCCCGGACCATGCATTGACCTTAAATAATCATGATACTAGATACCAGCTACTAGCATGGGCTAAAGTTGTCTGTTCAATGTTTTCTATGAAAATTTTATCTGGCATCTTGAATCTGGTATCTATTTTTGAGCCCCTCTCTTATTTTAAAATTGTATCCCACTTGCAGATAGTATGGTATAAGAGGAGTTGTTTTAAAATCCTGCGAAACTGCTTTGCCGATCTCCACTGTAAGATCGTGCTGTCTGAAGGAGTAACCGGCCTGTATCCCATACCTGAAATTTCCGCCCGAGGCACTGTACCATCCGTCTCTGACCTCCGCATAAATATTTTCTTGAAAGATGTCAGTATGTTTCAGATGAGTAAACATGGCCTTGTCAAACCCAAATTTACCCGCCACAAACCATTTGGGTTTATAATAACCCGCTGTCACCGAAAGCTCCGCCCCTAGATTCTGCATCCGGGCCAACGGGTTTTCATATCTTCTGTAAAGTCCTTGTACACTTGTACTGAATTGAAAATGGCGAATCTTATAAAGTCTGACCTGTCCTCCCATTTTTATTTTAAAATCATCCACTGCCTTTTTGCCGGATGGAAATGAGCAGTGAACCGTTATCAGTGCGGGCCATCCGGAATTTAACTGATACCCGTAGCCTGCTCCTGCTACCAACCCATAGTCCCAGCCCGCGCTGATCGTGGCAAGGTGCTTTTGCTCCTTTTGCAAGCTGCCCCAATTAATATTTTGTCCGATACTTTGTGGCCCTGCTCCGCAGAGAACGACCAGAAGAAAAAATAATATTCTCATTTTTATCATTGCATTAAAGTGAGTTTAGATAATTCAGTACCACAGGGTAGACCTGGCTCCATTGAAAATAAATCATCTCATGACCTGTATTATTGATCTGAACAATTTCCGCAAAAGGGAAAAAAGCAGCCTCCTTTTGTGCAAAAGTCCGACCATAGGATTGGTTATTTTCGCCGTACAGGAACAGCGTTTTAGCAGAATACAAGTCCAGGCGGGTGGTAAAATCAAACCCTTCTTTTTCGGCAATATCCACGAAGGCATTCAATACCACTGCTCCGTTTCTCCAAAACGGCGAAGGCCCCTCTACTCCTTCATTATTTCCTTGCACATATGAGAAGCTGGTTTGTATGGCCGCTTTATAGTCCAATAGTTCATGATCGCTTTCCTTCCCCGTCAAAAACTGGTCGTAATACATCACATCGTTTGTCTCCTCCGCAAACAGGTTAAGTTTCCGGCTTGCTCCACCGTATTCGTCAAGTAAGGCTTTGTTGAAACCGCCGGCTTCTGCAAAAACAGCTCCTGTGATGCGTTCAGGATAGGCATTTATATAAGCGGCGGCAACCATTGCTCCCCATGAATGGCCGAATAAAAATATTTTTTGAGTACTTCCGCTACGGTAATGATCAATCACTGCCGTCAGATCATCCAAGACCAACTGTATTGTGTAGCTGTTCTTGTCATGGCGCCGGGAAAGCCCCGATCCCCGCTGGTCATAAAAGACAACGTAATAACCATTCTGCGCCAGTTGCTGTAAGCTCAACGCATTCCGGTAATCACCTCCGGGGCCTCCATGGAGAAAAACCACCATAGGATCTGCCGGATCGCCAAACGCTTCTGAATGTAACTTCGTTCCGTTCACCCTGATATGGGGAAGTGCCGGGTCCTGGTCCACTGTTTTTGGAACAAGATTTCCGGGCCGATGAATATCTGCTTCTTTTTCACATCCTGAAAAAAGGATAGTACTCAAGAGCGTCGCTAAAAAGATCACCTTATGTTTCATTGTATTGTTTTAAAAAATTTATGCAAAGATGCATGGCAAAAACCGGTTCATCGCCCCAATATGAAAGGTGGAACGAAGATCCGGACAACACATTCGCAATTATTGATCAGCAGGTTAGGGTCATGAAAAAACCTCAAGTGGAAATGGCTCCTGGCTCCAGCCTGACATTTATCTGGCTCAGGTATTCGGAAGGAGAGAGTCCGGTGGCTTTTTTAAAATTGCGGTTAAACGATGTTTTGGAGTTGAATCCGCATTCAAAGGCAAGGGAGAGCAAGGTGAATTTTTGGGATTCGGGAAGTACCGCCATTTGTTTGAATGCCTCCACACGATAGCCGTTGATGTAGTCGAAAAAATTTCTTTCCTCTCTTGTGTTGATCACCTGAGAAAGAGTATTCGGATGTACTTCAAGATGCTGAGCCAGCTCTGCCAGGGTAAGTTCGGGATTTTTATACAGTTTTTCGGATCGCATACATTGAACCAACTGTTGATGAATAGAGTCAATCTGAAGAGTGGTCAGTCCTGATTTTTCATACTTTACTTTTTCAGAGAAAACAGGATCTCCCAATTGGATTTCTTCCTGCGAAAATTCTGCTTGCATTGATCCGGCTTCATTGGTTTTCGGAGGTACATTGGTAAAAATCCCGACTTGTTTTATGCCAAAGTATCCGATAAACACTACATAAAAAGTAATGGTCGCATAAACAGCCGGATCGTCTCCAAAAATAACTACGAGCCAGATGATGCCTGATCCCCAGATCAAATACCGCAGCCACGACAAGTTTATCTTCTCAGTAAATGAAAACTGCCTGCCGATATTTTTCTGATGGTGATACAGCTTTTGTAAAGAAAGTAAGGAATAGCCAATGCCTGACAAAAGAATTGCCCCATATAGTAGGGATAATAACCATTCGTATTCTGCTCCTTCGTTCTTATAGACAGTTATCTTTTCTGCCGCCGGCAATGTAAAAAATGGATACAAGAAAAACAGGGCAATAAGAACGGGGACAAAGTGAAAGAAAGCGGATCCCTTTACAAGTCTGCTACTCGTTAAAGCCGTAACATACAAGAATAAAAACGGGCCGTGTACCAATGGCATCGGAAGTTCTATCCCTAACAGAAAAGGGAATCGGGTGTACTGTCCGGAAATAAACACATAAAACAATAAAAGATGTATGCCGATAACGAGAAGCCAGGCCGCTAAAATTGTATCCGCCTGACCGCCGCCTCTTTTACTCACCAGGAGAAGACTTAAAAAAAAGGCGATCACAATACCAATCAGATACAACATAGTTTCAGGCTGTTTTTTTGATCCGCTCCGCTGTCCCGAATTTCCCGGGTCTAAGCCGTAAAGAATGGTCGGCCTTCCAGCAGTAGAGTTTTATCAGGGTTTTACGTAATCTTCCAGGTATTGATAAGGGGTAGTCAGTAGTCCTTTACGGGCAATGGTCGCTTTTTCGATCCGCTCCGAAAAGCGGTCGCCGAGCAGTTCCGGCAGCACATTCCGGATCAGCATATCTCCAAAATAGGCAGAAGCATCCCGTGGCAGCTCTCCCGGCAGGTTCTCGATCGCCATGACGGTCACATTCTTTTCATCCGAAAACGGTGCTTCGATCTCTTCTGAGAATGGATTGTAGTCATATGCCGGATCATAGATCGTAGACGGCTTGATCGTGCAGGGAATGGAGCCGTTAAAATCACAGGTCACATCCCCGATCAGTTTCAGACGAAAATCCTTTGCCCTCATATCTTTCGTCTTAAACAGGACCGGTGCTTTCGGATGCCAGAAGGCTCCTGCGATCAGGATATCCGCTGCTTTGGTATACGGCAGGAATTCCGAACGGAAATGTTCGGGACGCTGATAGAACTCTTGTTTATCAAAAGGTTTCCCTTCTTTATGCAGGTGATAATCTTCTGACGTTAACTGAGTATAGACCGCATACTTAAAATGATCTTTCAAAAAATCTTTGCTGCTTACCTTAGGGATCTTCAGAAAATCGAGTACTTCACAAATCCCTTTTCCGACCCGGCCGGAACCCGTCACTACTATTTTGATGGCAGGGATGTGCAGTTTGCCCAACTCTGCTTTCATCTCTTCATAATCATAACACTTGTAAGCAGGCTTCAGATCAAAAAGCCGGTATTTCCTGCCGTATAACAACAGGGAATTATACGCTCCGACAATCCCGG
>CAYTGJ010000035.1:12600-33857 GCA_964437245.1 uncultured Chitinophagaceae bacterium
CAAACCTTCCAAAAGCAATCAAGCGTTGTCCCTGGTCATCTTTGATGCATTCATAGTCGATCATTTCGATCTTCTTTTCCAGGATGGCCTGAAGCAGTTTTTTATTTTGAGGTTGTTTTTTAATAGTATGGGAGAAAAACAGGTATTTTTTCTCCGGGATCAGGAGGTGTTCCGCTATTTCTTTTATCCCGAGCAGGATATCACGATCACCCAGGTCTTCTTTCATCTTGATCCCAAGAGTGGAATATTCTTTGTTGCTGAAGCAACGGGTGTCGCTGGGCTGCACGACCAGATCCACATGAGGATACCTCTCCAGCAAAGTAACGCATTGATCCGGACGCAGTGGCACACGCCAGTCTACCGGGATCTTGGATTCCCGGACAATTCCGATTTTGATTTTCCCTGTTTTTCCGGTCATGCTTCTATAACAACCAACCTTTCTTCAAACGTTCATTTTCCGAAAGCTTTGTATGGTTCATAAAATAATAATAAGTCATAAAACTGATGACAGTGGCCAGCAATGCTCCAAAATAGGTATCAATCAGAAAATGCTGGGCCAGGTACATACGGGAGACGGTGACCAGTAGCGCTAATCCAAAAAACAGGATACTCCAGTTCTTGTTCGCCGTAAACAGGGTAAACAATAAAGCAAGAGAAAAGGCCTGCGCCGAATGTCCGGAAGGGAAACTATGATAGGAATGGATATCCAGTCCTTCCACAAAATAAAGATTCATCGACTCAGGGAAATATTTCAGGGGCCGGGGCATGTCCTGAAAGATATACAGCTTCAGGCCCTGGACCACAAAGAAGGAACACAGGACTCCTGCCAGCAATACCAACCCTTTGAAAATACTTTTAAAAAGAAGGATGACCACGATAAGAGGAATAGCAAACAATCCGTCTCCCAGATAGGTGATGAGCTGAAAAAAAACATCCAGCGCAGGGTGATTCTTTCCATTAAGAAAAAGGACAGCAGTGCCTTTTTCCTGCATCCATACCATAATTCCTGCTACAAAAAAATACAACCCCAGACAGGTAAAATAAATTTTATTCTGACGGATAATATTCAGCGCCTTTACTATCATCAGGATTTTTTATCCTTTTTCCCGGGAAGATCGTTTCTGTTTTTCAGTTTTTTGTCTTCCACATTTTTATCCAAAAATTCATTCAGCTTGTCCAGATCAAAAGTAGAATTGATTTCCCCAAAGCTATTCACAATGATGTCAAAGCCTTTCAGCTCCTTGTTCACTTTAGGTTTTTTTTCTTCTTTTTTCTTCTTTTCGGTATCCTTTTTCTTTGCCATATATTCAAAGGTTAAGGTGTCTTTTTTAAAACGGGAAGGGAACGGAATAAACCGGCCCCTTCCTCTATGATCATGCTACTACCTTACTGTTTAAGGTAGACAGCGCTGCTTCAATTCTTTTAACCGTTTCTTCTTTGCCCAGCAATTCCACGATCTGCATCAGATCCGGACCTGCTCCTACCCCGGTCACCGCCAGACGAAGGGCCTGCAGGACTTTACCCATTTTCACACCGTTCTTTTCCAGCACTTCGTTTAACAATTGCTTACTGGCTTCCGCATTGACAGAAGACAGAGCGGTTAATCCTTCTTTAAAATCCGTAATAACCTTTACAGCTTCTCCCGTCCATTTTGCGGCTACTACTGATTCGTCGTAGCTGGCAGGTGCCAGGAAGAAAAAGCTCCCTTCCGCCCAGAGATCTTTTGCAAACACCACCCGCTCTCTTAAGAGCTCGGAGATTTTTTCCACTTTAGAAGATTCGCAGGAAATATTTCTTGTCTTTAATTCTTCTGCCAGGTACCCGCTCATTTCGGCCGCGGATTTCTGCTTCATGTATTGCTGGTTAAACCATTTTGCCTTATTGATATCAAACTTGGTTCCCGACTTTCCGATTCTTTCAACAGAGAAAGCCTGGATCAATTCTTCCATCGTGAACAGTTCCTGCTGCGTACCAGGATTCCAGCCGAGAAAAGCCAGGAAGTTTACGATCGCTTCCGGCAGATAACCCTGCTCACGGAATCCGATTGCCTTTTCGCTGGTATTCGGATCTTTCCATTCCAGCGGGAAAATAGGGAATCCCCCGGCATCCGCATCCCGCTTGCTCAGTTTCCCGTTTCCATCCGGCTTCAGCAGCAAAGGAAGGTGAGCAAACTGTGGCATGGTCTCTTCCCAGCCAAGAAATTTATACAACAGCACATGCAGCGGAGCAGAAGGCAGCCATTCTTCTCCGCGGATCACATGAGTAATATTCATTAAATGATCGTCTACGACGTTTGCCAAATGGTAGGTAGGCATTCCGTCCGACTTCATCAGTACTTTATCATCGATCGCCGAGGAATGGACCATTACCCATCCACGCACAAGGTCGTTGATTCTTATCTCATCTTTGCGTGGTACTTTCAAACGTATCACGTATGGTTCACCGGCCTCAAGTTTTCTTTTTACCTCGTCCTCCGGAAGGGTAAGAGAATTTTTCATCTGGGCACGGGTGATGGAGTTGTAAGCCGGAGACGCTACTTTTGCCGCTTCCAGTCTCTTACGCATTGCATCCAGTTCTTCGGATGTATCAAATGCATAATAGGCATTGCCTTCATTTACGAGTTTGAGCGCATATTCCATGTACATGGATTTCCGCTCTGATTGCCGGTAAGGTGCATGAGGCCCTCCTTCCCGGACTCCTTCGTCCAGCTTAATGCCTACCCAATCCAGGGCCTGGAGAATATATTCTTCCGCCCCCGGTACAAATCTGGTCTGGTCAGTATCTTCAATCCGCAGGAGCATTTTGCCTCCCATCTTTTTGGCAAACAAATAATTATACAATGCCGTACGAACACCTCCGATATGGAGACCTCCGGTAGGGCTGGGAGCAAAACGCACTCTTACTTCTCTGGTCATCTGGTATTTCTAATCTTATTAATTGTTAACTCTTTTTTCCTTCTGAAATGCTCTCTTTCGAAGTCTGTAAAAGTACACAAAGGATGGCTAAAAACCATAAATAAGCGATCTGCCAACCAAATTTTAAGCATTTACACCTAAAATATTGCACGTAAAAACAACCTGTTTCTTACAAATTATTTTTCATAAATAGTGTGTTTATTAAGTTTTTATATATAAATTATGGCAATTAAACCTATTAAAAACATGAAGACTTTATTTAAAATCTTACTTCTTTCCGGTGCCGCCCTGAGCACTTTTCCCGGAGAAGCACAAAATTCAGATTGCAAAGTATTCAAAGATGGGATAGCGATGAGAGATGGAAAACTTTTCACATTTGATAAAAACGGAGCGATGATCCTTTTAAGCGAAGACAAGGATCTCTCTAACGGGACCAAAGTAATGAAGAACGGAGATTACAAAACATCTTCCGGCACCAAAGGGAAATTAAAAAACGGAGAACTCTTCACTTCCAAAGGGGATATGATGCTTCTCTCCGATTTCATTGTAAAAATAGAAGGCGCAACGGTAAAAGACAGCAAAGTATGGCTTACCAAAGACGGTGCTTCGACCCTGGTAGAATCGGTGACTGACTTCGGCGATGGGCTGAAAGCCAGCCCGGAGGGCAACATCACCTTGAAAGATGGCTCTTCTATACTTCTGAAAGAAGGGGAACTGATCACCTCCTCCGGAGAACTGGTTGCCAAACGGGACGATCTCTTTAACCTCGACGGAGTAGCCGTCCGCGACGGAAAAGCCATGAAATGGAACAACGGGAAGTACGTACCCCTGACTTCAGATCTTTCTCTGGGAACATCAGGTGCCAAAGTAAATCCTGCGGGCATTGTGACCAATAAAGACGGGTCTACGGTAAAACTACCGGAAGGAGCACTACTCAACACAAAAGGAGAACTGGCCCTGGCCAAAAATGAACTTCTGAGCGACGGTGTATTCAAAAGAGATAACAGGATGATGCTCCTGGCCAAAGGAAAAGCGAGTCCTCTGACGGCTGATTATGTATTGACAGACGGAAGCAAGGTGACCACCGACGGTAACCTGGTATGGAATACTGCCGACAAAATGGCCCTCCGTGAAGGAGAGATGGTATTGCCAACTGGTGAGATCATCCTTTTGAAAGCGGCAAAACTGGACGGGAAAGATATTGAGGACAGAAAAACCTCCGACCACTATATTTTCCGCAACGGGAGTATGATCTTTGTCAAAGACGGGGAACCCCAGATCCTGCAGCAGGACATCACCTTTGCCAACGGAACCAAGTTGCTGAAGCACGGTCATATCACAAAAAAAGACGGGGTAAAACATGTCCTCAAAGAAGGGGAAAAACTGGATGTTGAAGGAAATTTCATCATCAATAAAAGCAAAAACGACTATGATGAAAAGAATCATATCGTCTTAAAAATGGGCAAAATGGTTCAGGTAAAAGATGGCAAAGACATTCCGATGATCTCTGAAATACTGATGCCGGACTGGTCTAAAATCCATCCGGATGGAACGGTGGAAAAACAAAACGGTACCCGAATCAAGATGAAAGAAGGTGAACGCTTCAATATGGAGGGAGAGCCTATGTCCAAACTCAATACAGGGTATACAGGCACCGCTGTAGCCTCTGCCACGAAAACCACCACGACGACTACCACCACAGCCAGTGCCTCCACTACCAGCCCGGCTGCTTCTCAAACCGTTATTGCGATGAAAACAGGTAAACTGGTGATCCAGATGGGAGCCAAAGAGATCCCAATGAGCAAAGAAAGACTGCTTAATAACGGCACTAAAATAATGCTCGACGGTACGGTGAACCGCAAAGACGGCAGCAGCTTTAAAATGAAAGAAGGCGAAAAAGTAGATTACAATACCGGCGAACCGGTAAAATAAGATAAGAACGGACCCTGCCGGGTTTCGTCCTATTCTCCTGTCATTTCCAAAAAATCCTGCCTGTGGCGGGATTTTTTGTACCCATACTTTTTTGTCAAACGGATTTTGTATCTTTGCCTCTCGTTTTCGACGCAAAATATTATGATAGACAAACTGGAAGCCATTAAAGAACGTTTTCAAGAAGTAGGAGACCTGCTCATCCAACCCGATGTGATCTCGGATATGAAGCGGTACTCTTCTTTAAACAAAGAATATAAAGAGCTGGACAAAATAGTCACCGAATATAAAAAGTACCTGGATATCCTATCCAATATTGAAACTTCCAAAAATGTAATCAGTACCGAAAAAGATCCGGAATTCCGTGAAATGGCCAAACTGGAACTTGATGAGCTGATGCCCCGAAAAGAGGCAATGGAAGAGGTAATCAAAGAGATGCTGATCCCGAAAGACCCGAATGACAGCAAGAATATTGTGCTGGAAGTACGCGGTGGGGCCGGTGGCGACGAAGCGTCTATCTTTGCCGGCGATCTGTACAGAATGTACCAGCGTTTTGCCGAGCGTATGGGATGGAAGATCGAAACGCTTGATTATACAGAAGGAACTGCCGGAGGATACAAAGAAATTATCTGTTCCGTATCCGGGGAGGATGTCTACGGAAAATTAAAATACGAATCTGGTGTACACCGTGTACAACGTGTTCCCAATACAGAGACCCAGGGGCGGGTACATACGTCTGCCGCTTCAGTAGTAGTGCTTCCCGAGATGGAAGAAGTGGAAGTAAACATCGACATGAACGATGTACGAAAAGATCTGTTCTGCTCTTCCGGTCCCGGAGGGCAGTCGGTAAACACCACCTATTCGGCCGTACGTCTTACCCACCTTCCTACAGGAATCGTGGTACAGTGCCAGGACGAAAAATCCCAGATCAAAAACTTCGACAAGGCCTTAAAGGTATTGCGCTCCCGGATCTATGAAATAGAACTGGAAAAACACAACCAGGAAGTGGGTGCTCAGCGCAAAAGCATGGTAGGAAGCGGAGACCGCTCTGACAAGATCAGAACCTACAATTACCCTCAGAGCCGTGTGACCGATCACCGTATCGGATATACCGTGCACAACCTGGCAACCGTAATGGACGGTTATATAGAAGATTTCATTGAACAACTCCGGATCACTGAAAATGCTGAGCGCCTCAAAGAAGGGGTGACAGAATAATAAAATCAGCAAAGCGGACGTTATACCCAATAATCATACACACTCTGAGGCAGGTTTCCCTTTATGGCTCCAGTAGCACTAAAGAATCGTAAAACAGGCCTCAGGGATTCTTTTGTTCTAACAGTCTACCGGGGTGAAAAATTTTGTTTATACAAGTGTTATTTTTCTTCTGATCTCATTTGGTTCCTGCAAAAGGAAAAGTGAACAGATCACCACAGACCCTGAGGCACGACTCTCTTTTTCGCAGCAGAAAATCACGTTCGATACAATCTTTTCTTCTCTTGGCTCCGTCACCAAACGCCTGTGGGTATACAACCGTCACAAGCATGCGGTCAACATCAGTTCGATCTCCCTGGGCCGTCTGTACAGCTCTTCTTACAAACTCCTTATAAACGGAGAAGAACAGATCTCCCTGAGCAACTATGAACTGGCAGGCAAAGACAGTATGCTTATGCTTGTGAAAGTACTGATAGATCCCCAGAACCAATCCCTGCCTTACCTGGTAGACGACAGCATCGTATTTGTCACCAACGGAAACATACAGGACGTAGACCTGCTTGCCTACGGACAAGATGCCTTCTTTCTGACAAATGAAACAGTGGCGTGCAACGCAATCTGGACTAATATCAAACCTTATGTGATTACCGGCAATGTAACGGTTCCTCCGGGATGTACTCTTACGCTTGACGTAGGGACCCGCCTGCGTTTCCACAAAGATGCCACACTTACTGTAGCAGGGACGCTTCTTTCTATGGGGACCAAAGATTCGATCGTTACGCTGAAGCACGATAACCTCTCCCTGGCCTTTGAAAATCTTCCGGGACAATGGGGAGGCCTGATCTTTCAAAGTGGGAGTAAAAATAATCTCTTCGTCTATACCGAGATCAAAAACGCTGTAAATGCACTTACACTCGAACCGGAAGCTGACAGCGATACGATTCCTGAAGTGTTCTTGCAAAACTCTGTATTGCAAAACAGTTCACAACATATGGTCCGGGCTTCCAACACCGATCTGTATGCAGTCAACTCGCTCTTCAACAACTGTCCTGGTTTTTTATGCAATGTTTCTTCCGGGGGGAATTACTATTTTGATTTCTGTACGCTGGCCAATTATTCTTATGATTTTTTCCGCAACACTCCTGCGATAAGATTTTCCAATGAAGATGTTTCCGCCAATGATCTGGTAGTCTCCTTACGAAATTCCATCGTATGGGGAGATCAGTTCAATGAGATACTCCTGCATGATAACAACGTAAATGCCTTCACTATTTCCGCCGATTACTGCATTTTGAAAACCAGTCTGACCATCGGAGGGGAAAATACACTCTTCAATCAGAATCCATCCTTTGAAAGTGAATTCTTAAAGAACTTTTCGCTGAAAGCCACCTCTCCGGCCCTCAACAGCGGTCTGGCACTTCCGTCCGTCACCACAGATCTGAAAGGGAATGCACGGGACAGTAACCCTGACAGGGGTTGCTATGAAAAGCAATAACATCCCCCTCCCGGCAAATGACGTCATGGTTTTTTCACTTTGATCTTCTGTACTTCCATAGTAGACGGAACTGTAAAGATCAGTTCGTACTCTACTTCCGGATCAAGCGGTGAAGTCAGTAGCTGAAGATTGGTCAGGTCCATCGCAAATTTTGTTTTTAAGATCTCCACTCCTTCTATCCGGAAATTCTCTTTTCGTGCATTTATTTTATTCACCGGACCAGCAAATGAGATTTTGATAGTATTTTGCCCTGCTACAAGCGCCGAGGCCACTGCTATTCCCTTATCTTTCTCTTCCGTTTTCGGTTCTTCTGTAGAAAAAGATTCATTTTGGGTGAGCGAAAGTGTCAGGATCCCGTCTTTCATTTTCCCGTTTGCAGGATCAAACTGAGAGGCATTTCCATCAAAGGAATGGGTGGCAAAAGACCAGCGGGTAGTATTCATCCGGTCAAAATGATCTTCCCACTTCAGTTGAAACGGATTTTCTGTTCCGGATTTATACGTATAATATTTTACATAATCATACTGTGCATGCAATGGTAATTTACTTTCCTCCCACGGTCCCGTCCAATCCCAAAATTCCGAAGGCCATATATTCATCATGATCTTCTGAGGCTTGTTCATCCGGGCGATATGTTCTCCTGTCTGTTTATAAACTTCTTTTCCATCCACACTCCACGCAATGTACTCAGGAGTCCAATCGAACGAATACACATGAAAGTCATCATGAGGATTAAAGTCCAGTACATGCCGGTGTTCTTTCATCTGATGATTTCCTACAATGGAATTAAACTGCACTTCGTTCTGATAGCGTCCCAGTATTTCAATATCTATTTCATTCCAGTTGGAAACAAAATCATTTCCATCATAAAAAGTAAAAAACGACATCAGTGCACCACTGGCCTCTACGGATTTCATCTTCACCTCAAACCGTCCGTATAAATACGTGTCATTTGTTCTGATCTCCGCTCCATAATATTTTTTTGTCTGCGCCCACACCCCTGTAAGGCATCCAAACATAAGCCCCAAAAGGACAATCGTCTTTTTCATATTCTCTAACACGTTTATGATATTTCCTTCTTTCCCAAGTTAAGAAAAATCTCTTTCAGAAAATGTACACCTGTAGAATTATGTAAAAGATAAGCGAAGTCGTATAAAATTTTTTTTATATCCCACTTCTATATTTGGCTATTAATTAATTCTAAACCCAAATAAAAAAATGAATACTAAAATTTTTCTTGTAGGATTAGCAATAGTTGCTACTACTATGGTTTCGTGCAAAAAAGACTATACTTGCAAATGCAGTAAGATACGCACCACCTCAAGCGGATCTGTAACTACTGACGACGGATCGTACGTTTTTAAAGACAACAAGGTAGGAGCAGCCAGTTCTTGTGATAAACAAGAAGGAACCGGAAGCGATATCCTGGGAGATTACTCCAGACAGTGTGACCTTGACTAAGGCAAATCATTCGCTTACCTTTTAAATAAAAAACGGTACCATACTGGTACCGTTTTTTTTATCTATCACTTGTTCTACACTATTATTTTTGATTTGTGCTTCGGCCTCACTCCCACCAAAACAAGGGAACGAGCCGAAGACTTAAGATTTTTGCTGTTTGAAAGACTTTATCTTTTTACCGGGCACAAAAATGTAAATTATTCTCTTTTCCGTTTTTACAGGATTGTCCGGAATGCTTATACAAATCCCACCTTCTCTCTGAAGATAGAAAAGTTATAACTAATAAACCGATACATACAATCACCCTCTGAGAAAAATCATCCATCTTTACAACAGATTATTTAAGAGACCAGGAGTTTCCGAAGAATCATAGCCCTGTAGAACCCGATCATTCCGGCAAGCGTCCTGAACATTTATATAATCAGGCCTTCTAGTATAGAAGGCCTTTTTTATTTTTATCCTGCTTTATCATCATATCAATGGAACTCCCTTCGACGGGTATTCTAAGCCGTTCCAAACTTTATTAAACACCTAAAACAATCACTGAAAGCATGGCAATCTTTATAGTTTTGTCTGGAATGTTATAATACCTTCCCGGCAGGATCATCGTACCTTTATAACAAGTTAGAAAGAGACAGAGGGGAGGTCTCAACAAAGAGAGATCTGAGAACATAAACCCTTGGAACTTGAACCGGGTAATGCTGGCGGAAGGATGCTTTTCTAACGAGGGCCTCTTGAAAAAGAGGCCTTTTTTATTTCTCCTAGTCCCGATTATTTTAAAACAGAACTTACCGAAGAAAAATCCTGTCTGTATGCAACATGTGAAAAACGCAAATAATCAACTGTAATCTATAACTGATTATTTTTGAAGTATACGATCTTTACAATGGTAGATCAATGTAACAAGAAGTAGATTTTAAAGAGTGATCTGAGAAGTATACCTTATTGAAACTGATCTGTGAGAGATACAGAAAAAGCCATTTATCTACCGGGCCTCTCCAGGAGAGGCCCTTTTTTATGACTTTTATTCCTTTACTTATTTACTATACTCATGTATGAAAACACCCGATCATTCCGAAAAAAATCAGGCGCAAGAATTGATTCCTCCTCTGTCAGGTGATCCGGACACTGAAGAAAAGAAATCCGTCCGAAAGAAAGCACCCCGTGCCACCCAGATCAGTCGACTCTGTGTACGGTTATTCTATTGCCAGGAACTTCGCTTGCACCGGGCAAATCAGTCTCCTGAAATATAACATGTGAAAAATATAAACTATACTACAAAACCTATAAATATTTCTTCCGGCAGGCATTTTATCTTTACAACAGTTAGATACTATTTCAGCAGAAATGCAAGCAAGTCTGTTGAACCTGATCCCGGGCTATACCGGAGAGAGGCCCAAGGTATCTCATCAGGATCTTCCCAGCAGGGAAGATCCTTTATAAACCCAAACGATATGTCATGAAGATACATTCTACAAAAAAGTTTGTACCAGTCATAAACTTAAATTCTTAATCCAAACATAAACAGACCTATCATGAAAAGTAAACTGACAATTATAGGGTTAGCAATAGTAGCCACTACTATGTTTTCCTGCAAAAAAGATTACACCTGCAAGTGTAGCAAAATATATGTTACCGACAATGGCAGCGTATCAGTAGACGATGGCTCTTATATCTTCAAAGACAACGAAGTCAGAGCGGCGGATCAATGCAACAAGCAGGAAGGAACAGGAACCGATCTACGTGGTGACTATTCGAGACAATGTGACATTTAAGCGTTCTGTTTTAATTAGAATTTTTTAGATTGATTGATTGAGCCGGTGTATAGTATGGTTGTATATACACCGGTACTTTTTTGCCCCAGGGTGATTTCGTTAAGAAGAAGCCCCAAACAAAATACACTGTTCTCTCTTTATACAGGATCCCCTGTTCAAAATATTTTTCACTTTAAGCCTGATGTCTCTCTCTTATCTGAAATTTGAGTTCGTACTGTCTCAAAAATAAGATACCGGAGTCAAGACTAACAATTATAGTAACCACTCTATTTAATGAAATAGCTCTTAAAAAGAGATTTTTCTTTACACCACTTTTTCAAGCGGGATAAACTGTGCTATTTTACTTAGATCACCGGCAAAAGTCTTTCTTTTCTCTCCAAACCCTTTTCAGAAAAATTTACTGCATTTTCAATCGCACTGTTTTTCCTTCTTTTTGCTTGTTTCTTTACAACCTCATCTTTTGGCTAAGAATCAAAACCTATTTACAGGATTTTCTTAATTACCAACAATATACTACTTTGCAATACCTCTTCCCTGCCAGGAAGAGAGACCATTTTAGTCAATTGATTCTACAAGTAATTTAACCTAACTGCATGAAGAAAAATTTTGCTTTTTTAATTGGTACACTGCTTTTTGCCGGGTGTGCTCAAAACGAGAAACAACCATCGGAAAATCATTATTCTACAGAAGGAAAAGAGGTCGTCATCTATACGACCGCCGATACGGCCAACCTTCGGATTTCCCCAACCGGTAAAAAAACATTCCAGGATGCGTTGCAACCTACCGAACCTGAAATTTCCATTTTTGTGAATCCATCCGTACGCTTCCAGAATTTTATAGGAATAGGCGGAGCGATCACGGATGCCTCGGCAGAAGTTTTTGCCAAGCTTCCGGCCGAAAAGCAGGAGGAATTTCTGAAAGCCTGTTACGACGTTCAGGAAGGAACCGGCTATTCACTCGCCAGAACCAACATCAACAGTTGTGATTTCAGCAGCGGCAGTTATTCGTATGTAGCTGAAGGGGACAAAGAGCTTAAGACTTTTTCCATAGCACATGACCAGGAATATAAGATCCCTCTGATCAAAAAATCCATTGCGGCAGCAGGCGGTGAACTGCTGTTCTATGCGAGTCCCTGGAGTCCTCCGGCGTTCATGAAAGACAATAACAATATGCTGAAAGGCGGCAAGCTGCTTCCGGAATACTATCAGGCCTGGGCCAGTTACTATCCTAAGTTTATCAAAGCTTATGAAGCGGAAAATATTCCTGTATGGGGTATCTCACTCCAGAATGAACCGATGGCAGTCCAGACCTGGGAGTCCTGCATTTATACCGCAGAAGAAGAAAGAGACTTTCTGAAAAAATATTTAGGTCCTACCATGGCCAAAGAAGGACTCGGAGACAAAAAGATCGTAGTATGGGATCACAACCGTGATCTTCTCAGCCATCGGGCCAACGTGATCTTTGACGATCCCGAAGCAGCTCAGTATGCCTGGGGAATCGGATTTCACTGGTACGAAACCTGGACAGGAGGGGCTCCTATGTTTGAGAACGTGAAAAATGTACACGAGTCCTATCCTTCCAAAAATCTGCTTTTCACCGAAGGATGCGTGGAAAAATTTGACAGTACTCAATACCAGTCGTGGCCAAACGCCGAAAGGTTCGGTCAGTCTATGATCCACGATTTTAACAATGGCACCGTAGGGTGGACGTTCTGGAATATCCTGCTGGACGAAAAAGGAGGACCCAATCATGTAGGTAATTACTGCTTTGCTCCTCTTCACGGAGACACCCGGACAGGAGAGCTGATCTATACACCTACGTATTACTATATCGGGCATTTTTCAAAATTTATACGGCCCAATGCCACAAGGATAAGCAGCACCAGCAGCAGAAGCCATCTTCTTACTACATCGTTCTTAAATGAAAATGGAAAGATCGCAACGGTGGTAATGAATCAAAGTGCAGAAAAAATCACCTACAAACTATACATAGGTTCAAAGGCGATCGAAGAAACTATTCTTCCGCATGCTATACAAACACTTGTATACTAATGCCCTTTCAGAAATAAGAGGCAAGATTCCCAGATGCCTGATTCCAGAGAAACAAACCCTTGGTTTATATAGAAAGCAATTTATATGAACCAAGGGTTAATTTTATCCAGGCTCAATCTGCCGTCATCTTGATCAGACTGATTCCCGAGGCAAAGAAAATCAGTCCGAGCAAACTATAGGTGAAAAGGATCTTGATTTCCTTTGCTCCTGCCGGAGAAGTATTGACAAACAAAACGGCTGCATAGATCAGCCCAATGATCCCGAGGCCTGTCAATATTGAGCCAAAAACCCGTTTGATATCCATAAAGTATATTTGAAATGGTCCTGAGCACAATTTCAGGTCTTTTTCCATGATAGTCTTTACACAGGAGATTGTATTCATTACAGCATTCACACCTCTGTCTTATCCCTTGGTCAAACGTCGTAAATCCTGAGATCATTTTAGGAAATTTTCCGGATACATTCTTCCCCGGAAAACACTTATAAAAACAATTGCCAAAGGGATATTTTTACACTTATTTAAAATGAAAATATATGTTTTAGTTAAAAATAAGTTTATTTTTAATAATACTTTAAATAAATACAGCCATAAAACAATAAAATACGTAAAAAACGTATGCTATTTTTATAAAAATCACAAAAACAGTCCTTTTTTCGACAAATTATTGATAAAATTATATATTAAAGAAAAGGAGAACTTCTCTCCAAATATTAGTTTTGTCTAATTTATTTAAAATAAATTGCTGTTTTTTAAATGAAATAGGAATAAATATTGCAAAATTATTGACTTTATGATTTTATATCCTTAAGTTAAATTATTGAAAATTTCCAATTATCTATGACCGACTTACATCCTGTAGACAGTAAAAATTCCGTTTTTAGTACTTATCCCTTTAATAAGGCACTATTTGACGAGGTCTTCAAAGAAGACGGCAAAACGGTAAAACACTACCAGAAAATACTGAAGCATTTCAGCAAATTATCGGTAGAAGATTATAAAAAGCTGGATGAATTCGCCAAGATCACCTTCTTCAACCAGGGGGTTACTTTTGCGGTCTATTCGGATACTCTTAAAGGGGTAGAAAGGATCTTCCCATTTGATCTTATGCCCCGGATCATCCCTGCCTCAGAATGGGATCATATCGAACGGGGAGTAATCCAGCGCAATAAAGCCATTAACATGTTTCTCTACGATATGTACCACGACCGGAATATTATGAGAGACGGAATTGTTCCCCCTGACCTGGTCTTTACTTCCAACTTTTACAACCGGGAAATGATCGGGGTGAATCCTCCGGGAGGGATCTATACCCATATTTGCGGCACGGACCTGATCCGCCACAGCGATGGAGAATATTATGTACTGGAAGACAATGTACGCTGTCCTTCGGGAGTGAGTTACGTACTTTCCAACCGGGAAACGATGAAGAAAGTATTTTCCAATCTTTTTCTGAGCCATGATGTAAAACCTATTGACGATTATCCGGAACAGCTTCTTGAAATGATCAAGTCGGTAGCACCGGATGGAATAGACGATCCTACCTGTGTAGTAATGTCTCCGGGAATCTATAACTCTGCCTACTATGAACATTCCTTCCTCGCCCAGAGTATGGGAATACAACTTGTAGAAGGCCGTGACCTGTTCGTGGACAAAAATTTTGTGTACATGAAAACCCTCTACGGACCTCAGCGGGTTGATGTGATCTACCGGAGGGTGGACGATGAATTCATCGATCCTCTTGTATACAAACCGGAGTCTTATCTTGGCGTACCCGGCATCATGGGTGCCTATAAAGCCGGAAACGTAACACTGATCAACGCTCCCGGTACCGGTGCTGCAGACGACAAAGCCGTATACATCTATGTTCCTCAGATCATCCGTTATTACCTCAACGAAGAACCCATTCTCAAAAACGTACATACCTACCGTTGTGAAATCGAAGAAGATTTTCAATACGTGATGGAGAATATGAAAAACCTGGTGGTAAAACCGGTAGATGAATCCGGAGGCTATGGGATCCTGATCGGGAGCAAAGCGAAGCCCGAAGAGATCGAAAAATTCAAAAAAGTAGTCGCGGCCAACAGAAGAAAATATATCGCACAACCCATTATGTCGCTTTCGGTACACAGTACCTTTATTGAAGAAGAAGAGAAATTTGAACAGCGTCATATTGATCTTCGTACGTTCTGCCTTATGGGGAGAAACAAACAGTTTGTGCTCAAAGGAGGATTGTCAAGAGTAGCACTTACCCGCGGAAGTCTGGTGGTAAATTCTTCCCAGGGAGGAGGATCAAAAGACACCTGGGTACTTGGCGAATAACGCAATGGATCTGTAAACGAGACCGTTTGCCCGAATAAAAAATATGAGTTCCCTTTTTACTAGATTATAAATTATCGTCAGAATGTTATCAAGAATCGCCAACAGTTTATTTTGGATGGGCCGTTACCTGGAAAGAGCAGATCAGTCTGCCAGGTATATAAAAGTACATTACTATTCCGCACTCGATGCTCCTCTGGCCAGCAAACATGATTTTATTTTTGAATCGATCCTGACCATGCTGGGATTGGATGAAGAATATAAAAAAAGTAGCAAGAACTACCAGGAAGAGAAGATCAACAATCTGATCGCACTGGACGAGACCAATTATGTATCCATCAAAAGCAGTGTGATCTATGCAAGAGAAAATGCAAGAGGAGCCAGGGATTCCATTTCTTCCGAGCTCTGGGGAGCGATCAATAAATTTTATCACTTCGTAAACGGTTTCACCGAAAAAAACATGGCCAAAGAAGGCATCTATTACTTTACGGACAAAGTAATGGAAAACTGTTCGATCGTATCAGGTTATATCGACAACACACTCCTGCACGATGAAACCTGGTCACTCATACGGCTGGGTGTACATGTAGAAAGAGCCAGCCAGACCACCCGGGTCATGTACTCGAAAGTAAAAGACATCCAGAAAATAGAAAAACAAAAACTGGGCAAATCGATCGAGAGTTATCATTGCGTTACCATGCTCAAAAGTGTGGAAGCGTTTGACATGAGCCGCATATATTACCGTGCCGTACCGAATATACACGACGCACTAGAATTTCTGATCCTGAATAAAGAATTCCCAAAGTCCATTTCCTACAACCTTCGTCACATCAACAACAGCGTAAACAAGATCTCTACGGTTAAAAACGCAGAGCCGGGAACACTGGAGTTTGAAATAGGAAAACTTAACGCCACATTCAGCTACATGACCATGGAAGAAGTAGAGGAAGATACACTGGGATTCCTCGAAAACATGCTCACGCAGATCTACGAAATGGCAAAAAAAATAGAAAACAAATACATGAGTTATTAACCTTCTAAACCACTACTACTATGGCAGAATATACCATCGAATATAGCTCCACCAACGTCTATACCGAACCTGTAACAGAAGGGATCTTTGAATTCAATGTCAGCCCCTGTCATGATTTCACTCAGATACTGGTAGATACTGCCGTCAGAAGCACAATCTCTGAAAGCATTTTCAACTATAAAAACCTTTTCGGATTTGAGATCAGCCGCGTGAAAGCAACCAACAATTTCAAGGAGTTCCGGTTCAGCTACAAAGCCATGGTCGAAAAGAAAACAAGCAAACTCCCGGCCGGATCAGTCGTTAGCCTGAAGGAAGAACTGGAGGCTATGAGCTCCAGTGAATTTTACATAGAACATCATCTGTTTTTACGAAAATCATCGCTGACCTGTATTGAAAATGACAACCATAATAAAATACTTGTATACAAACGGAATATTCCGGTGTTTGATTATCTCGTTCAGCTCAACGGATATGTACATAAACTGATCGCTTACCAAAAAAATGTAACCAGCATCAGTACCAAAGCAGACGATGCGCTCCGGATCAAGAAAGGCGTATGCCAGGATTATGCTCACATATTCATTTCCATGGCAAGGCACAACAAGATCCCGGCACGTTATGTATCCGGTTACCTGAACCAGGGAAAGAAATTTCTGGGTGCGTCCTTTATGCATGCCTGGGTAGAAGCTTATGTACCCGAATTAGGCTGGGTAGGCTTTGATCCTACCAACAATCTCCTGGCAGACGAAAACTTCATCAAGGTTTCACACGGTGCAGATTACAACGATTGTGCTCCGATCAAAGGTGTTTTACGAAGCAACGGAGGAGACAACAAGTCTTCCTACCAGGTGAAAGTAGCCGCCCAATAAACGTTGGTGCAAATAAAATTTCATGCCTGGTCCGTTCGAAGCCCCTCTGAATTAAGCCACTCCCCGGGTCAGGAAGATTTGCCGGAGGTTTTTAAGATTGATTGCTTGTGATTGGCTGATTTTTTTAGGAAGTTTGGACTCCAAAAATTCAACATTCACCATGACGTATTGTTTAGGTATTAAATTAAAATCCGGCCTGGTAGCCATTGCGGATACAAGAATATCTTCAGGAACAGAAACCACTACTGCCAAAAAAATATCCCTGCACAACGAAGAGGGCCATTCTTTGTTTCTGATGACCAGTGGGCTGCGTTCGGTAAGAGACAAAGCCGTCACATACTTTCGTGAAGTACTGGACGAAACACCTCCTGAAAAATTCAACAAACTATACAAAGCCGTCAATGCTTTTGGTGAGCAACTGAGAAGGGTGGCCGAAGAAGACAGAACAGCCCTCGAAAAAGCCGGATTATTCTTCAATCTTTTTACTATTGTAGGCGGGCAGCTTGAAGACGATGACGAACACAAACTTTATTTATTATACCCGGAAGGCAACTGGGTAGAGGTGGGAGAAAACACCCCCTTTGTCATCATCGGGAACAGCGGCTATGGTAAACCTATTCTCAACCGTACCCTTACGTACGAGACAAGCATGAGTACCGCTCTGAAAACAGGATTTCTTTCATTCGACTCCACAAGAGTAAGTGCCAACGATGTCGATTTCCCGATTGATGTAGTGCTTTATAAAAAAGACAGTTTCAATATGGTAGAACACCGTTTCGAAAAAGACGACCTCGCCAAGGTTTCCGAATTCTGGGCACAGGAACTACAGGTGGCACTGCAAAACATCCCGGAAGAATGGATGAACGTAGTGCTGGAAAAAGCAAAATAGAGATTAAAAAACTGTAAAAAGTATCCATAGATAAAAAGAGGGAAGTGCACAAACACTTCCCTCTTCATCGTTTAAAGAGTGTCATTCCAAAAACTACTGTAATTAACATCAGCACAAGGAATACAAAAAAGATCACCTTGGCAATAGCGGCAGCCCCGGATGCTATGTCCGTAAATCCAAAAAGTGCTGCGATCAACGCTACGATCAAAAATACAAGTGCCCATCTTAACATAATCATACTTGTTTTAGTTAAACAAAAATTACTTACCGGTAAAAATGGGTCGTTTACTGTAAAATCTGTTATACTATTACAGGAATGCATTACATCTTTTACACCTTCTTCCCCCTTCCATTCATAATAACAGAACTATGGTATTCCTGTCAAATTTCTGTTAAATTTACTTTTCTATACCTAAATAATCGTTCATGAACGAAAGCACCATCCACAGC
Organism: uncultured Chitinophagaceae bacterium; assembly: GCA_964437245.1. Taxonomy (GTDB): domain Bacteria; phylum Bacteroidota; class Bacteroidia; order Cytophagales; family Cytophagaceae; genus JANYCO01. Next base: position 31,000 of record CAYTGJ010000035.1, read on the forward strand.
CTGCGGGAAGCATTACAATTTTCGCCGGACAATATTCCACTACGACTGCATCTGGCCGACAGCCTCCTGGCGATCGGCCATACGGAAGAAGCTGAACAGGAATACAAACATATTCTCAAACTCTCCTCTGAACACGACAAAGCGAAACAGGGACTGGCCAACCTTTATTACAATACCGGAAACTTCTCCACTGCCATCGTGATCCTGGAAGAAATCATCGCACTGCCTTCTGCAACGGCTCCTACTTATCTTCTTTATGCAAAACTATTGGTAAAAGAAAAAGAGTATGCCAAGGCGAAGGAGTACTATCAGAAAGCACTGACCCTTTCTCCTTCGCTCAGCGATGAGGAACTGGACAATGCCCTCCGCCAGCAAAACGGGTATGCCGGTTCGGAAGAAGAATTCCTGGACGAAGTGGAACGCAACAGCATGATGGTGGAAAGACCCAGGATCAATTTTGACGACGTAGGAGGCATGAACCAGGCCAAAGAAGAGATCGGTATGAAGATCATCCATCCTATGCAGCATCCCGAACTGTACAAAGCATACGGGAAAAAAATAGGCGGCGGCATTTTATTGTACGGTCCTCCGGGATGCGGGAAAACACATCTGGCAAGGGCTACCGCCGGCCAGATCAATGCAAAATTTATTTCTGTCGGTATCAACGATATCCTTGATATGTGGATCGGGCAAAGCGAAAAAAATCTGCACGAACTCTTCGAACTGGCCAGACGTACCGCTCCCTGCGTATTGTTTTTTGATGAAGTAGATGCACTGGGAGCAAGCCGGTCGGATATGAAACAATCTGCCGGAAGACAACTGATCAATCAGTTCCTTTCGGAAATGGACGGCATTGATGCTTCCAACGAAGGAGTACTGATCCTTGCAGCCACCAATACTCCCTGGCACCTTGATCCGGCGTTCCGGAGACCAGGACGTTTTGACCGGATCATCTTCATTCAGCCTCCCGACCAGGAAGGCCGGGAAAGCATCCTGAAAATATTACTGAAAGATAAGCCTCTCCGGGAAATAGACTACAGCACTATCGCACGAAACCTGAAAGACTTTTCCGGAGCCGATATACAGGCGCTGATCGACATAGCAGTAGAAGAGAAACTGCGGGAATCCTTTAAAACAGGAGTTCCGGAACCAATCAGCACCAAAGACCTGCTGCAGGCCGCTCAAAAAGTAATCCCTTCTACCAAAGAATGGTTTACCACCGCCCGGAACTATGCGCTTTATTCCAACGAGTCCGGACTCTACGACGACATCCTGAAATACCTTAACATAAAAAAATGATTGACCAATCCATACAAAGAGCTCATCTGCTCATCGAGCAAAAGCGTTTTAAAGAAGCGGAAAAAGAACTCTATCAGGTACTCACGATACAACCTTCCAACGAAGAGGCACACAGCCTGCTGGCAATAGTCAAAAACCAGACGGGTGATTATGCGACAGCCCTGGAACATATCCATGCTGCGATTGCCGTTCATCCGGGTTCCGGTTTTCTTCATTATATCAAAGCGAGTATTCTGCTGAACCAGGATAATATCAGCGAGGCAGAAAAATCCGCCCAGGAAGCGATCGCTCTTGATCCGAACATAGCAGAATTTTACGGGATGATGGCACACATCGAGATGAGCCGGAAAAACTGGCAGCAAGCACTCGAGTATGCCAACACTGGCCTGGGAATTGAACCTGACAACCTGCAATGCCTGAACATGCGCTCCACCGCCCTGATCAAGCTTGATAAAAAAGACGAATCCTACGAAACGATCCGGGAAGCACTATACTACGATCCGGATAACTCGTATACTCATGCTAACCTTGCCTGGGGGCTGCTCGAAAAGGGAGACCAGCAAAAAGCTCTGGACCACTTTAAGAAATCACTCCAGTCCAATCCTACCAACGAATATGCAAAAGCCGGCATGGTAGAAGCCCTCAAAGCAAGATTCTGGATCTACAGGATTTTTCTAAAGTATGCATTCTGGATCGCAAACATGAAAGGGAATATGCAATGGATCATCGTGCTGGGATTTTTTTTCGGAAGCAGAATTCTGCGGGCGCTTGCTGAAAGCTATCCTGCACTGAGTCCATTCATCACACCGATCATTGTGCTCTACACAGTCTTTGCCTTCTCTACCTGGCTCATACGTCCGATCTCCAATTTGTTTCTCCGGCTTAATACCTACGGGCGCTATGCACTCAGCAAAGAGGAACTTCAGAGTTCCAATTTTGTGGGGATCGCTCTGCTGACGGGGATTACAGGTACGATCCTTTATCTGATCACAGGTTTCTTACCGTTTCTCCTTCTGGCCATTTATGGGGGTACTATGATGCTGCCGTTTTCGTCTATGTTTGATGCCACCTCTTCCAAAGGGCGAACAATCCTGCGATGGTATACCATTGCACTGGCAGGAGCCGGTGCCGTTTCCGTATGCCTGGCATTGCTGGGGTCTCCACACTATTACGAGATCGGATTAGTATACCTGATCGGAATATTTATTTATCAATGGGTTGCCAATGCTTATGTCATAAGTTAACCCGGCAGAAAAGGCCGTAAAGGATTACAGACAAAAACCTTTACGGTCTTTCATTCTCTTTTTTCTTCCCTAATAATATTATAAATCCAGGCTCTTCAGCCAGGCAATAGCCCTTATCTGACTCACAAAAAACTTTGAAGGGATACTGGGAGGATTTAATTTCATAAAAAAATTAATGACCACATTGGCCACGTGCGATTCTTTATACAAGCAGGCTCCGGCCTTCATCAACCGGTAGTTTTCCGGAGTACTTTGCATAGATCTGGCATCCTTTGTCCAGTACCTGACCCCCCTGCAATCCCAGAATGTAAGATA